>JAPYRS010000098.1 GCA_029936875.1 Alphaproteobacteria bacterium | reverse complement strand
AGGGTCTTTTGGGTCGTCGTGTCCGTAGGATGTCCGCGTTATACGAAAATCACTTACACACAAGGTGATATCTGACGAATCAGACGAACATCAACTTCCCATTGTCCTGTGGGTTATCAGTGTGAGTCTGGACGAACTCACTGATTGCACGACGCATCAGGTCGGAGAAGAACGGGCAGCGCCCAAAAATTCTGTCGCCTCTTAAGCGAATTATTCGCGACCGCGCGCCGCTTCGAGATCAGCGGCATGATCGACATCATCCAGAGTTTCGAGATACCGGACCTGCACATGGGCCGGAATATTACGGGCGGTATCTTCAAGCGCTTGCGGCCCGGACCAGCGAACATCCCGAAACAATCGCCGCGCCATAACCTCTTTCGGAATTCGCCGGCCCGAAAGTCCGACCAACCAAAAGCCGCCGTCGGACGCAGGTCCGAAGACAATTTCCGATTGCCGCAGGGCCTGAAAGGCCGACGCAATGTGGTCGCGCCCCAAATCCGGAATATCACCGCCGACCAGTACGGCGGCGCCCAGCGGCGTTGCCGCAAACGACGCCGCCATTCGCTGACCAATGTCACCTTGGCCCTGGTCAAACCGCCGAATGCAATCCGGCCAGAATCGCGAGCGTGTGACAAATGTTGCGGACGTCACCGCGAGGTGGCTTGACCAGCGATGATCACCGGCGACTTTGGTAATTAGGCGCGCACTTGTTTGGCGGTAAAAACGCCATGCGGCGTACGCACCGACTCCGTCCGCAAGCCGCCCTTTGACGGCGCCAATCTGCGGCGCTCGCAAAAACAGAATGAGGTGGTTGCGCACGCTTTTCATTCGCAAAACCGGGTCATCCGTAGAGCCGGGCAATTCTTCGCGGCGAGACGCCGAGGAAATAAAGGGCGAGGCAAATTTGGTTGCGCGCGACGCGGCGTCCGTATCCTTTTTGATAACGCGCCGCCGATGTAATCGCGCCGGCATAAAAACGATGGAGCCGCCTTCGGCCGATGCGCCGAACGAAGTCAACATCTTCCATGATCGGGATTGGCCGATAGCCCCCGAGGTCAAAATAAAGATCGCGGTGGATCAACAAACCCTGATCGCCGTAAGGCAGCGCGAAAACTTTTGAGCGAAAGGCCACCGTCATTTCCAGCGCGCGTGGCCAAACCCCGGCATCGGCCAGACCATATCGAAAAACCGCCGCGGTTTGCTGATTTGCAGGCTCCAGCAGATGCTTTGCAACCTCTTCCGCCCAGTCGGCCTCCAGCTCTGTATCGGCGTGCAGAAACAGCATCCATTCCCGCTCGGTTGATTTCGCGCCTTTTCTAAGTTGGTGCCCGCGCGCCCGTTCACTCGTGATGACTTTCGCGCCGAGCGCCGATGCAAATTGCATGGTCTCGTCGGCCGAGCCACCGTCAATCACGGTAATCTCGGGCTGGCCCCAACTGCCGCCGCCGCATGAAAGCAATGTCCGGGCGATATCGCGGCCTGCATTCAGGGACGGGATGATGATTGAAAGCCGGTCGAGCGGGCGCACGTCGGCGGCTGGATCGATTTGGCTGTCCGGTGAATGCTGGGGGTCTTGGGGCATAACCCACATATCCCCTCTCCCTTTAATGGGTGCAAGGGCGCACTTGGCTTCGGCGTTGAACTCAACGTGAGTTGAGCCTAACAGGCCCAAACCTCTTGGAATCCATCTGGATTTATCCCTGAAACCGGCCGAATAAGAAAATGTTCTTGATTTGTTCTTTTAATTGATTAAGATCGCTGGATGCTCGGTGAAACGCTCAGCCCCAACAAAGAGCCCCAACGACGCGGCCCACCCCATGCCGCGATCCGTCGAGGAATGCGCCCAACTTCTGGGCCCTCCTCCCCGGCACGGGCGGTGTCACCGGGCAATTTTCTCGACGACGATTTGGATCCGGTTGAGGTCACAAGGTCACCTTACGCCGTCCGCGCAGAATTGCGGCGTGGTCGTGGCGCGGTCTCAAACCAAAGCGGGCGTTACGAAGCGCTCGCCCACGTCGAAGCCGACGAATCCTTTGCTTATGACGATGGGTGGAACGGCGCCGACAACATGCCGCCGCCCATTCGGACCACGGTGACGATTGATTCGAGCCGGACAATTTTGGCGCGCAACACTTCGCCCGACATTCCGTTTGATCGTTCGATTAATCCTTACCGCGGATGTGAGCATGGCTGCAGTTACTGCTTCGCCCGTCCCTCTCATGCGCAGCTTGGCTATTCGCCGGGGCTCGATTTTGAAACCAAGTTGGTGGCAAAACCGGAAGCAGCACTGCAGTTGCGGGCGGAGCTCGCTAAAAAGAATTATCGCCCGGCACCGATTGCGCTTGGCACCAATACTGACCCCTATCAGCCGATCGAAAAGGGATTGCGCATTACCCGCGAGATTCTTGAGACGCTGATCGACTGCAAGCACCCGTTTACCATCGTTACCAAATCGGCGCTAGTCGCACGTGACATCGATATTCTGGCGGCCGCCGCCAAGGAAAATCTCGTCAGCGTTCATCTCTCGGTGACCACGATCGACCGCAAGCTATCGCGCATGATGGAACCGCGCGCCTCCAGGCCGTCGAAACGCCTCGAAACGATCCGCGCGCTCTCCCGTGCCGGCATTCCGGTCGGGGTGATGGCCGCGCCGATGATCCCCGGCCTCACCGACATGGAGCTTGAATCAATTCTCGAAGCGGCGGCAACCGCGGGCGCCGTTTCAGCCGGCTATCTGCTTTTGAGATTGCCGCTTGAGATCAAAGCATTGTTTACCGAATGGCTCGAAGAAAACGTGCCGGACCGCGCTAGTCGTGTGCTCAAACTGATGCGGGAGGCGTATGGAGGGAAGCTCTATGATTCGGAATTTGGTTTACGGGGTGTGGGCTCCGGCCCGTTCGCAGAACTCCTCGGCGAACGGTTTCGGCTTTCGGCGGCGCGGCTCGGCCTTAAGGGCAAAACCCACCAGCTTGATAGTTCCAAATTCGAAGCCCCGACAGCGCCGAAAAAACCGTCGCCGCAGCTTGATCTCTTTTAGACCGGCCTGATAATTAGGATCGGTTGCGGAACCGCTCGAGATCGCCGCTCTGTTCGACGCCTCAATATCACCCAAGCATTTCCTTAGCCGCCTTTCGACAGGCGCGCAGAATTTGATCGGACCGGGCGGGGTCCGGATCGAGGCGCGCCAACGTCATACCGCCGACCATCAGAGACAAAAGCGCCCACGCCTGATTGCCGTCATTGGCAGCCGCCGCTGTTGCTTCGCCATGATCCCGCGCCGTCAGAATTGCGACATAATCAGCCGCGCCCTTTTGTAACGCGTCTCTAATCGCGGGTGCTTCGCGGGACCCCTCGGCGGCGAGCGACGGCAACGGACAACCGGCCTCGGCATGGTCACGGTGCTGGTGACCAAGATAGCGGCCGATGACCGCGCCGAGATCGCTTTGGTCCACGGCTGGTGCGGTTGGATTTTGGGCGCCAGCACCACTGCCGAATAAAGCGTCCCGTGTATTGGCAAAGGCCTGGCCAAGGGCGGCGGCGGCAAGTTCGTCTTTAGATTTGAAATGGGCGTAAAAGCCCCCGTGACTGAGCCCGGCTTCGGCCATAACGCCCGTGACGGTGGCCCCGCGAAGACCGATTCGGCGCATTGCCACGGCAGCGATACCAAGGATCTTTCGCCGCGTCCGGTTTTTGTGATTTCGATCGTATCTCATTCAACGTCCCCTACCTTTGGGCCGCGGGAATTTCGACGTTTACCCGCAGAACACAACGTATTCGGCGCTAATTTAGATTATAATATGATAATTATCATACTAATGACAACTGAAACGCTGTTTACGGCTTTCGAGGGAAGCGTCAATACTTTTCACATCGCAATACTTGATGCTAAATGAAAACTCGCAATGCCATCCGCTCCATTATATGATAATCAACATATAATCGCCTATTTTCGCGATCAAATTGCCCCCGGATATCACTGCTGCCCGCTTTCGCGGAAATTACCGCGCCCGTAAGATGGCCCTGTGAATGGCCCCGATTTTTCATTTGAAACCCGTGCCGGTGGCACTGTTGCCGGCATTGATGAAGCCGGGCGGGGGCCGCTTGCCGGGCCCGTTGTTGCCGTCGCACTTGTACTCGACGTGGCACACATCCCCGCCGGTCTTAATGATTCGAAAAAACTCAGCCGCGAAAAACGGGAAACGCTTTTCGACTATCTGTCTTGCCACGCCCGGTTCGGCATCGGTGCGGCCAGTGTCGCCGAGATCGACCGGATCAATATTCTCCAGGCGACCCTGCTTGCGATGGCCCGAGCCAATCAACAGCTTGTCTCGCGCCTCGGTCATAATCCGGATATTGCCTTGATTGACGGCAACCGCGCACCGGCGCTGACCTGCCCGGCCGAGACATTGATCGGCGGAGACGGCCGAAGCTTTTCGATTGCCGCTGCCTCGGTGATCGCGAAAGTTACCCGCGACCGGGCGATGCGGGCACTATCCCATGTCTATCCAGGTTACGGCTGGGAGCGGAATGCGGGATACGGAAGCGCTGAGCACAAACTCGCCATCACTCTTTATGGGCCAACGCCGCATCACCGCATGAGTTTCAAGCCGTTAAGGACACAAGATTTTGTGTCTGAATGAGGATTACCCACTAAGTCATTGACTCTGAAAAGAAATCTTGACCCGGCGAGTCCACTGACTCAGGATGCGCGCCATGTCACAGCGCACCAAATCAACGAAATCCAAATCGGTGGCAGCCAAATCGGCGGCATCCCCATCGGTGGCTGGCACCGGCCCGGCCACGAAGACGTCGAAGAAGACGGCGAAGGCGCCCGGCACCGGAGGCGTGGTCGAGCAGACCAATCAAATTCTCAACGGCGATTGCGTCGCGGTTCTCCGCACGCTGCCCGACAAATCGATCGATCTGATTTTCGCCGACCCGCCCTATAACCTGCAGCTTGAAGGCGAGCTTCGCCGTCCTAACGACAGCCGCGTCGAGGGCGTCGATGATACCTGGGATAAGTTCGGATCGTTCGCCGCCTACGATCAGTTCAGCCGCGAATGGCTTTTTGAAGCCCACCGGGTGCTGAAAGATACCGGCGCGCTTTGGGTGATCGGCAGCTACCACAATATTTTTCGGCTCGGCGTCGCCATTCAGGATCTCGGATTCTGGATTCTAAACGACGTTATTTGGCGAAAAACCAATCCGATGCCGAACTTTCGCGGGCGTCGTTTCACCAACGCCCACGAGACCCTGATCTGGTGCGCCAAGGGTAAAAACCAACGCGGCTACACGTTTAATTATGACGCGATGAAAACGCTGAACGATGATTTGCAGATGCGGTCGGACTGGCTGCTGCCGCTCTGCACCGGCGGCGAACGGCTTAAGGAAAACGGCAAGAAGGCACACCCAACCCAGAAGCCCGAATCCCTTTTACACCGGGTGATTTTGGCAACGACAAAGCCTGGCGATCTCGTGCTCGACCCGTTTTCCGGCACCGGCACCACGGCAGCTGTCGCCAAGAAACTGGGGCGGCGCTATCTCGGCATCGAACGGGAACCGAATTACATCCGGATTTCCGAAAAGCGCCTCGCCGGTATTACGCCCAGCCGTCCCGAAGACGTCGAAGTGATGAAATCAAAACGGGCAGAGCCGCGTATCCCATTCGGCATGGTGATTGAACGGGGCCTGCTGGAGCCGGGGCAAACGCTGTTCGACGCACGGCGAAAACATGCGGCCCGGGTTCGCGCCGATGGCAGCCTTGTTTGCCAGGACGCAACCGGATCGATTCATAAAATCGGCGCCCACGTACAGGGTGCCGTCAGTTGCAACGGCTGGACCTTCTGGCATTTTGACGTCGAGGGAAAACAGGTTTCGATCGATATTCTTCGGCAGCAACTCCGCCGCGAACTCAACTAGCGCTTTCGATTCCGGCGAAAACCGCGATCTTCCAGGTCAGCGTGGCAAAAGCGTAATCGCCAAATTCTGAGGCTTCCGCCCAAAATGTGTTCGTCGCCTCTGGTAGCGGGACATGCATTCCTTTTGTCACGTCCACCGTGCCGGTTGCGACCCGCATCTCGAGATGAAAATGGGTGAATGTATGCCCGACCGAACCCGGCATCAGCCGCCAGCGCCCGCCTAGCAGGGCGTGTGATTTCGCGGTGCGCATGGTGATTTTTTGATCCGCCCAGGGTGTTGAGAGAAATTCGATCATGCCGCCGAGCAGGCCTTTTTCGGGGCGTTTTTGTAATAACCATTTGCCGTTGCCGTCCGATACCAAAAATGCGATCCCGAATCGGATCGGCCGCGGTTTGGCCTTTGATCGAACCGGATAACGAGCCGGATCGCCTGCGGCATAGGCACGGCAGCGAATTGACCACGGACATGACGGGCAATCGGGATTTTTCGGCCGGCATATCTCTGCGCCGAGATCCATGATCGCCTGACCGTAATCGCCGGTGCGTTTTTTCGGCGAGAGAGTGGCGGCCGCCGCCGCCAATATTTTCTTGGCGCCGGGCAACGGTTGTTCAATTGCGAATAGTCGCGCCATCACCCGCTCGACATTGCCGTCAACAATTGTCGTCGGCGCACCAAACGCAAAGGCGGCAATCGCTGCCGCCGTGTAGGCACCGATGCCCGGCAACGCCCGCAGCGCGTCTTCGGTATCGGGAAAAACGCCGCCGTGAGCCTCGCTGACGACGTTGGCGCAGGCATGAAGGTTTCGCGCGCGCGCGTAATAACCGAGCCCCTGCCATTCATGCAGCACGTCGTCGAGCGGCGCGGCCGCGAGCTTTTTGATTGTCGGCCAGCGCGCGAGGAACCGGTGATAACGGGGCTCGACTGTCGCCACCGTTGTCTGTTGCAACATGATTTCGCTAAGCCAGATGCGGTAGGGATCGGCAAGCGCGTCCGGCTCCCGCCACGGAAGGTCACGACCGTGACGGACGTACCAATTGACCAAACGCCTTTGAAGCCCCCGCGCCGTCGCCGCCTCAAACGGTTGGAACGCCGCCTCCGGTTCACTCGAACTGGACTTGGCTGAATTTGGTTTTGTCGATCCAGACTTTTTCGCAGCGCGGCCGGTCATGAATAAATTCTCCTAGGCATGATCCGACAATAACACTGCCACGCAAATTTAATCGATTGCGAGCGATGACGGGCCGACGGAATCATTGCAGTATGGCGGCTTGTTAGATTCGCGGCTGAGCAGAGCGGTGATCCCGCATTTTAGAAGCTGCCCGCCGCATCAATCCTGAAAGTCCGGGAACCCGTAATGGCGAAATCGACCAAGAAGCCTAATTTTGATCGCCGCTCCGGGCGTCCCCAAACGCTTGCTGAGAGCCTGCGACGGCTAACCCGCGGCCCCTTCGCCAAACAGGGATTCGCTCGCCAGGAAATTATCACCCGCTGGCCGACAATTGTCGGCACGCTGCTCGCTGCAAAATCCTGCCCGGAACGGATCACCCGATCCCGCGATGCGTTGTCGGGCGGCACGCTTCAAATCCGCGCCGAGTCCGGTTTTGCGCTCGAGCTGCAACATCTCGCGCCGCAGGTGATCGAGCGCATCAACGCCTATTTCGGATTTGCCGCGATCGAGCGGCTTACCATCGTGCAGGGCCCGGTGCCGTCGGCGCCGGTCAAAAAAGCCCGGACTTTGAGACCGATCAGCGACGAGGACGCGAAAGCCATAAAGGCGGCCACTGCCGGCACCCGCGATCCGGCCCTTGCCGCCGCGCTGGAAGGGCTCGGTCGAGCGCTCGCACAAACCACCCCAGCCGACCTCGAGCGCTCTTAAATGGGCGCAATTTGGGGCTAAAATTGGCAAATGCATGGCTTGCCTTCAGGGCCGTGCTGCCTATACTCCCACAACATCTAGTAGGTCTAATGAAGTTATGCGCAAATTAACCCGGTTTTCCGCCGCTATCGCCCTTTTCACCCTTTCGATTGGGGTTTTTCTCTTTGTGCCGGGCTTTGGCGCCGATCACGGTGCGGCATTCGCCCAAAACGAGCCCAACAGCACATTTGCCAATGCCGCCTACGTGGTCGGCTCGCCGGACGCGAAACTGACCATTATCGAATACATGTCGCTCACCTGCGGCCATTGCGCGCGATTTCACACCGAAACCATGCCGGGACTGAAGGAAAAATACATCGACACCGGATTGGTGAGATTGATCGCTCGCGACTTTCCCTTGGACGGTGCCGCCCTCGAAGCCGCGATGATCGCCCGCTGTCTCGACGAGAAGCGCCGTTATGGCTTCATTCAGCTGCTCTACAAACGGCATCGCAACTGGACGCTCGCCGACGACCCGATCGCGACAGTCAAGCGCTACGCCCAACTTGCCGGTCTCAGCACCGAACGCGCCGACGCCTGCCTCGCCGACGACGATTTGGCGAGAGCAATCGTTGAATCCCGCCAGTTCGGCGAAAACGAATTTAATGTCGGTGGCACACCAACGTTCGTCATTGATGGCCGGACCTACCAGGACGCCTATTCGCTCGAAGAATTTGAAGAAATTATTTTACCCCTGTTGAAGTGAACTGACCCCTTATGAAGTTTAAGCGTATTCGCGTTACCGGCTTTAAGTCCTTCGTCGATCCGACGGAACTGGAGATTGAAGACGGCATTACCGGCGTTGTCGGGCCCAATGGCTGCGGCAAATCCAATATTGTTGAATCGCTGCGCTGGGTCATGGGTGAGGTGTCAGCCAAGCGCATGCGCGGCGGCGAGATGGACGACGTTATTTTCGCCGGCACGACGACGCGGCCGGTTCGTAACATCGCCGAAGTCTCGTTATTGATCGACAACAGCGACCGCACCGCGCCAGCGGCCTTCAACGACAGCGACGAACTGGAAGTGACGCGGCGAATCGAGCGGGAAAATGGCTCGCGCTATCTGGTTAACGGCGACGAAGTGCGGCTTCGCGATGTGCAGCTTCTGTTTGCCGATGCGAAGTCCGGTGCCAATTCAACCGCAATCGTGAGCCAGGGTCAGATTGGCGCGATCATCAATTCGAAACCCGAACAGCGCCGCGGCATTCTCGAAGAGGCGGCCGGCATTCGTGGCCTTCATAGCCGCCGTCACGAGGCGGAATTGCGATTGCGGGCCGCCGAAACCAACATCGACCGCGTCGATGATGTCATTCAGTCTTTGGAGGGGCAGCTTCAGGGATTGAAGCGACAGGCTCGCCAGGCTTCGCGCTTTCGCAATATTTCCGGGCATATTCGTAGTGCCGAAGCAATCCTGCTGCATCAAAACTGGATCTCTTCGGCCGCCGAAGTCGACAGCGCCCAGAATGAATTGGCAGCGGCGGAAAAAGAAGTTGCCGAAAAAACCGGCCACAGCGCGGCTGCATCGACCGCGCAGGCGGAAGCCGCCGAAATTTTACCGGCGCTTCGCGAAGCCGAAGCGGTAGCATCGGCCAGTCTCCACCGTCTTTCGGTCGAACGCGATAATCTCGAAACCGAAGAACGCCAGGCGCGCGAGCAAATGAACCGGTTGATAGACCGCGCCCATCAAATCGAAA
>JAPYRS010000097.1 GCA_029936875.1 Alphaproteobacteria bacterium | reverse complement strand
GAGAATGCCGGTGGAAAGCCGCGTTCTTTCATTGCCGGAATAAGAACGGTGCCGGTCGCCGCCGCGTCAGCGAGTGCGGAGCCCGATATTCCCGACATGATGAAGTTGGCAACGACGCCGACATTGGCGAGGCCACCATGAATGTGGCCGACCAGTGCTGAAGCAACGCGAATGATGCGTTGCGTCACGCCCGTCACGTTCATTAACTCGCCGGCAAACACGAACAGCGGGATGGCAACGAGAATGAACCCGTCGATGCCGATCACCATCTGCTGGGCAAACAGGATGTACGAGGTTGGGAACGGTTCTGTTAGTTGCGAGAGAGCGATGTACCCGAACGCGGCAAACCCAATCGCCCAGGCGATTTCCATTCCGATCAAGGAAAATACGAACAGGAGCCCGAGCATGCTGACCAGAAGCATCAGTCGTCACTCCCCGGAACCATGCCGCCTTCGTCCTTAAAGTCGCCGGTTTCGAGATATTGCTGAATGCTGCGGATGATCCAGCGCGCCTCATAGGCAGTCATCAACGCACAGGAAATCGGCAGCGGCGCAAAACTCCAGGCATTGTTCCAGCCGGTCGACATCATCGTCCCTTTAAGATTGAGCGCGATGATCGGCCACACATTCCAGAATACGACGACCAGCATAATAATGATGATGAGATGCATGATCACCTGGATGATCAAGCGCGGGCGCGGTGGCACCATTTCAATAAAAAACGTGACCCGAATATTTTGGCCGCGACGCGTTGCTACCGCGATGGCGAGGTAAGTCATCCAAACGAAAAAGACGCGCGGCGCCTGTTCGGCCCAAATCGGAGCGGCATTGAAGGCGTATCGCATGACCACCGAATAAAACACGGCGGACGCGATGATCATCAACAATACGGCCGAGCCATAATAAAGCCCGCGGTCGAGTAACTCGTCCGCCTCGGCAAGCCTCGTTTTGAGCCCTTTTGTCGCCATCCCTGCCTCAAACCAATTTATTATTGGGGCCCTTCGGAAGGCCCCTGACCGCGAGTGTTTCCCCCGCCTCCCTGATCGCAGGCGAAACTAGCGCCGCTCAGGCCTAGGCGCAACGGCAACTTGACCCCAATGCACCTGCAGCCCGCATTTCCAGATGGCCAAATCAGATGCCAGCAATTCTTTACCGAAGGCCAAAGGCAGGGTATTGAAGGCGGCCTGAAATGGGCATCCAGAAGCACCGTCGCAGGTACCAAGCCGCTGTTGCAGGCGGAGACATTGACGGCGGTCAATGCCCCAATTTCTGCGGGCCAGAGAATACCCCGGCGGTTTAGAGGAGGCGTCCATGGCGATTTACGAAGTGCTAGAGGAATATGTCCACGCGCAAAGGGCAAGCATCGATAAGGGCGAGCCGATTGTCGTGGAGGCACGAAACCGGGACACCTTCGAACGGCTTGTGGTCAAGGCGATGGTCGTGCCACCGGGCGGTGAGCTGGAGGATTCGGACGATCTCGTGCTGCGGGATCTCGCCGAGAACATCTCTGAAGACGGCTGGAAAATTAAGGTGCTTGAGGAACTGGACCCGGAAAAGGTTGATATTTCACCGGAATCCGAGTTCCGCAAAAGTGCCGGAAAAAATGTGTAATAAATATGTAAGGGTCGCCGCCCATAATTAGCGGCGCTTCCTAACTGATAAATCGACGGGTTACTGATCCCAGGGGGCTGGAAAGACGAGTTATGGCTTTTTTTGATATTCGCGAATACATGGACGCTCTTGAAGCGGCCGGTGAGCTCCACCGAATCGACGCAGAGGTTGACCCTTTTCTCGAGGCCGGTGCGATTGCCCAGCGTCTCGCAGAACGCGGCGGACCTGCGGTTCACTATAAAAACGTGAAGGGTGCGACCGGCGGCGTGACCATGGCGGCAGGCCTTGTCGGCCGTGGCATGAAAGGGATCTGGACGAAACTCGCGATTGCGCTCGAACTTGATCCGACGATGGATTACCGGCTGATTCAGGAAGAGGTCCAACGGCGCCGCGAATCGTCAATTCGACCGCTGCAGATTGGCGATGGGTTGTGCAAGGAAATCAAAGTTTCAGCAGACGACGTTGATTTGGAGGCACTGTCGGCGCCGCAGCTGCATGAAAACGACGGCGGCCGGTACCTAACAAGCTGGGCCGTCACAATCGCGCAGGAACCGGGCGGCGGCTCGCTCGCCTGGGAAATCTTGCCGCTGATGGTGAATTCCAAGAACACGCTCACGGTTTCCTTCCCCAAAGACAGCGATGTCGCGAAAATCTGGAACTCCGCTTACAAACCGGAAGGCAAGGAAATGCCGTTCGCGATTGTAATGGGCGCCGTTCCGGCGGTGACGATTGCGGCCGCTTTCCGCATGCGCCGCGGCGGCATGACCAAGGCCGAAGTCGCCGGCAGTCTGCAACGGGGGCCCGTTCAACTCGTACAGGCGGAACTCAGCGATCTGCTGGTCCCGGCGGCGTCAGAAATGGTGCTGGAGGGCGTCATTCTCCCCGAAGAGACGGCCGAAACCGGTCCCTTCCCCGGCACATTTGGATATGCGACGGGCGAGCGCAAAACCGGCGTGGTGTTCAAGGTTCAGTCGATCACCCATCGCAAGGATCCGATCCTGCCTTTCTGCACGTGGGGCACACCAACCTGCGATATTCATATTGCGCGCGGCCTCGACTGCGATACGCAACTTTTGGCGGCGTTCGAAAAACAGGGTTCACCGGTCGCCAACATTTTCACACCGCCGTGGCTTTCCGGCAGTGTCGTCGCGTGCACAACACAGGTGCCGTACACCGCATACGCACAAGCGGTCGCCGGTGTCGTGCGAAATACCGAGCCTACCAAATACACGCCCTACATTTTGGTCTGCAACGACGACATCGACATCACCAATCCGGTCGCGCTGTTTCACGCGATGGTAACAAAATGCCATCCGGATCGGGACACCTGGATCATTCAGCACACCGAAGCCGCCGAAGACGCGCCTTACCTGACGGCAGAGGAACGCGCACAGGGACGCGGTGCAGCCGCAATATTTGATTGCACTTGGCCGCTCGATTGGGATCGTTCGATTGCGGTGCCGCCGAAGGTTGATTTTGAAAGCTGTTATCCGCTGGAGATGCGAGAGAAAGTCCTCGCACAGTGGAGTTCGGAACTTGGATTTCCAAAAGAAACTGACCGACCTGTCTAACAATGTCGCTCATCCGCACAAGCTCAGGAAAAAAGTAAATGTCGTTTTACGATCTTCGTGAATACATGAAAGCCTGCGAGGACGCGGGTGAGATGATCACCATCGACCAGGAAGTCGATTGGAACCTTGAAGCCGGCGCGATTAGCCGTCGCATCTGCGAAGTGGGCGCGCCGATGGCGCATATGACCAACATTCGCGGCGTTGATTACGGTGCCTCAATTCTTGGATCGCCAATGAGCAAGGGCTGGCAAAGCGACTTTGCCCGCATCGCCATCGGCCTTGGGCTCGATCCGTCGTCGGACTACGAAGTCCTGATGAATGAGTTCATGCAGCGAATGGCGCATCCGATCCGCCCGCTGCAGGTAACCGAGGGCCCTTGCAAACAGAACATTCTGACCGGCAAGGACATCAACCTTTTCAAACTGCCCGCGCCTTACCTGCATGAAGGCGACGGCGGCCGTTACATCGATACCTTTGGTGTGACCGCGACCAAGGATCCGGACAGTGACTGGGTCAACTGGGGCGTCTATCGCCACATGATTCACAACAAGGCGACCATGGGCGGGATCGTCAATCCGCATCAGCACATCGGCATGATCTATTACCAGCGTTATGAAGCGCGGGATAAGCCGATGCCGTACGCGATCTTTTTTGGCGGCTGCCCGACCACGGCAATGATCGGTTCGATGTCGCCGCCTGCCGGCGTCAGTGAAGCCGAAGTTGCTGGCGGTTTGCGCCGCGAGCCGCTCCATCTCGTGAAATGCGAGACCAACGATTTGCTGGTCCCGGCAACCGCCGAAATCGTTATTGAAGGTCACGTGCGCCCCTACGAACGCTGGGACGAAGGCCCGTTTGGTGAGGCCACCGGCTACCGCGCGAGTCCACGCATGCCGCGACCGGTTTTCCGGGTCGATTGCATTACCCACCGCGACAACCCGATCATGCCGATAAGTTGCGCCGGCACCGACCTCGACGAATGCGAAATTCTCTACGGCGTATTCAGTAATACGTCTGCTGCAAAACGTGAGTTGGAAGCGGCCGGGCTTCCGGTGATCAACGCCTATTCACCGCCCGGTCTTAAATTCGCGCTTTTGATTGTCGCCGTCGAAAAAGGACATATGGGAATCGCCGACCGTGTCGTCTCGGTTATTCGCGGCACCAAACTCGGTGTTCGTTTTCAATACATTATGGTTGTCGAAAATGATGTTGAGGCGACCAACCTCACCGAAGCATTACATGCAGCGATGACGCGCACTCACCCGACGCGGGGCTTACAGATATTTGGTCTCGCTCCGGCTCACCCGTTGGTGCCGTTTCTCGACCTTCACGACAAAATGCATGCCCGCGGCGCGGCCATCACCTTTGATGCCACCTCGCCGCACGAAAGTGGTGCAAACGGATCAGCGCAAACGCGAACCTCGTTCCGTGGCGCATTTCCCGAGGCATTGCAGAATCAGATCCTCGAGAGTTGGGAATCCGGTTACGGGCTTCCCACTTCGCCCGGACGTTTTGGATGAAACCTGAATTCAGTAAAGAGACTCTAATGTGTGAGGCCCGGATATGAGTGAAGACGGCACTTTCGAAATCGTCAAAATGAATGTCGATAACTCGTGCGATTTTGTGTGCGAGGCCTGCAGCCGATACTTCGGGTGCACACTACCGGAAAAAGTCGACATTCAGGACCGTGGGCGGATGGATATCGCCGTCCGCAATATGGAAGACATCAAATACAAGATTGCTATCCTCAGCGGTAAGGGCGGCGTCGGCAAAACGACGGTGTCAACAAATCTTGCCGTTTCGCTGCAGCTTAAGGGCAGTACCGTCACCATTCTCGATTCTGATTTTGACAGCCCGTCGGTGCCGCGCATGCTAGGCGTGAAAGACGTGAAATTGCGGGCCGGCCGGAACGGCATCATTCCCGTCGAAACCCAGTACGGCGTTCGCGCGATGTCGGTCGGCTTCATTATTGAAGACGCCGAGGTTATCACCTGGTTTCACGACATGCGGCGCGCCGCGACTGAAGAATTCACCGCCAATGTCGCATACGGCGAACAGGACTTTCTGATTGTCGATTTACCGGCAGGCACCGGCACCGAAACCGTCAGCGTCATGCAGTACATTCGCGACATGACGGGCGCCATCATCGTCACAATGGCGTCCGACGTCGCCCAAGCGACAGCGCGCCGGGCCGCAACGCTCTGCCGCGATGCGGGCGTGCAGATTCTTGGCGTGATCGAAAACATGAGCGGTTACGTGTGTCCGAACTGCGGCTTCACCAGCGCCGTGCTGCGTTCAGGTGCGGGCGAGAGCCTCGCGGAAGAACTTGGTGTGCCCTTTTTGGGCAAGGTGCCGCTTCATCCTGCAGTCGCAAAAGGCAGCGACGATGGCAAGCCGTTTGTCATAAGCGCGCCTGAATCAGAGGCCGCCATCGCGTTTAAAGCTATTGTCGAAAACCTCCATCTCAGCCTGGAAGACGCGACCTCGGCGCGCGCCTCCGGTGCGGAACCGGAAGCGGCATAACCGAAACCGGTTTGGTCTATAGGTAAGTACTGGAATTCATATGAACGATTTTGACTTTTTTGATACCCCGATCACACCTGTCGATGTTCTGCAGGAAAAAGCGGAAGTGACGATCCATGTTCGGGATACCGCAACAATGGAACAGAAAAGTGTGCGCGCCATTGTCGCCAAATCAATAGAGAATCTGCCCGAAGGCAAGGGTGAGCGGCTTCATGTTTTCGGCCGGCTCGGCGTTCATATTACTGACGACTGGTTCATCCACGTCCTTGAAGAACTTGATGACGAGGCGCTCTCGACCGATCATACGCTCGCGCAGAAAATGGATATGGAGCAGTCGCTCGGCTCCGTTGAGAAATTTAAAGAGTCGCGCTACCGCAAGCCCAAGGAGGGCTGAACCGTGCCGTTTGAAGCCTTTATTGGATACCTGACCGACGAAGATCAGAACCCCAAACCGGAAATTGCGGCAGGCGAACCGCTGGTCGTTGAAGTTCGTGACCTCGACACGTTTGAACGCCTGGTCGTTAAAGCCCATGTGACCGAGCCCGGAACGCCGCTTGAAGGTGGCGACGAGCTTTGGGTTCTCGATTGGGTTGAGGCCCGCCTCGAGGAACCCTGGTCGATCAAGGTTCTGGAAGAACTTGATGAAGACGCGGCCAGCGAAGCGCGATCTGACATCACCGAAGAAGACCGCCGCGCGAGCAGCGAAGAAAGCAAGAAATACGGCGGCAAACGTTACAAGGGCAGCGAACTTCCGGACGCAATGGGCCAGGAAGAAGCGCGCAAGTATTATGAGAACATGGTCGCCAAGAAAAACCGCCAAGGATGACTGAAAAGCGCCTCATCATCGGCATGTCAGGGGCGTCCGGCCTGATCTACGGCATTCGCCTGCTCGAACTGCTGCGCACAGTTGACGACGTCGAATCTCATCTCGTGATGAGCAACGCGGCGAAAATGAATGCGACCATCGAGACCGACTACGATGTCGCCGGTATCGAAGCGCTTGCCGACGTCGTGCATAACAACAAGAACATTGCCGCCAACATCTCGAGCGGGTCCTACCGGACCATCGGTATGATCGTGGCACCGTGCTCGATGAAGACGCTCGGCTCCATCGTTAATTCGATCTCAGATAATTTATTGGTGCGCGCCGCTGACGTGGTGCTGAAAGAACGGCGGCCACTGGTTTTGATGGCCCGCGAATCGCCCCTTCATACCGGCCACACCCGTCTCATGTACGAGGCAAGCCAGATGGGCGCGATTATCGCGCCGCCGACGCCCGCCTTCTATAACCGCCCAAAGACCGTGGATGACATCGTCAATCATAGCGTCGGACGGGTGCTCGACTTTTTCGACATTGATCCTGGTGTCGTCAAACGTTGGGAAGGCACTAACCCCGGTCTTTCCGACTCATGACCGCGCCGGCCCCGGACATCGTGGGCCCGTTTCTCGACCACTTCACGACGCTTTCGTTAGCGACAACAGGCCCGGCCGGCGTCTGGAACGCGCCGGTTTTTTTCGCGCGCGATCAAGCGCTCACCCTTTATTTTATTTCCAGCAGCAAGACCCGCCACGCGCGCGATCTTGAATCAAACCCGCAGGTGGCCGTGACGGTTTACGGCAATGTCGAGAACTGGGCCGAGATCAGCGGCGTTCAGTTGGAAGGTCGTGCAGAGGTCATCGGGGAAGATGATCGCGCAGCCGCAGAACAGATTTATCTGGCGCGTTTTCCGGCGGTGAAATCAATATTGGCGTCACCCGCAAACGACGACGAGCGGAAAATCGCCGCCGGTTTCGCGGCCAGCCATTTCTATAAAATTACGCCGACGTTCATCCGCCTTATCGACAATACCAAGGCGTTTGGCTACAGCGAAGAATTCGACCTCACCTCTTAAACGGACGGCTCAGTAATTGAGCGCCGTCTCCTGAGACCGTGCTGCATACCGTTTGAGATGCGGCGGCAGGCCGGATGCGCGGCTGTTTATTTCGCATCCCCATTGGGACCACATCAACGCGATCCCATTTTTTGTGCCGCTCTACTTGTAGGGCGGCGAATTCGAGATATGCGGGGCATCGCACGGTGAGTTGACGATGCACGATTTGATCTCGGCACAAATGGAAGGCATTTATTTTCCGATCACGATTCGGGAATTTGGCGCCCATGTCGAATTTCGCGACCTCAACGAAGGCGAACACGTGATCGACGGCGTAAGCGTAAAAACCATGCTGCTTTCCCATCCGGGCAATTGTCTTAGCTACCGGATTGAGTATCACGGGCGATCAATATGCTACGTCACGGATAACGAACTCTATTTACCCGAATCCCCTTTTTACAACCTGGCGTATGTCGAGAAATTGGCCGATTTCGTGCGCGACGCAGGTGTTCTTATTACCGACACGACCTACACCGATCTGGAATACGAATCCAAAGTCGGTTGGGGCCATTCCTGTGTGAGCCAGGTTGTCGATCTTGCGGACCGCGCCAATGTAAAAGCACTGCACCTCTTTCATCACGACCCGGACCAGTACGATGACGACATCGACAACAAACTGGAAGTGGCGATTGCGATGCTCGCCGAAAGAAAGTCAGACGTTGTCTGTATCGCACCCGCGGAAAGAGATACTTTTTCCTTCTAGCGAGCGGTTCTGCTCACGCAAGATCCTTGGTCCAGCCGCCGTCAACGATGATTGATCGCCCGGTCATGTAACTGGCTGCGTCGGAGGCGAGGAAAACCACGGGTCGCGCCATCTCCATGGCATCGGCGATGCGGGCCATCGGTATCTGCTTCATGAATTCGACTTCAAACTGATCAGGTGTAAGGCCTGAACCGGTCGCAAGCCGCTCCATCAACCGGCCCCAATGTTCCGTCTGGGTCGGGCCCGGCTGCAGTGCGTTCAAGGCGATCCCGTCCTTCATGATTTCCTCGGACAGACCCTTGGTGAAAGACAGCAGTGCTGCATTGGACGCGGACCCCGGCAGCAAGCGCGGATGCGGCTGGCGCCCGGTATTACCGGCAACATTTACGATGCGACCATACTTTTGCCGCCGCATGATCGGGAGCACAGCGCGAACCATTCGCACGGCGCCGAGAAACTTGAGCTGCAACGCGTTATCCCAAACCTCATCGGAGATTTCTTCAAAAATACCGCCCTGCGACGACCCGGCTGAATTTATCAGGATGTCAATTCGACCGAAGGCCTTCTCGGCTGCATCGGCGACACGCCCGGCAGCCTCCAATTCAGATAAATCATCGGCAAATACCGCGACCTCGGTGCCGTATTTCTTGCTTAGTTTTGCGCCAAGTTTTTCCAAATCCTTCGCGGTGCGCGATACCAGCAATAGGCGCGCTTTTTCTTCGGCCAGGATTGCGGCACAGGCAGCGCCGATTCCCTGGCTCGCGCCGGTGATGATCGCAACTTTATTTTTTAGTCCTAAATCCATTTATGTCCTCAACTCTCAATCCTGCGGTATTGTCGCATGAAGACAACAGCGCCGGGAACCATTTGTAATGTCGTTGCGCATATTGCCAGAAGACGGATCGCTCGGCGCCGAAGTATCGGGTGTTGACCTTTCCGGCGCACTTGATGGCGAAGCGGTTAAAGGCATTTATCAGGCCTTCCTTGATCATCTGGTCATCGTCATTCGCGGCCAGTCGATGCCGCCCGAACGCCAAGTCGAATTGTCGAGACAATTCGGCGAAGTCGATATTCATATCCTCAGCCAGTTTCAGTTGGCGGATTTCCCGGAAATATTGATTCTATCCAACAAAAAAGATGCAAACGGCAAACCGGTTGGTCTCGAAGACGCCGGGCGCTATTGGCATACCGATGTGTCGTACACCGAAATTCCGTCAAAGGCGTCGCTGCTTTACGCCGTCGAGGTCCCGAAAGACGCGGGCGACACGCTGTTTGCCGACATGTACGCCGCTTATGAAGATTTGTCAGAGGCGATGAAGGCGAAAGTTGATGGGCGGCAGGCCGTGCACGGGCTCGACCGAACAACGGCGCCAAAGTGGTCGGATGAACAGCTTGCGGCGACGCCTCAGGTCTCGCACCCGTTGGTCCGCACGCATCCGGAGACGGCGCGAAAGGCATTGTTTTTTGCCGCCTTCATTCAGGAGATCAGCGGTTACGACAAACATGAATCGGACCAACTCATCGCCGCGCTCGCCGAACACTGTGTGCAGGATAAATTTATCTACCGCCACCGCTGGCGCGCCGGCGATCTGGTCATGTGGGACAACCGCTGTCTGATCCACAGGGCGACCGACTTCGACGGTTCGCG
>JAPYRS010000096.1 GCA_029936875.1 Alphaproteobacteria bacterium | reverse complement strand
CGATAAGACGGTTCTGATCGCTGAAGCGCAGAAGGAATCGCAAATCCTCCGCGGCGAGGGTGATGCCCAGCGGAATAACGTTTTCGCCAAAGCCTACGGCCAGGATCCTGAATTCTTTGCCTTCTACCGGGCCATGCTCGCTTACGAGACGGCACTCGGCAGCAGCGATACGACCATGGTGCTGGCGCCGGATTCGGAATTTTTCCGGTTCTTCCAGGGGTTTTCGGGGTCCTTTTCACCGAGGGCACAGTAGGGCAGACACCGGCGATCCAGCCGATGTTTCCGGGCCTACGCGGCGGATCAGGTCTTGGGTGAATTAGACCTCACCGACCTGATTATCGGCCTTGGCATCGCCTTCCTGATTGAGGGCGCGCTCTATGCGCTGTGGCCGCAAGGGATGCGCCGCATGATGGCAATGGTGCTCGACCAGCCGCCGAACGCGCTCAGAATTGGCGGGCTTTCGCTGGCGGTCATTGGCCTTGGTCTGGTTTGGATGGTCCGGGGCTAACGTTGCCCCTCGCGAGCTTGCGCAATTTAGGCCACGAAGCGCCATTTGGCGGTACCGCCTCATTTGCTTCACAATTCAGTTAGATACTGGAACCCAACACAAAAAAGCACTATCTCGGTTAAGCATCATTTGGCCGCCGTACCCGGAATTGGGTCGTAAATCCCGGCGCATTCGAGGAGCCTGTCGATCGTGACCTATCAAACTTCATCGCGCCGCCCATCACACCGTTTTTCTGCCCGCGCAAACGGTCGGTCGGCGCGCGTCGCCGCCGAACCCCGAAATGTCTTTGCTTCGACACAGGCACGGATATCTTTCGCCGGATTTGTTTTTGCCGCGATCACGTTATTTTTTGTATCCGCACAGGCGCGCGAATTCGGCGACAGTTTTGCCGATCTCGCAGAACGCCTTTCGCCGGCGGTCGTCAATGTAGCGACGACGCAGCGGATAGAGACTTCCACTCAAAGTGACGATGGGCCACGGACACGACCTAGTTCTCCTTTTGAAGATTTGTTCCGGGATTTCTTTGATAATCCAGAGGGGCGGCCGTCGCACCGCGGCCAACCGCAGGCACGCCCGGTGCAATCGCTCGGTTCCGGTTTCATCATTCATCCGTCCGGGATTGTGGTTACCAACAACCACGTCATCGCCGATGCCGATGAAGTGCGGATCACGCTTGCCAACGGCCGCACGCTGGATGCGAAAATCATTGGGCGTGACCCGAGGACCGATCTCGCCGTTCTCAAAGTCGAATCCGACGAACCGCTTCCATTTGTAAAGTGGGGCAATTCCGGCATCAGCCGCGTTGGCGACTGGATCATGGCAATCGGTAATCCGTTTGGCCTCGGCGGCACCGTCACCGCAGGGATAATTTCCGCTCGCGGTCGAAACATCAACCAGCAAGGTTATGTCGATTTTCTGCAAACGGACGCGTCGATAAACCGCGGCAATTCCGGCGGCCCGATGTTCAACATGGACGGTGATGTTATCGGCATCAATACGGCGATTTTCTCGCCGACCGGCGGTTCAGTCGGCATTGGGTTTGCCATTCCCTCCAACCTTGCCAAACACACTGTCGACCAGCTGGTGGAATTTGGCCGCACCAAACGCGGCTGGCTTGGTGTCCGAATCCAGGCGGTCACTGATGAGATCGCCGAAGGCCTTGGGCTTGAAAAAGCGTCCGGCGCATTGGTTGCCGAAGTGACAAGCGGTGGACCGGCGGAAGCCAGCGGCCTCCAGGTCGGTGACGTCATCTTGACGTTCGACAGTCGCGAGGTCGTCGAGATGCGACACCTGCCGCGGATCGTCGCCGAGACAAAGATTGGCGCCAGAGTGGAAGTCATCGTTTGGCGAAATGAAAAACGAAAACGGCTGTTTGTCGAAATTGCCGAACTCGAAGAACCGTTGCAGCGTGCCAGTACGACGCCGACTGAACGTGTCGATCAGCCGGTCGAAATTCTCGGCATGACGATTGCGCCGCTCACGGCCGAACTAAGAGAGCGGCTCTCGCTTGGCGATGAAACGCAGGGCGTTGCCATTATTGATGTTTCCGGAACTGGACCGGCGGCGCGACGCGGTATTCAGCCCGGTGACATTATTATTGAAGTTGGTCAGGAAGAAGTAAGCACGGTGGCCGAAGTTCAAAGCCAGATTGGCGCGCTGCGTCAAAAAGGGCGGGCCTCGGCGTTATTCCTGATCGAGCGCAACGGCGATGTTCGCTTTGTCACGATTCGCTTCGGCGACGGATAACGAGATTTACATCTCCCGAAAACGGTCGCCTTCGGGCGGCTGTTTTTTTGCCCGGTACCCGCCAAGCCTAATTCTCAAATTCTTCGCGGCAATAGCCTTGCAGATAAAGAAGCCCGGTCAGGTCGGCATGATTGATCTGTGCTTTGGCCGCCGCCGCAACCAGAGGCCGGGCACGGTAGGCCACGCCTAACCCGGCGACTTGCAACATGGCGATATCGTTGGCGCCGTCACCGACGGCGAGAGTGGCAATCACATCAATCGCGTTCTCCTTGGCGATTTTCTCAAGCGCAATTTGTTTCGCACTTCGGTCGAGGATCGGCGGCAGGATATTGCCGGTGACTTTGCCGTCCTCCATTTCGAGATCATTTGCCTGATCACTATGGAATCCAGCCATCTTGGCGACCCGCTTGGTGAAAAACGTAAAGCCACCGGAAACCAGCGCCGTCAGTGCACCGTTCGCACGCATCGTCCTGACCAGTGTCGCGGCACCCGGGTTTAGCCGGATGCGTTCGGCATAGGCGCGCTCCATTTCCGCCAAACTAAGTCCCGCCAGCATGCGGGCGCGCTCAGCGAGGGCGTCGGCAAAGGCGAGCTCGCCCATCATCGCGCGTTCGGTAATGGCGGCGACTTCGTCGCGGCGTCCGGCGTAATCAGCAAGCTCAACAATGCATTCCTGACCAATGATGGTTGAATCCATGTCGGCGATGAGCAGCGATTTTCGGCGATGCAAGATCGGTTGGGCGCAAATGTCGATGGCGAGGTCACCGAGATATTGCCGAACCGCATCAATCGCAACCGGTGCCGAAATGCCATCAAAAAACAGGTCGCAGGCGATCGCGGGCGCGAGCCAACGCATTTCTTCCCCTGCCGCACCCGCTTCGGTTAGCGCGGCTCGAGCGGTCGCGATCACATCAGGGTCCAGCGCCGGTTGGGCTGGGCTCGAAATCAATGTCAGGACGAAACTCAACGTCACGCGGGCTGGGTCAATCTGGTTTTCAATCCGCCGCCTCGATGAAGGCCGGGGCAATGGGGGCAATGAACGCAAAGGCGCGGGCGAACTTATAGCCGGGCCGCGTTGCCCCGGCAAACCTCGCGACTGCAATCAAGATCAGTACCGAGCGGACGTGCTATCAATGAAACACAGCGCGCAACCGTGGAGATACGGTGATTACCGAGCGAGGAAATAAGGCAATACTAATTGCCGGGCCGACCGCGAGCGGAAAGTCGGCGGTGGCGATGGAACTTGCCGGGTTGTTGCAGGCCGAAACGAAGGCCGTGCTGATCAACGCCGACAGCATGCAGATTTATAGCGAGCTGCGCGTGCTCACGGCTCGCCCCAGTGTTGAAGACGAGAACAAATTTTCGCATGCGCTTTATGGGACCGTCGCCGGGGCAGCGGGATGTTCAGCGATGACCTGGCGCGAAATGGCGATGGTCGAGATTGAACGGGCGTGGGGTCAAGGCTCGGTTCCGATCATTGTCGGCGGCACCGGACTTTATTTGCGCGCCCTGTTGGAAGGCCTTGCACCATTACCGGAAATTCCTGACGTGGTCCGCGACGATGCCCGCGCTCTCCATGCAAAGATCGGCGGCGAGGCGATGCGATCACGACTTCAGGCGCGCGACCCGGAAGCAGCCGATCGGCTTGAAAGTGGTGATTCGCAAAGGCTGATCCGCGCCTGGGAAGCGATTGAGGCGACCGGCATCTCCCTAACCGAATGGCAGCGCCGGCCAGCCGAAGGAAATTTTGCTGGCGATTGGCTCGGTTTCGTTCTCGATTGCCCACGCGACGATCTCTATGCGCGCATCAACCTGCGATTTGAGACGATGGTTGGTGCCGGTGCAATCGAAGAGGTGCAGGCGCTAAACGCGCTTGGGCTGGATCCGTCGCTGCCGGTGATGAAGGCCGTCGGCGTGCCGGAGCTGAGCGCGAACCTCTCTGGCGAGATCCCTTTGGAAACGGCAATTTCCCGCGCCCAACAGGCTTCGCGCCGGCTGGCGAAACGGCAAATGACCTGGTTTCGCCACCAAAGCCAGGGATGGGAGACGTTGAGCGCGCAACATTCGGAAAGTTTCGGGGCACGAATCTTTCCAAAGATTTGCCAATTTTTGTTGACCCACACCAACTAAAGAGTTAGGTTCGCGCCGAATCGCGAGGTTTTAGGGGTGATTCGGCGTATTAGGGCCGAATCGGACCAAATACCGACCGCCCCGGCCGTGGTTTACTTTGGCGGAGGCGGTTTTGCTGAAAATGGGCTGTTTTATCTTGTCCCCAATTGAGAGACACGGCGCGGATGCGGCGTGGCGGGTGTAGTGATGTCTGAAGAAACGTTATCCGGAGCTGAAATAATCATCAGGGCCCTTGTCGATCAGGGCGTCGATGTCGTGTTCGGATATCCCGGCGGCGCTGTCCTGCCGATTTACGATGCGTTGTTCCAACAGAATTCCGTCCGCCACATTCTGGTCCGCCACGAACAGGGCGCAGTGCACGCGGCCGAAGGCTACGCGCGTTCCACCGGAAAAGTTGGCGTTGTGCTGGTGACGTCTGGTCCCGGCGCGACCAACGCTGTCACCGGTCTTACCGACGCGTTGATGGATTCGGTTCCGGTGGTTTGCCTGACCGGACAGGTCGCGACCCACATGATTGGCAATGACGCATTTCAGGAAGCAGACACAATCGGCATCACGCGCCCCTGCACCAAACATAATTATTTGGTCAAAGACGTGAACGATCTCGCACGGGTAATGCACGAAGCGTTTTATGTTTCGCGGACCGGGCGTCCCGGTCCGGTCGTGGTTGATCTGCCGAAAGATGTTCAGTTGGCGACCGGTAATTACATTGGCCGCGAAGACGTCAAACACCGCACCTATGCGCCGCAAAACGTAGGCGACAGCGGCTTGATCGAGGAAGCCGCGGAATTGATCGCCAACGCCAAGCGCCCGGTGTTTTATACCGGCGGCGGCGTCATCAATTCGGGCGACCGCGCGACCGAAGCCTTGCGCTCATTTGTGCGGGCAACCGGGTATCCAATCACGTCGACCTTGATGGGGCTCGGCGCTTACCCCGCCTCCGACAAACAGTTCCTTGGCATGCTCGGCATGCACGGCATGTATGAAGCCAATCTCGCGATGGCCCACTGCGATGTAATGATCGCAATCGGCTCTCGATTTGACGACCGGGTGACCGGGCGATTGGACGCGTTTAGTCCGGGTTCAAAGAAGATCCATGTCGATATCGATCCCTCGTCGATAAACAAAAATGTCATCGTTGACATTGGCATCGTCGGCGACTGTGGTCTTGTCACTGAAGCGTTGATGGCGGCGTGGAAGAAGCAAAAGGGAAAACCCGACAAAGACGCGCATGGGAAATGGTGGGCCGATATTGAAAAATGGCGTGCCCGTGATTGCCTGGCCTATGAGAACCCGGGTGACGTGATCAAGCCGCAGTATGCGCTGGAGCGCCTTCGCGAACTTACGTGCGGCAAAGATCTGTATGTGACGACTGAAGTTGGTCAGCATCAAATGTGGGCGGCGCAGTTTCTCCCATTCGAGGATCCCAAACACTGGATGACGTCGGGCGGCCTCGGCACAATGGGCTATGGCCTGCCGGCGGCGATCGGCGTGCAGATGGCGCACCCCGATGCCTTGGTCATTGACGTTGCCGGTGAGGCCTCAATCCTGATGAACATTCAGGAGCTGTCGACGGCGGTCCAGCATCGGCTGCCGGTCAAAATCCTGATCCTCAACAATCAGTATATGGGCATGGTGCGTCAGTGGCAGGAGCTGCTGCATGATGCGCGCTATTCCGAAAGTTATATGGATGCGCTGCCGGACTTCGTGAAACTGGCGGAAGCCTTTGGCGCGACCGGATTGCGGGCGGAGCGGCCCGATCAGGTTGATGATGTGATCAAGGCCATGATCGAAACCGACGGCGTCGTCGTTGCCGAAATCGCGGTCGATCCGAAGGAAAACTGCTATCCGATGATCCCCTCAGGCGCGGCCCACACTGAAATGATATTGGGGTCGGACAGCACTTCAGCAAAAGTTTCAGACTCTGGTCTGGCGCTGGTATAAATCGGCGGCTCGACTTTAATTTAATATCGCCGAGCGGCGGCCCCTAGCCGGACAAGAATATGAACGATCTGCCTATAGAAAAGCGCGCGCGTAGCCATACGATATCCGTTCTCGTCGACAACGAGGCAGGCGTACTGGCGCGCGTAATCGGTCTGTTTTCAGGTCGCGGCTACAACATCGAAAGTCTGACCGTGGCCGAAGTTGATCCCGAAAATGAGCTTTCGCGGATTACCGTTCTGACATCGGGGACGCCGCAGGTTATTGAGCAGATCAAGGCACAATTGGGCCGGCTGGTTCCGGTGCACAAAGTCGCCGATCTCACCGTTGCCGGGCGCCATGTTTCGCGGGAGCTTGCGCTTTTGAAGGTGACAAGCGAAGGCGAACCGCGCGTGGAATCCCTGCGCATCGCCGATATATTTCGCGCCCGCGTGGTCGATTCAACCAACACCTCATTTGTATTTGAGCTCACCGGGGCGACCGACAAGATCAATGCTTTTGTCGAGCTGATGAAACCCCTTGGCCTCATTGAAGTATCAAGAACCGGCGTGGCAGCCATCAGCCGCGGTCCCGACCCCTTATAAATCCGACGCCTGCGCCGTATCGGATCGGCCAGCGCCACACACTGAAGGAACGATCAAAATGCGTGTTTATTACGACCGTGATGCCGATGTGAATCTGATCAAAGGCAAGAAGGTAGCGATTGTTGGTTACGGCAGTCAGGGCCATGCGCATGCCAACAACCTGAACGATTCAGGCGTGAAGGAAGTTGTCGTTGCCCTCCGTAAGGATTCGGCCACCCGTAAAAAGGCGGAAGACGCCGGCCTCAAGGTGATGGATGCGACGGAAGCGGCGAAGTGGGCGGATGTCGTCATGGTGCTGACGCCGGACGAGTTACAGCGTCACCTCTGGGAAGATGATCTTCGCGACAATATGAAAGAGGGGGCATCACTTGCCTTCGCGCACGGTCTCAACATTCACTTTCGGTTGATCGAGCCGCGTCCCGATCTCGACGTTTTCATGGTCGCGCCGAAAGGCCCCGGCCACACGGTGCGTTCTGAATATAATCGCGGCGGCGGCGTGCCCTGCCTCATTGCCGTTCACCAGGACGCGAGCGGTAACGCGCACGACATCGGACTTTCCTATGCTGCCGGTATTGGCGGCGGCCGCGCCGGCATTATCGGCACCACCTTCAAAGAGGAATGCGAAACCGATTTGTTCGGCGAGCAGGTTGTTCTCTGCGGCGGTTTGACCAGCCTGATTACGGCCGCCTACGAGACATTGACCGAAGCCGGCTATGCGCCGGAAATGGCTTATTTTGAATGCCTGCATGAAGTCAAATTGATCGTCGATCTGATGTATGAGGGCGGCATCGCCAACATGCGCTATTCGGTTTCCAATACGGCTGAATACGGCGACTACACGCGCGGCCCCCGCATCATCAATGATCAGACCAAGGCCGAGATGAAAAAGGTTCTCGATGAAATTCAAAGCGGCCAGTTCACACGCGAGTGGATGCTTGAAAACGAAGTTGGTCAAACCAGCTTTAAAACCGTTCGTGCACGCGCAGCCGAACATCCAATCGAAGAAGTCGGTGCAAAGTTGCGGGCGATGATGCCGTGGATTGCTGAAAACAAATTGGTCGACAAAGAAAAGAATTAGTTGCCCGACATTCAGCAGATGGCAACGCCCGTCTCATGGTAACGCCGAGTGACATTCTGGATTTTTGGTTTGGTGTGCCGGGTTCCCCGGAACGCGAAACTTACCGCAAGGAATGGTTTGTTAAGTCAGACGACTTCGATGATGAAATTCGCGGGCGGTTTCTCGACGCCTACGAATCAGCGGCTGCCGGTGAATTTGAGGATTGGAAGACGAACCCCGAAGGGTGCCTCGCGCTTCTGATTCTGCTTGATCAATTTCCGCGCAACATGTTTCGCGGTGATGCCCGGACCTATGCGACCGATGCAATGGCGAAGTTGGGTGCTGAGCATGCGCTCACGCTTGGCTTTGACCAGGGCTTTACAGCGGTGGAGTGCTGGTTCCTTTACATGCCGTTTGAACACAGCGAGCAGGTCGAGGATCAATACCGCGCCGTCGCCCTTTTTGATTCGCTGCCCGACGACGACGCCAACCGCGAGGCCAAGAAATCCGCGCATCGCCACCTTGAAATTATTCAACGATTTGGTCGGTTTCCCCATCGAAACCCAATTTTGGACCGGGAAACGACCAAAGCAGAGTTCGAATTCCTCAAGGAACCGCATTCCAGTTTTTGAGGCGCGGCGAGGCGGAATTGTCGCCGCTTCGACCGGCCCAAATCGTTGCCCTGATTCCGCTTCAGGGTCCAAACTGAATAGTGGTTGCGAAAGAAGCGGCAAACAGCGTAAATTCAAGGGTCAAAGCGGGATTGTCGCTGGAATTTTTGTAGGTTATCCCGCTTTTGCAATGTTAGACTCGAATTTAGTACCCTAACTAACTGAAATTCCTAGTGGGATTTCGGTTTGATCCCACGGCGAATTGTGAATTCGGGCGCAGGATAATGACGACACGGAATTGGAATGGAACGGGAAGTAACGGGCTGGACGTGCAACCGCACGGGCCAGGTTTCCGCGACCTGCTGCGTCTATCCGATTTGGGCGTGCTGGTCCTTCGACTTAGCTGCCCCTGAGTGGGTCCAATGATGGCCATGCTCAGGGGACAGTGAAACGCACTGAGGCAAACCCAAATTCGAAGGACCCGAAGCCATGACCGAAGATCTAAATCCAGATTACATAACAATTTTTGATACCACCTTGCGTGACGGGGAACAGTCGCCCGGCGCATCGATGAATCTCGACGAAAAAATCCGCATCGCCGAAGCGCTCGAGCAACTCGGCGTCGATGTTATCGAAGCAGGTTTTCCGATTGCGTCGAATGGTGATTTTGAAGCCGTGCGGGAAGTTTCAAAAATTATCAAGAACGCGACAGTGTGTGGGCTGGCGCGCGCCGCAAATAAAGATATCGACCGCGCAGCCGAAGCGCTTAAAGGTGCATCGCGTCCGCGCATTCATACTTTCATCGCGACCAGTGCGCTGCACATGGAATACACACTCCAGATGGAGCCGGACGAGGTTCATCAGGCGATCATCGATAGTGTGACCCGCGCCCGTAATTACGTCGATGATGTCGAATGGTCGTGCGAAGACGGTACTCGCTCCGATCCGGACTTTTTGTGCCGCGTGATTGAAAGCGCGATCAAGGCAGGTGCAACTACCATCAATATTCCGGACACAGTGGGCTACACGGTGCCGGATGAATATACGGCGCTGATCACAGATATCCGGAACCGCGTGCCGAATATCGACAAGGCAGTCATTTCCGTTCATTGCCACAACGATCTTGGTCTCGCCGTCGCCAATTCGCTGGCCGGGGTTGCGGCCGGTGCGCGCCAGGTCGAATGCACAATCAATGGGCTCGGCGAACGCGCCGGTAACGCGGCGCTTGAAGAAATTGTTATGGCGCTCAGGACGCGTCGCGACGTGATGCCTTATTCAGACGGGATCACGACAGAGAACATCATGAAAACGTCGAGACTGGTTTCGACCGTCACCGGATTTATCGTCCAGAACAACAAGGCGATTGTTGGCGCCAATGCCTTTGCGCACGAAGCCGGCATTCACCAGGAC
>JAPYRS010000095.1 GCA_029936875.1 Alphaproteobacteria bacterium | reverse complement strand
GTCGGGCGAGTCCAATCGGACTGGGAATCTGCCTGCCATTCAAAGTCTGGATGGGCGAGGAACTGTCGCAGCGTCCAGCGCACGTAATCGCCGCTATCACTGGCGAAATGGACGATTCCGCCGTCACCAAGCAGGCGTGAAAACTCAGCCAACACCGCTTCATTAATGAAACGCCGTTTGTTGTGCCGGGTCTTGGGCCACGGATCGGGGAACAGGATATCAATCTGGTCAAGCGATTTATCGGACAATTTTTCCAACAGGTCCCGGGCATCATCGGCATGAAGCCGCACGTTTTTGAGTTTTGCGGTATCAAGGCGGCGCAGGAAACTCGCGACGCCGTTGATGAAAGGCTCGCATCCGATAAAGCCAGTTTCAGGATTTGCAGCCGCATGGGCAGCGAGATTTTCGCCGCTGCCAAAACCAATTTCGAGAATCACCCGCTCTGGCGGGAAGTCAAAAAGCGCAGCCGCAATGATTTGACCGTCCGCCGCAAGGTCGATGCCAATTGTCGTCAGATAGGATTCGAGCAACGCCTTCTGGCCTTCGCGCAAGCGATGGCCCTGTTTGCGCCCATAGTGGTAACGCCGCGAATGTTCAGGTGATGCGCGGTCGTTCACCGCAGCTTATCCGCCTTAAGTGAGCGCGCTTTTCAGGTCGTCAACGAGATCGAGCCGTTCCCATGAAAAACCACCGTCGGCATCCGGTTCACGGCCGAAATGACCATAGGCCGCCGTCCGCGCATAAATCGGCCGGCTGAGATTCAGATGTTCGCGAATACCGCGCGGGCTGAGATCCATGACGTCGACCAAAGCGGCTTCCAGTTTTCTATCGTCTACCGTTCCGGTGCCGCGGCAATCAACGTACAGCGAAAGCGGTTTGGAGACGCCGATCGCATAAGAGACCTGAATGGTGCACCCATCCGCGAGCCCTGCGCCGACAATGTTCTTGGCAAGGTACCGCGCCGCATAGGCGGCCGACCGATCGACTTTGGTCGGATCTTTACCGGAAAAAGCGCCGCCGCCGTGGGGCGCAGCGCCGCCGTAGGTATCAACAATAATTTTCCGGCCGGTGAGACCAGCGTCGCCGTCGGGACCGCCGATGACAAATTTCCCAGTCGGATTTACGTAGAACTCATCTTCCTCACACATCCAGCCGTCGGGCAGCGTCGCGAGAACATAAGGCCGGACAATTTCACGGACGGCTTCCTGATCGACGTCCTCGGTGTGCTGGGTCGAAACGACTATGCTTTTCGCGCCAACGGGAATTCCCTTTTCGTAACGGAGTGTGACCTGACTTTTTGAATCGGGGCCGAGATAGGGCTCCGATCCGGCATGACGCGCCTGCGCCATCTTCCGCAAAATGCTGTGCGAATAATAAATCGGCGCCGGCATCAGGACATCGGTCTCCTGGCAGGCATAGCCGAACATCAGGCCCTGATCGCCCGCACCCTCATCCTTGTTGCCGGCGGCATCGACACCCTGGGCAATATCAGACGACTGCGAATGGACGTGGACATCGACCGAGGCGTGCTGCCAGTGAAATCCTTCCTGCTCGTAGCCGATATCACGCACACATTTCCGGGCAATGTCTTCGAGCTCCTTGTTGGAGACTGGTTCAGAGCAGCGCACTTCACCCGCGAGAACAACGCGGTTGGTCGTCACCATAGTTTCGACGGCAACGCGCGACGAGGAATCGAGAGTGAGGTAATGATCGACAATGGCGTCCGATATCCGATCACAGACTTTGTCGGGGTGACCTTCGGAAACGGATTCACTTGTGAACAGGTAGTCGCTTCTCATTTCAAGATTCCTGGCGGCAATGGCTCGGGCAAATTTTGTCGATCGTCACAACTCGTGGCGCAACACACGCGATCTAAAGTTGATATACAATAACAGCGCGGAATTTATCGACAACATATTCGGGCGGGTCAAGCCCCAGCGCCGTGGGTGATCCCGGTAGTATGGCGTTTGAATGCCTGTGATTCGGCTGCCAACGTCAAAGGGAGCGCCGAATTCGCCTATTTTGAGTGGGCCGCCCCGATGGCTTTGACCAGTTCAAACATGCGGCGGCGGGTTGGGACGTCGGTGATCTTGTAATAACCACGGACCAGTTCCAGGGTTTCACGTTTGGTGAAATTGCCTTTGTCAAAGGCGACCTGGCCTGGTTTCCGAAGTCCCCGGCTGCGCCCCGTCACTTCTTCCGGCATGTCATCAAAGAAAAACGAGACCGGGACCTGAAGGACCTTGCTGAATTGATAGAGGCGGCTTGATCCAATGCGGTTTGATCCGCGTTCATATTTTTGGATTTGCTGAAATGTGAGTCCGACGGCTTTGCCGAGCTTTCCCTGACCCATGCCCAGTAGAATCCGCCGAAGTCGGACCCGACCACCGACATGAATGTCGACTGGATCGTGCTCCCGCTTTTTTGGTTTTGCCGCCGATTTCGCCTCCCAACAAATCTCGGTCGTTACTCAATTCCGACCAGACTAGTACCTACTTATGTATGCGGCATTTGATAAAGGTGTCCCTAACGAGCGTCAACGATTATCCCGTGAGATTGTGTCTACAGGTTGCGGGCGCGGCGCGGCGACCTCAGGCGGAGCCCCAACACCGCGATCAGAACCCAGAGGGTGAACGGCGACCAATTCCCGAATCGCGAAAAAATCGTCTGGCCTTGTGCTGGCGCCGGTAGTATTGAGTCGAGGAAGCCGGCTTGATTCATGCCGAGAACCTGAATTACCCGCCCATGGGGATCGATAATCGCTGACTTTCCCGTGTTGGCTGCACGCACCATAGGCAGGCCTTCTTCAATGGTGCGGATCCGGGCCAACTCAAAGTGTTGTGCAGGCCCTGCGAACGGGCCAAACCATGCATCGTTGGTGATATTGAGGAGCCATTCCGACCGGTCATCGCGGTCGACGACCCGACCGGAGAAGATGGCTTCGTAACAAATCAGCGGGCTGAACGGCGGTAGCCCTTCAACATGCAGCGTCCGGGTATCAGACCCCGCGCCAATATCCGCCGACCCTTCGGTGATGCGCCGGAGGCCCATCGAATTCATCAGCGATCGAAACGGCATGTATTCACCAAAGGGCACGAGATGGTGCTTGTCGTAATAAGTGAGAAACCGCGCGGTTGAATCGACGACCTGAAGGCTGTTCCTGACATCGAGATTTTGCCCGTCTCCCTCGCGGCGAAATGCGCCGGTGAGAAGAACCGAATTGGAATCAAGGGTAGCCCCAATCCGCGCCGCCACCGGGCCACCTTCGACCAGCGGAAGCGTCGCCGCCGTTTCCGGCCAGATGATCGCACCAGTCGTACCGGGCGCAACGTTCGCGCCTGCAGAGAGTTCGATATGCATTTCGAAGTTGGCCACCCGGCGATCGGCCCGCCATTTATCCCGTTGGGCGATTGCCGGTTGCACCACCCGGAGCGAAACATCGCGCCATTCCGTCGGCGACTCAGAGAGCCGGAACGCACCGAGGCCCCAAACGATCAACATCACCGCGATTGTCACGCCGACAACGAAGCGGTGACGCCGGTTCGCCAGATAATCCGGCTCCAGCCGGATCAAATCGGAAGAATTTGGGTTCGACCAAAGGATCGACGGCATGGCAGCAGCGATAACCGTCAAAAGGCTAAGGCCGTAGATGCCGATAACCGATGTCACCTGCAGCATCGCGGTGCTGCCGCTCCAGCCAATGCCGATCAAATTCCACGGGAAGCCGGTAAAGATGGTTCCGCGCAGCGCTTCGGCTGCCATCCAGGCGAGGCCGAGAAACAGAACCCTGCGGACGCCGCTGCCGCCGACCAAATAAACCGCCAGAATCGCGAGACCCGGAAATATCGCGAGCCCCGCCGGTAATCCGAGAACGGCAACCGGAATGAGCCACGCGAACTGGGCGCTGTCGACTAATAGCGGATAGGCAAGCCAGTGAAGCCCGGCGACAAAAAACCCGAACCCAAAAGCCCAACCAAGACCGAAGGCGGCCCGGCGCGTCGCCACGCCGTCGAGCAGCCAAATCATCCCGGTAAAGGATATGAAGAGAAGCGGCCAAAGTTGGAACGGCGGCATCGCAGCCGCGGCAAGTACGCCGAGAAGAAACGCCGATAAAAACCGTCGCCACCCGCCAAAACCGGCCAGCGCGGCGGCAAGGGAGCGCATCAGGATTTTGACTTGGGAGCAGCCGCGCCGGTCGCCGGATTTGTTGTTCGAACGCGAATTCTCCGAATCCGGCGGGCGTCCGCTTCGATGACTTCAAAAGCGACGCCGTCCGGGTGCGTGATGACCTCACCTCGTTGTGGAACCCTGCCTGCCAGCAACGCCACCACACCGCCGATCGTATCGATATCTTCGTCCCGATCTTCGGGCAGGAAATCGAGCCCGACATAGGCCTCAACGTCTTCAGTTGGCGCGCGCGCGTCGGCCTCGATTACGCCCGGGCTGATTTCGACAACCAGCGGACCCTCGATGGCATCATGTTCGTCTTCAATTTCACCGACCACCGCCTCAACCAGATCCTCGATCGTCACCAACCCGTCTGTACCGCCAAACTCGTCAACGACCATCGCCATATGAATTCGCCGCACCCGCATGCGCAGCAACAAATCGAGAACCGGCATCGACGGTGGCACGAACAGGACTTCGCGCAAAATTTCGCGCAGGGAAAAACCCGTCGCATCTTCCCAGTAGGGCAGCAAGTCCTTGATGTGCGACATGCCGAGCACCGTATCCAGCGTCTTTCGATACACCGGTACACGGGAATGAAGCCCCTCCCGAAAAATCGGGATGATTTGGCTGAGGCCTGAATCGACTTCAATACCGATCATATCCGCCCGCGGGATCATGACATCGCCGACTTCAATATCGCCGAGTTTGATCAGGTTCATCAGGATCATGCGTTCTTCTGCATCGACCGTATGATTCGCGTCCTCGTGGCTCTCGAGCAGCTCGCGCAATTCCTCCTGAAGCGTGACGTCAGCGTTCCGGCCAAGACCGAGACCCTTCAGCCACGCCTTAAAAGTTCCGGTAATCGATGGTTCGGCATCGTTGCCGTTGGTTTTATCGCTCTTGGAAGCCGGATCGGTCATGCGCCAATTTCCTGTTTCCGGCTAGGGTCCAGGCCCGCTGACCGAATTTCGGCATAGGGATCGGGAACCGACAGCGTTGCCAAAATCTCCCGCTCCAACTGCTCCATCGCTTCGGCTTCGGTTTTTTCTTCGTGGTCTTCGCCGAGCAGATGCAACGTGCCGTGCACGACCATATGGGTCAGGTGATGTTCAAAGGTTTTTTCCTGTTGCTCGGCTTCCTTCATCACGGTGTCGATCGAGATTGCGATATCACCCAAAAGGCGGATGCCGCCCGGTGTCACATTATCTTGCGAAAATGAAAGTACGTTGGTCGCCGCATCTTTGTTGCCGTAGCGGAGATTGAGATCGCGCAGGAACGCGTCGTCCGCGAGAACGATGCTGAGTTCGAGATGATCGTCGGGTACGGCCAACCGTTCTATCGCCGCCTCGGCAGCACGCGCCGCAATGATCTCCACGCCGGGAAGTTTCTCATCCCAGTTTTCATTTTCGACTGAAAAGACGACGTCGAGAGGCATGGCGTTTATGGCACCGGCTAGGACGCCGCCTCATCATTTGTGGGGCCCGGCTGGCCGTTTCGATCACCCTTCTTTTCGTAGCTTTGGTAAGCCCGGACCATGCGCGCAACAAGCGGGTGACGAACAACATCGGTGTCGTCGAAATGAACAAAACTCACGCCTTTCATCCCGCGCAAAACTTTTACCGCCTCACCGAGACCGGAGCGCTCGCCGCGCGGCAAATCAACCTGCGTGAGATCACCGGTCACCACCATCGACGCGTTTTCACCAAGCCGTGTCAGCAACATTTTCATTTGCATTGCGGTCGTGTTCTGCGCTTCGTCGAGAATGATATAGGCGTTGGAAAGAGTGCGGCCGCGCATGAAAGCGAGCGGCGCAATTTCGATATCGCCGGTATCGAGACGCCGTGAGACCTGCTCTACCGGCAGCATGTCGTAGAGCGCGTCGTAGAGCGGGCGCAGATAAGGGTCGACCTTTTCGCGGAGGTCGCCCGGAAGAAAGCCCAGTTTCTCGCCGGCCTCAACCGCCGGACGGGAGAGAATTATGCGGTCAACCGCGCCGCTGGCCAGTCTTGAGACCGCCATCGCGACGGCGAGATAGGTCTTGCCGGTACCCGCAGGGCCGAGCGCAAAAACGAGATCATGCCGGCTGAGCGCATCGAGATATCGCTGCTGCCCTTTCGAGCGCGCCATGATCTCGCGCTTTCGGGTCTTGATCACAATGTCCTTTGTGCCGGACCCATCCGTTGGAGACAGGTCGGCCATGCGCAACGCGGCCTCGACTTCGGCGGCGCCAATATTTTGACCGTCTTTGAGCCGTCCATAAATTTCGTCGAGCACGGACTTGGCCGTCGTCTGCGCGTATGTTTCACCGCTGATCGAAATGCGATTGCCGCGCGAGGCAAGTGTCACACCGAGCGCCTGTTCAATGATTGCGAGGTGCCGGTCGTGCCGGCCAAACAGGGCCGGTAACAATCCATTGTCATCGAACGCGAGGACCAAAGACGGCGCGCTATTAATGTCGGCGGTTGATGTCACTCTGCGTTCTCTGCTCACGCGGCGTTCGCTGACGAATTAAGTTCAGTAGCAAATCGTGGGTCAACAAGCGTCGCGGCCAGACTGTTTGGCAGGCACGCATCAATTCGGACCGCCGCAATATTTCCGTAAATTGATTCGGGTGCGTCCGCGCTGACCGCTTGCAGGTACGGACTGCGGCCAGCCATTTGTCCGGGATGACGCCCGGGGCGGTCGAACAGGACGTCGATGGTTTTTCCGACCATGGTCGCGTTGAAACGATCTTGCTGGTGGTTGAGACGCTCCTGGAGACGGGCGAGGCGTTCGGCTTTGACCGGCACTGCCACCTGATCATCCAGCATGGCAGCCGGCGTTCCCGGTCTTGGGCTGTATTGAAACGAATAGGCCTGAGCATACTCAACGGAATCCACAAGGTCGAGCGTCGCCTCAAAATCAGCGTCGCTCTCGCCGGGGAAGCCGACGATGAAATCGCTTGAAAGAACCAGATCAGATCGAGCGCCACGCAACTTTTCCACGGTGCGAAGATAATCTTCAATCGAATGACGGCGGTTCATTGCCGTCAAAATGCGATTCGAGCCCGACTGCACCGGCAGATGAATCATCGGCATCAGTTTTGGCAGCTCGCCGTGGGCGGCAATGAGATCGTCTCTGACGTCGCGCGGGTGTGATGTCGTATAGCGAATCCGTTCCAAGCCCTCGATGTCGGAAAGCCGCCGCACCAAGCCAGCCAATGTCGCAGCACTATCGGCGCCGATGCCGCGGTACGCGTTGACGTTTTGCCCGAGCAGCGTGATTTCACGGGCACCGGTTCGGACCAGCGCACGGGCTTCCGCCTCAATCGCCTCCGGCGCGCGCGAATGTTCGGCACCGCGCGTGTAGGGGACAACACAAAAGGTGCAGAATTTGTCGCAGCCTTCCTGAATGGTGAGGAACGCGGACGGGCCTGTTGCTGACGCCGGTGGCAGCGCATCAAATTTTTCTTCAACGGTGAAATCGGTTTCGAGAACCGTGCCGGTTTTTCGCGCGACTTCGGCAATCATTTCTGGCAACCGGTGATAGGCCTGCGGCCCAAACACGAGATCGACGTTGTTGGCACGCCGGGTGATTTCTTCGCCTTCGGCTTGTGCCACGCAACCCGCTACTGCGAGGACCATGCGCCCGCCGATTGCCGCTTTTGCCTCCTGGGCAACACGCAAGCGACCGAGCTTGGAGAAAACTTTCTCCGAGGCCTTTTCACGAATGTGACAGGTATTGAGAATGACGAGGTCCGCATCGTCTGCGGACGGGACCGAGCGATAACCCAAAGGCGCCAAGACATCCGCCATCCGGGCGGAGTCGTAAACATTCATCTGGCATCCATAGGTCCGGATGAACAGCTTTTTGGTCAATCGCTCCTTTCCTTCTTCCAGACGGCGCACACGGTCGCGGGACTGGCGCCTCGTCCGTTACTCAAAGTTAGCATTTGGCGGTTCCGTGTCAAGATGAGGCGCGGGATTCTGCCGTTTTGGCACGCCGGCTGCGGCGTCTGCGATGGGCCCTGCCGCCTCTTCCGGCCAACGAACCGGAAAGACCCTGGGCGATTTCCCGGTGCGCATGGGCAGCCATTTCCTTGCGCGAGGTGAATTCCTCGATGGTGACCGGCCGGTGGAATTCGACCACCACCGTAACCGGCCCAAGACCAAGCACGCGCCACAGATGCGGGGCGAGATCCATATCGGCGAACCAGGTGTATTCGGGGCGGCGGTGGCGGCCCATGATCGCACCGCCAAGCCCAACATAGGCAATTGAAACCGGCTGCACCGTCAGTGGCTTGCCATTGACCGGCTGTTCGGCCAGCGCAAAAAATGAACTGCGGAACGGCAGTATGCGATTGCCGTCGCCGCTGGTGCCTTCGGGAAACAGGACGAGATTGTCGCCGGCTTCAAGCCGCACCTTCATCTCGTCGCGGGATGAGCCTGTGCGGTTGCGTTTCCGTTCGACAAAAACCGTCCGTTGTAGCCTCGCGAGCGTGCCAAAGAGCGGCCAGCCTGCCACCTGCTGCTTGGCAACAAAACAAACCGGAATCAGGCAATCGATCACCGTGATATCGAGCCAAGAGGAATGATTGACCGCGAACAGAGTGGGCTTTGCCGTCGACGGCGTGCCGCGCACCACAATTCGGAGGCCCATAATCTTTGCCAAGCCGGCGTGGTACCGCATCGGGATGCGGGTCGCGAGCTTCAGATTGAGCGCCTTGGCAATCACTTGCACCGGCAACAGGGCAAGCGTCCAGAGTAAAGCGAGGATGAGATTTATGGTCGCGCGGGCTTGGGACATGAAAACCGGTTTGGGGTGTTGGGGACTTCAGTCCCTGTCAGGCGAACTGTCTGACGCATTTTCAGACCCATCGCCGGACTCGGCGTCATTTGATTTGCCGGCTGAGGTTCCGGCTTCATCGCCGGGATCGGCGTCGGGCGCATCGTTCTCAAGCGGCACGCCAAAAAGTTCGAGCCGATGGTCGACCAACCGGTACCCGTGCCGCGCAGCAATTTTCGCCTGCAAAAGTTCGATCTCGTTATCCTGAAACTCGATGACGGTACCCGACCGCAGATCAATCAGATGGTCGTGGTGTTCTTCGGGACTTTCCTCGTAGCGCGCGCGGCCATCGCCGAAATCGTGGCGCTCCAATATCCCGGCCTCTTCGAACAGGCGGACCGTCCGATAGACGGTGGCGATCGAGATTCCCGAATCGAGTTTTGCCGCCCGTTGATGGACCGCCTCAACATCGGGATGGTCGGCTGATTCGGATAGGACACGCGCAACGATGCGCCGCTGCCCGGTCATCTTCAGACCTTTTTCAATACAGAGTTTTTCGAGTCGATCAGACACGGTGCAATTATATCGTTATTTGGGTGCGCGAACTATTGGTCTTGGTCGCGCGGCCTGGCAACAGCAAAAAAATCGGCGGGCGCTACTTGCGACGTTTTTTGCGTCGCTTGGTTCCGAGCCCAATCTTCTTGGCAAGATCACTGCGCTGTTGCGCGTAACGCGGCGCAACCATCGGATAATCGGCGGCGAGACCCCAACGTTCACGATATTCTTCTGGAGTCATATTGTACCTTGTCTGGAGATGACGCTTGAGCATTTTGAGTTTCTTGCCGTCTTCAAGACAAATGATGTAATCGGGGGTCAATGATTTCTTTATCGGTACTGCAGGTTGGGGCCGAGACGTCGCCGCGGCGAGCGTTATGCCAACACCGGCAAGTGCCGTATAAACCTGCTGAATCAGTTGCGGCAGATCACCGATCGCCACGGTGTTGTTTGACACATGCGATGCCACAATTTCGGCGGTAAGAGCCAGTAACTCGTTTGAGCTTGTTGGGTCTGCCATGTACTTACGGCCTACTTTGAATGACTATGCATTTTATATATGACTTGTTGTAGAGCCAAGCAATAGTAAAGAATCGGAAGAACAGACCAAGAATGGATATGATAACC
>JAPYRS010000094.1 GCA_029936875.1 Alphaproteobacteria bacterium | reverse complement strand
ATTTTAAGTCCGGTGCGTCGACCAATTCCGCCAAGCGGGCTGGCGCCTAAACTAAGGGCGGCTTTGGCAAGTCACAAGGGATTGTCGGCGTCGCCCGCGTCATCATCGGTGGCGCGGCCCTCTCGGTTTCCATTGGCCCAGCGGTAACAGACTTCTTCGAGTTCTCCCCCGGCGACGCGGATCATTCGCGTTTCAGATTCGGCGCCACCGAGCGTCTCATAAAATTGCCGGGCCGCCGCGTTATCGGCGAGAACCCAAATGGCGACACTGGTCCGGCCCGCTTCGGCAAGCCACGCGCGACAGGTACCGACCAAAGCATGACCAATACCGCGCCGGTGGAACTCGGGCATCACATAGATTGCTGTTATTTCGCCTGAAGTCGCATCGTCATGGCCCCGCTCCGGCCCGCAATCGGCAAAGCCGATGATTCCGGATTTGGCGTTCTCCGCCACAAACGTCGCACCCTCACGTATTTCCTGATCGAGAACATCAGCCCACATCGCGGCATGGCGAATATCGGAAAGCGATTCGAGATAATCCGCGTCAATAATCTCACGGTAGGCATCGCGCCAACCGGCGACATGGACCGCAGCAATACCAGCCGCATCCGAAAAATCCGCCTCCCGCACAAGAAATCCGTTTGCAGAACCGTCGCCGAATGAAGTGGCGCGATCAGACGCCATGCTCTTCGACCGGTTCGCCGCCGGCGTCCAGGATCATTTGCCGGACCGCGGCGCTCGCATCGTTCAACTGGCCGGTGTCGGTGCTCCGCATGACCAGGCTGCAACCAACCACGCCGCCGCGAAAGTAGGGGTAGCTACCGATTTCGACATCAGCAAATTGATTTTGGATCGCGGCGAGAGCCTGGGCAATCTTCCCTTCCGGTTTGTTAACCGAGATCGTGTGCGAAAGTACGGGCGGCCCGCCAACCAATCGGTGGCGCAAACTTTCAAACATCGCCTGCATGATCGACGGCACACCGGCGAGCACGAATACATTTTCGATCTGATAGCCGGGTGCGAGACTGATCGGATTATCGACCAATGTCGCACCTTCGGGTGTGTGGGCCATTCGCAGCCGGGCTTCGTTGAATTCGCCCTCGGCGTAATGATCATCAAGAATCTTGAAAGCTTCTGGATGCAACGTGTTCTTCACACCGAATGCCTTGGCGACACAGTCCGACGTAATGTCGTCGTGCGTTGGGCCAATGCCGCCGGTCGTAAAGACGTAGTCGTAAACGGCACGGCACGCATTCACCGCATCGACGATCGCCGTTTCATCATCGGATACCACCCGTACTTCTCGAAGCTGGACGCCAATCTCGGTCAGGCGCGTTGCGAGAAAGCCGATATTTTTGTCCTCTGTCCGCCCCGACAGAATTTCGTTGCCGATGACGATGATGGCTGCGGTGACCGATTTCGATTCTGACGTCATGCTCTACCCGGATCCCAATTCTTCACTCAATTTTCAATGCCACGTTATACCATCGCCGGATTGCGGTTGGCTCTGCGGGTTTGAGACATTGTTCGCAATTTTTGTTGTTCTGATTTGCAGGGCGCGACCTGTCCCATTAGGTTCGGCCGATGAATTTTGACGACCCCCTTTTGCCCGGTGTTCTGGTGAAGCGTTACAAGCGCTTCCTCACCGACGTCGACCTCAATGACGGCGGTCTGGTGACGGCGCATTGCGCCAACCCCGGCAGCATGATCGGCCTGACCGAACCGGGGTCCGAGGTTTGGCTGTCGCCCGCCAACAATCCGAAACGAAAACTGAAATACACTTGGGAATTGATCCGGCCGGGAAATAGCGCCGGACTAGTCGGGATTAACTCGATGCGGCCGAACGCGCTCGCCGAAGAAGCCATTCTGTCAGCCCTCATTCCCGAGCTGGAAGGATATTCAGGGCTCAAGCGGGAGGTAAAGTACGGCAAGAACTCCCGCATCGATTTGTTTTTGGAAGACGACGACCGCCCAGACTGCTACGTCGAAGTGAAAAATGTTCATTTGTCGCGGCAACCGGGATTGGCGGAATTTCCGGATTCGGTAACGGCGCGCGGCTTGAAGCACCTTCACGAGCTCGCGAACATAGTCGAATCGGGGGCTCGCGCCGTCATGCTCTATCTCATCCAGCGTGATGATTGCGATCGGTTTTGTACCGCAGGCGACATTGATCCCGCCTATGCGGAAGCACTGACTGAGGTAAAAAGTAAGGGCGTCGAGGCCATTGCCTACAGCTGTCAGCTTAGCCCGCAATCAATTATAGTCGATAAGCGGGTCCCCTTTGCTTAGGCCCGAATGCAACGGATTCAAATGATGGTTTTTGTCGACGCCAGCAAATCACCCGTCCAGAATACCGGTGAAATCAAGCTGCACGCGCCCAAGGATTTCGAGAGTATGCGCAAAGCCGGCAGGCTCGCCGCAGAAACGCTCGACCATATTACAGGATTTGTCGAACCGGGCGTCACGACCGACGCGCTCGATGAAATTGCTTACGACTTTATCGTGTCCCGAGGCGCGCTGCCGGCACCGCTTTATTACCGGGGTTTTCCAAAAACAATTTGCACCTCGATAAATCACGTCGTGTGCCACGGCATTCCCGGACCGAAGAGCTTGAACAAAGGCGACACCGTCAATATCGACGTCACTGTCATTCTCGACGGTTGGCACGGCGATTCCAGTCGCATGTTTTTTGCCGGTGATGTCGGCGTCAAAGCGCGACGTCTCAGTGACGTCACTTATGAATCGATGATGAGGGGGATTGAGGCGGCAAGGCCAGGCGCCACACTTGGTGATATCGGCTTTGCCATTCAAAGTTATGCGGAAAAACAGCGCTGTTCCGTAGTTCGGGATTTCTGCGGACACGGGATCGGGCGAATTTTTCACGATGTGCCAAACATCCTTCACTACGGCGAAGCTGGCGCGAGTGTGGAACTTCGGGAAGGCATGTTCTTCACCGTCGAGCCGATGATCAACCTAGGCCGATGGCAGGTTAAGATGCTTAAGGATGGCTGGACGGCGGTGACAAAAGACCGCTCTTTGTCCGCGCAATACGAACATATGGTCGGCATTACCGCGGACGGTCACGAAATATTCACTGAGTCGCCGACCGGGCTTCACCGCCCGCCCTACTGATCGCCGATGAACGAGGACGATCCGAAGCCAGCAGACAAAGTGGCTGAACCGGTTCCGCATTACCACGGACATCGCGCCCGGCTTCGCGACCGCTTTCTGGCAAACCCTGACGGCCTACCAGACTATGAATTGCTGGAACTCGTGTTCGCCATGGCGCGACCCCGCGGCGACGTTAAGCCACTCGCCAAAGCGCTGATCACGCGGTTCGGCAGTTTTGCCGACGCAATCGCAGCCGCGCCCGCACGCCTGAAAGAGGTTGAAGGTATCGGCGACGCAACAGTCGCTGCCTTAAAAATTGTCGAAGCCTCCGCGATCCGCCTCGCCCGCGGCAACATCATGGACAAACCGGTTCTCAGTTCTTGGCAGGCTTTGCTCGATTACTGCACCGCGAGCATGGCCCGGGCCACCAACGAGCAGTTCCGGGTGCTGTTTCTTGATCGGAAGAACGTGCTGATCGCCGACGAACGCCAACAGGAAGGGACCGTGGATCACACGCCGGTATATCCGCGCGAAGTGGTCAAGCGCGCCCTCGAAATTGGCGCGACCGCCGTCATTTTGGTGCACAACCATCCGAGCGGCGACCCGACGCCGTCCACTGCCGATATTGAGATGACGCGCGAAGTTGCAGACGCGGCAAAAAGCCTTGGCATCACGCTTCACGATCACATTGTTATTGGCCGAAACGGCACCGAAAGTTTTAAGAGCCTGGGCCTTCTGTAAGACGCACCCTCTTGCAACGTGGACTCTCTAAGGCGCGACGCTTCGACCTCCCGCAAACATCCGTCCGGCCGCGCCGCTTTCTTCCGGGAAGGTCCCCGCAATCTCGTGCACGAGCTTGTTGAGAATTGCCGCAGAAAAGACGCGAAAGTTTTTGGCGGCAACAATGAAGGCACCGGCCCCGCCAACGACATGTTCGGAATAATAGTAATCGAGGTCAGGATATTCTTTCAGTATCGGCAAGCCGTTAATGGTGATGCCCGCGGCGACGGCAGTATTTCGCGCGTTCGCCGGTTGCCGACCGACGTTGTTTGGCCCGTCACCTGAAATATCGATGACCCGGCGGACGCCCTGAAATCCATTTGCATCGAACAGCGCACGCGACAATTCGATTGCCGTCGTCAACGAAGTGCCGTCCGGTAAAACGAAGCGCGGTGACTTTTGAAACTGCGTAATGAACAGCAATGAGGATTCTTCGTCTTCCACCCGCATCCAGTCGGTGAGCGGGCGTATCTCGCCCTCGCCGGCCCACATGATGACGATGACGGCGATCACGCCCTGTTCCCCCGCCCGAATGGTGTCGATCACACGGGGGTCGAGAAAGGCATCGTGGTAGCCTTGCAGCTGCATTCCGAATTCCAGCGTCGATACGCTGGAAGAGGCGTCGATCGCCAGCACAAGTTCGAGATCAACTTCCTCATCTTCGGCATGGGCGACGGGAGCACCGAAGAGGATGCAGGCCGCCACAGCGATGACGAGGGTTCGACCGGCCCGGCGCGTCCAGCGGCGGCGGGGGTCAATCAAGCAGATAATATTTTCTCGGATTCGATTCATGGGCCCAGAATGAAAAATGAAGAAAGCAATTCAGACCGGTTCCTGGCCCTTCCTTGCACTTTGAGCAAAAGATCGGCCAAGGCTATAATCAAATCCCCGCATCATCCATCAAGAGTCCCATGATTCCACGATATAGCCGACCAGCAATGACTGAAATATGGTCAGCCGACGCGAAATTCCGCATTTGGCTGGACATTGAGACCTTTGCAACTGAAGCCCAAGCCGAACTTGGCGTTGTGCCAGCGGAGGCCGCCATCGCCCTGAAGGAACGCGGCGCATTCGAAATTGATCGAGTAGACGAGATCGAACGCGAGATCCATCATGATGTGATCGCCTTTCTCACCAACGTTGCCGAACATGTCGGCCCCGAAGCAAGGTTCGTCCACCAGGGCATGACCTCGTCGGATGTTCTCGATACATGTCTTTCGGTCCAGTTGTCCCGGGCTGCGGATCTGCTTATTGACGATATTGACAGTGTTCTGGACGCGTTGAAGGAAAAGGCGTTCGAGCACAAAAACACAATTTGCATCGGCCGCAGCCACGGCATTCACGCCGAACCAACGACCTTTGGCCTCAAGATGGCGCAGGCCTTCGCTGAATTTTCGCGCAACAAAGAACGATTGGTCGCGGCACGGCGTGAAATCGCGACCTGCGCAATTTCAGGCGCCGTTGGCACCTTCGCCCACATCGACCCGCGCGTTGAAGCCTATGTCGCGAAAAAATTGGGATTGGAAGTAGAACCAATATCGACGCAGATTATTCCGCGCGACCGCCACGCCGCTTTTTTCGCAGCCCTTGGTGTGGTCGCCGGATCAATCGAGCGGGTCGCGACTGAAGTTCGACATCTCCAGCGAACCGAGGTGCTTGAGGCTGAAGAATATTTTGCCAAGGGGCAAAAAGGATCTTCGGCAATGCCGCACAAGCGAAACCCGGTCCTTACCGAGAACCTGACCGGCCTTGCCCGCCTTGTTCGGGGGTATGTCACGCCGGCGCTGGAAAATGTCGCGCTTTGGCACGAACGGGATATTTCACATTCATCGGTCGAGCGGATGATCGGACCGGACGCGACGGTCACGCTGGATTTCGCATTGAACCGGCTGGCCGGGGTCATCAGGAAGCTGATCGTTCATCCCGAACGGATGCGCGAAAACCTCGATCGGCTGCACGGCCTGGTCCATTCACAGCAGGTTCTTCTCGCACTTACGCAAGCCGGCATCAGCCGTGAGGACGCTTATGGTCTGGTCCAGCGCAATGCCGCAAAAGTATGGGATTCCGGCAGTGATTTCCGGACTGTTCTTGAAGGCGACCCAGAAGTATCGAATGTCCTGGATTCTGCCGCCTTCGATGGCTTATTTGACATCAATCGCCATCTAGTTCACGTCGATACAATCTTCGCGCGAGTTTTTACGAAATCTTGATCCGCGCCGATATTTTCGTAGGGGGTAATAGAAGGCGCAGATCAGCCACTGCGTCAGATTGAGGCAGTGGGAATTTCCGCACTTGCCGGTACAGTGTCCGATCCCGACATTGTTAAGCAACTTAGGTTGTTGCGGAGATTGCGGGATGCCTATTCATTCGCGCCTCGGTTTAAAGAGGTTTAAGACGACTGCGGAAAAGTTGTTTTTTCCGGTCTGCGATGCTCAAAAAATCGACATCGAAACGGGTAGGGATATAGGAGAAAATTGGGTTGGCGACGTATTACACCGATGCAAAAGTTGCTCTCCATCTGGACAGGTTGGAGGCGCTACGCGCAGGCGATGTCTTTGCGCCGGTTCATGTGCGCCTCAAGCCGACAAATATTTGCGATCACGGCTGTAGCTACTGCGCCTACCGGGCCAACCGGGCCAACAACCTAAACCTCGACGGTGGCATGGAAGTACATGATCGAATCGCGCCCGAAAAAATGGCAGAGCTGGTCGAAGATTTTATTTCGATGGGCGTTGAGGCCGTGACATTTTCTGGTGGCGGTGAGCCACTGCTTTAACCAAATATTGAGGGGACAATCCGGAAACTTGCCGAAGGGGGCATCAAAGTTGGGGCTCTTACCAATGGATCTCGACTAAAAGGGAAAATTGCTGGGGCCTTTGCGAAGTACGCGACATGGGTCCGGGTCTCCATCGATGGCTGGGACGGCGATAGTTACGGAGAATATCGCGGTATCGGCGCCAATAATTTTGATGACCTTATGAAAAACCTGTCGGATTTTTCCGGTCGGGATTCAGACTGTGTGTTGGGGGCCAGTATTATTGTCGACGAAAAAACGCATCGCACATTGCAGAATTAGCGGTGCGGCTAAAATCAGTCGGCGTCCAGCACGTCAAGATTTCGAATTGCGTTGTCAGCAACCACCCGGAAGAAAACAACGCCTACCACGCAAGAATTGCGGATCAGGTGCGCGACGAAATTACGGCGGCGCGATCAATCGAAGATGAAAATTTTCAGGTGGTCGACCATTATCACGCGACGCCCGCCGGGTTCGAAAAGGATTACCATTCCTGCCCGATCACCAGTCTTTTGACGGTGATTGGCGCCGATGGCTGTGTCTATTCCTGTCAGGACAAGGTGTATACAGAATCAGGATATATCGGTTCGTTGCAGTCCGTCCGTTTCCGAGATTTTTGGTTCACGCGAAAAGTTTAGGAACAGCTGCGTTCGATAAACCCGGCCGTCATGTGTCCCCACCAATGCGTCGACGATCCAAATAATCGCCTGCTCAATGATCTGATCGGATTGGACGCTGATCACGGCGCGTTCGTCTAGAAATTTGGAGGGCTATCCGGGCGCCTCGCCTTCAATTTGCTCCCGTGCCAATGCTTCAAGCGACGACATCTGATTTCGCAGATCCTGTTCAGAAACATCGGATGAGGCGTTCTCAAGATCCGCCTTCACCTTTCGCACAACATCTTCAGAACCGGGTTCCATAAAATCGGCTTCGATACACTCAATGGCATAGGATTCAGCGTCTTTGCCTGTGAGGCCGATTCTTTCCACGACCCATAAGCCCAACAACTTGTTGCGGCGGGCCGAAACTTTGAAATCAATTTCCTCACCGTGGATAAACTTGGCTTCTTCAGCCTTTTCTTTTTTATTAAAACCCGACATGCACCAAGCGCTCCCTGCGACAACGGTGATGATGAAGCCAAGGCATAAAGGCTCGGAAGCCCTGAATCAACACCGCCTCCTGCGCTTCAACTTGGCGAACCCGGACACCGTTTTGGGGGAATCCGGCGACCTGAATGGCGAGCCGATTGAATTGGGGATCGAGATCGGGTAATGTCCAAATAACGCTAATAATTCGCAGTTTTCTGCGGATTTTCCCCGAATTCTCTTTTCATCGGCTATATGAATGTCCCGCAGACGTCAGATCTACGAAGGCAAAGCGAAAGTCATTTTCGAGGGTCCAGAACCCGGCACGCTAGTCCAATATTTTAAAGACGACGCGACCGCCTTTAATAACCGCAAGCGCGGCACCATCACCGGAAAGGGCGTCCTGAATAACAGGATTTCCGAATACCTGATGACCCGGATTGGCGAAATCGGTGTCCCGACCCATTTCCTGCGCCGCCTCAACATGCGCGAGCAGCTGGTCAAGGAAGTCGAAATCATTCCGGTCGAAGTTGTCGTCCGAAACGTGGCCGCCGGTTCATTTTCCAAACGCCTCGGAATATCAGAGGGCACGCGTTTGCCGCGATCGATCATCGAGTATTACTACAAGTCCGACGAACTGGACGATCCAATCATCACCGAAGAACACATCACGGCGTTCGCCTGGGCGACCCCGGCCGAACTTGACGAGATGGTCTCGATGTCGCTCCGGATCAACGACTTTCTCTCGGGATTGTTTTTTGGCGTTGGCATTCGCCTTGTCGATTTCAAGATTGAGTTCGGCCGGTACTATCAGGAAGAAGACGTTCGCATTGTTCTCGCCGACGAAATCAGCCCCGACAGTTGCCGGCTGTGGGATGTCGAAACGGATGAAAAGCTCGACAAGGACCGGTTTCGGCGCGATCTCGGCAACGTTCCCGAGGCCTACCAGGAAGTCGCGCGTCGTCTCGGAATCTTGCCTGAGGGTGGGCCGACCGACATCAAAGGTCCCAAGGTAATGCAGTAGCGCGTGTCGTGAAGGCACGGGTTCATATTACGCTGAAACCTGGGGTACTTGACCCACAGGGTAAGGCCATTCTTCAGGCCTTGGGTCACCTTGGTTTTGACGGCGTCAGTGATGTGCGCCAGGGAAAATTTATCGAAATCGAATTGGACGAGACTGAGCCTAATACCGCACGCGAAAAACTCGCCTCCATGTGTGAGAAGTTGCTCGCCAACACCGTTATCGAGGACTACCAGATTGACCTCGACTAACCAGCGAAAATTGGCCTGAACCCACAATCATGAAAGCCGCCGTCATTGTTTTTCCCGGATCGAACTGCGACCGGGACGTGGCCGTGGCGCTCCGGCGATCCATGACGCGCGATCCTGAAATGGTATGGCACGGCGATTCCGCGCTGCCAAAAGTCGATTTGATTGTTCTCCCCGGCGGATTTTCATACGGCGACTATTTGCGGTCCGGCGCAATGGCGGCACAGTCGCCAATTATTCGCGAAGTCGTGGCGCGCGCTAAAGACGGTTTCCCGGTGCTCGGCATTTGTAATGGATTTCAGATTCTCGTCGAGACGGGACTTTTGCCCGGCGCGCTACTTCGAAATTCTGACCTGCGATTTGTTTGCCGCGACGTCTGGCTTCAAGTCGAGAACAGGCAGACGATTTTTACGTCGAGTTACGCGACGAGCATTCCACTGCGCATCCCGGTTGCTCACCACGATGGGAACTACTACGCGGACGAGCCAACGCTTGATCGGCTTGAAGAGACGGACGCCGTCGCCTTCCGATATTGCAGAGGGCCAGATGGGCCCGACGAGGCCGACGGAGCTGCAAACCCGAACGGATCCGCGCGCGACATCGCCGGCATATTCAATGATCAGAAAAATATCCTTGGCATGATGCCGCATCCGGAACGCCTCGCCGATGCGGCGCTTGGCGGCACCGATGGGCAGCCGCTATTCGACAGTCTCGTCTCTGCCTTGGCGGGGTAACGGCATGACCATCGATTCCACAGCGGCGAGCCATCCCGGTGGCCCAGCGGCGACCCTCGAAATCGGCATTGAACACGGATTGAGCGCCGCAGAATACGGGCAAATTCTCGAAATCCTCGAGCGGACGCCGAACCTCACCGAACTCGGGATTTTTTCAGCAATGTGGAGCGAGCATTGCTCTTACAAATCGTCCCGAAAGTGGCTCCGGACCCTCGCGACAGAAGCCCCGTGGGTTATTTGCGGCCCCGGTGAAAACGCCGGCGCCATCGATATTGGCGAGGGCCTCGCCGCCATTTTCAAAATGGAAAGCCATAACCACCCGTCCTTCATCGAGCCCTACCAGGG
>JAPYRS010000093.1 GCA_029936875.1 Alphaproteobacteria bacterium | reverse complement strand
ACCTGCCGTTTGCAGTCCTTGGGCAACGAAATGCAGAGGCGGTGCGTATCTTTGCTCGTGCCGGTTGGCGCTAGGCGAAAGTCGTTGTGATCCGTCACCATATTAAGTCATGACAACTCCCACATTTGATGCCCTGCAGGCTCCGGCGCGCCGGTCCTTTGTGGCGCGTCCAAGCCGGTGGGGTGTGGCCGCTTTGGTTGTTGCCGGGCTTATTTCGATTCCGGTACTGGTGGTCTTCAGCTCGATTTTCGCGCCGGTTAGCGACGTTTGGTCTCATCTCGCCGATACGGTTCTGCGCGACTATGTTGCCAACACCATTTGGATTGTTCTTGGCGTCGGAATTTCGACCTTGGTCACGGGCGTTGTTACGGCATGGTTGGTGACAACCTGCCGCTTTCCGGGTCGAAAAGTTTTTGAGTGGGCGCTGCTGCTGCCACTGGCGGTGCCGTCCTACGCGATTGCCTTCACCTATGCCGGCATGTTCGAGTTCGCCGGGCCGGTTCAAACGGCGCTGCGAGAAGTGTTTGGGTGGGGGCGGCAGGATTATTGGTTTCCTGAAGTGCGCAGCCTCGGCGGCGCCATATTTGTCATGGGGTTGGTGCTGTACCCATACGTCTATTTGCTCGCGCGGGCGGCGTTTCTCGAACAATCGGTATGTGTCCTTGAGGCAAGCCGGACACTTGGCCGAAATCCGTGGCGCAGTTTTTTCGAAGTCGCTTTACCGCTTGCCCGGCCGGCAATTGCAACCGGTGTTGCGCTGGCGGTGATGGAGGCGCTCTCGGAATTTGGCGCCGTTCAATATTTTGCGGTCGATACCTTTACGACCGGTATTTATCGGACCTGGTTTGGTCTCGGCGACGCGGTCGCGGCCTCGCAGCTCGCAGCAATCCTGTTGGCGGTCGTGCTAATTTTTCTGGCGCTGGAACGCTATTCGCGTGGCAAAGCGCGTTACTTTCATACCTCCACGCGGTATCGGCCGTTACCCGGATACGCCCTCAAAGGCGTACGTCTTTGGTTGGCTGTATTAGTCTGTTTCGCGCCCGTGTTTTTTGGATTTATCTTGCCTGGTGGGCAGCTACTGGTTTGGGCCGTGGGCACGGCCGCAGAAACATTTAATTTTGCGCTGCTCGGCCTGGTGTGGAATAGCGTCTCCTTGGCGGCGATTGCCGCCGTGGTAGCCGTTGCTGTCGCCATCGTGCTGGCATACGGCATTCGAATCTCGCCCAACCGTGGCACCAGAGCGGCTACCCGCTTTGCCAGCATGGGATATGCGATGCCCGGCTCGGTATTGGCGATCGGCATTTTGATCCCGTTCGCCTGGACCGATAACGCCGTTGATTCATTTATGCGCGACAGTTTTGGCATATCGACGGGGCTTGTTCTTAGTGGAACCCTGTTTGCGCTGGTCTTCGCCTACGTTGTGCGGTTTCTTGCGATCTCATTCAACACCGTGGAATCAAGTCTTGCGAAAGTTACGCCCAATATGGATGGTGCCGCCCGTTCACTTGGGTTGCGGCCGCTGGCGGCATTTGTGCGCGTGCATATGCCGATAATGGGTGGATCATTGTTGACGGCCGCCCTACTGGTGTTCGTCGACGTCATGAAGGAGCTGCCGGCGACGTTGATCATGCGCCCATTTGACTTCAATACGTTGGCCGTCCGTGCCTTTGAACTTGCTTCGGACGAACGTCTCGCCGAATCCGCTGGCCCGGCCCTCGCAATTGTCGTTGCGGGCTTGGTCCCGGTCCTTTTGCTCAGCCGTGCGATTTCCCGAGCCAGACCGGGAGCGCAGTAAATGAGTCTGGAATTCGAGAGAATATTTCATCAATACGATGCCACTGAAGCGGTGCGCGACTTTTCGCTGACCGTCGCTGCCGGGGAGGTGGTTTGCCTTGTCGGACCCTCCGGCTGCGGCAAATCAACCATTCTGCGTCTGGCGGCTGGCCTCGAAGCGCTGCAAAGCGGTCGCATCATTATTGAGGGGCGCACCGTTGCCGGTGGCGGCCATGATGACGCGCCAGAGCAACGCCAGGTGGGCCTCGTTTTCCAGGACTACGCGTTGTTTCCACATTTATCCGTGCTCGAAAACGTGATGTTCGGGATGCGGGAGGGTCGCGAAAAGGACAGGCGTGCGGCTGCGAGAACCTACTTGGACCGCCTCAGCATCGCCAATCTTCAGGATTCCTACCCACATTCGCTCTCGGGCGGGGAGCAGCAGCGGGTCGCGTTGGCACGCGCGCTTGCCGCCAAGCCTCAGGTCATGCTCCTGGATGAGCCGTTTTCGGGGCTCGACATAAATCTTCGTGATCGCGTTCGGGAAGATACCTTGAAGCTGCTGCGGGAGGCCGGGACCCCGGTTCTGTTGGTCACACACGATCCTGAGGAGGCCATGAGCATGGCCGACCGGATTGCCGTTATGCGCGGCGGTGCGGTCCAACAATTCGGCATCCCAAGCGAAATTTATGACCAGCCGAACAACAAATTCGTCGCTGAATTCTTTGGTAATATTAATGAATTACCGTGTGAAGTTAATGGAGAATATTTGGTCTCACGAGCCGGTACATTTGCTCTTCAAAGTGATGATCAGGAGGAGGAGCAAACCATCGCGTTTCGCAATGAAGCGGTTACAATTGTCGACGGTGACTGCGGCGTGCCGGCAACAGTCGATGAGGCGCGTTTACTGGGGCCTAGCGTAATAGTGGCGCTCTCATTGGCGGGCGGTGAAAAGATCCAGGCAAATATTCCGTCAAAAACCCTCCCTCGAATTGGCGAGAAAGTTCACATTAAAATTGATTCTGAACGAGTATTTGTTTTTTCGGCTTAGGTCCTACATATTCCATCAGAACGGGACGCCCCCGATTTCTCAATAATCGCTGATGTGCGCGGTTTTTGGGAGTTTGCCATTATGGTGAGTTCGTGGGCGAAACCCCTACATTTTCAGGAGATCTCATAATGGGGATTAGTTTCTGGCAAATTGCCGTTGTCTTGGTTCTTGTGATGCTACTTTTTGGCAAAGGCAAGATTTCCAACATGATGGGCGACCTCGCCAAAGGAATCAAAAGTTTCAAGCGCGGCATGGCGGAAGAAGATACGCCGGTCGAAGCGAAAACCGAGACTGCGGCGAAGTCTGAAGCCGTTAGCGAAGACAAGGCTGCCCAAAGCTAGACCGCTTGGCAGTTGGGCCGACCCGGTTAGTTAGGGTCGGCATGGACTCGGTATGCTCGACATAGGCTGGACCGAAATAATGGTGATTGCCCTCGTTCTGATCATTGTGGTCGGACCGAAGGACTTGCCGCGGGTGTTGCGTACCGTTGGTAAATGGACGGCGAAGGCAAAATCACTGTCGCGGGAATTCCAACGCTCAATTGATGATCTCGCGCGCGAAGCCGATGTCGCCGACATGAAAAAGGAACTCAATTCCATCTCTGGGGACGGCATTAAGAAAAACCTCGAAAACCAGATCGACCCGGATGGTGAGATGGCGAAGGCGGCAGCGGAGGATTTCGCGCCGCCGGACATTCCGCTAGCGGATGGTTCGCTAGGGGACGATTCGCCAGTGGGAGATTTGAAAGGCGCGGTTGCGCCGGCAAACGATTCTACAGGCGACGAGGAAGTGCTGGCCGAGCCTGTACTCGTCGCTAATACCAAGGTCGAGCCAGCCGCCAGTGAGCCAGCCACCAGTGAGCCAGCCGCCAGTGAGCCAGCCACCAGTGAACCAGCCACCAGTGAGCCAGCCACCAGTGAGCCAGCCACCAGTGAGCCAGCCACCAGTGAGCCAGCCCACCAGTGAGCCGGATGTCTCAGTGGACTCCCCAGCGGAATCAAATGACTCAGCTAATGCCGACGAGCGTCAAGAAGAGCCGCGTAGCGCAGCAGAGGCCTAGACGTGGCTGACGATACCGTCGAAGACCAAAACATTGAGTCGTCCAAAGCGCCGCTGCTCGAGCACCTCGTCGAGCTGCGTAACCGTTTACTGCGATCGGTCATCGTTTTCGCCGTCTTTTTCGTCATCTGCTTTATTTTTGCAGAAGACATTTACAATTTTCTTGTCCAGCCTCTGGCCGATCTTTTCGAGGGCCAGGAAAATCGCCGGCTGATTTACACGGCGCTACACGAAACCTTTTTCACGTTTCTGAAGGTTTCGTTTTTCGGTGCGCTATTTCTGACCTTTCCTTATCTGGCCGCGCAAATCTGGAAGTTTGCCGCGCCGGGTCTCTACAAAAATGAACGTAAGGCGTTCCTGCCGTTTCTTGTGGCAACGCCGGTCCTGTTTTTAATGGGTGCTTCGCTCGTTTATTACCTGATATTTCCGATGGCCTGGTCGTTTTTCATCAGCTTTGAAACGGTTGGCGGTGACGGCACATTACCAATCCAACTTGAAACGAAGGTGAGTGAATATCTTGGGCTTGTGATGAAGCTCATCTTTGCCTTTGGACTTAGTTTTCAACTGCCTGTGGTGATTACACTTCTGGCACGGGCTGGAATTGTGACGGCCAAGTCGCTGGCGGCGAAGCGCAAATATGCGATCGTCGTAGCCTTCATTGGCGCGGCCATTTTGACACCGCCCGATCTCATCAGTCAGATTGGTCTCGGAATACCAATCCTGATTCTTTATGAGATCTCGATTTTGTCCGCCCGCATTGTTGAGCGGCAACGGGCGAAGCGTGAGGCCGCGGAATCGGATTAGGATGAGGCGGTAGCTGGACGGGCCGTGACTGGCCTCGTATAACGACCTCGATTGAGATCGCTTGATCTCATCCAGATTTTTTCACAGTTCGATACGGGTATTCACACCGCATGTTCGACCTAAAGTGGATTCGCGAAAACCCGGACGCCTTTGATTCAGGGTTGGCGCGGCGCGGCCTCGATCCCTTATCCAATGACATAATTGCCCTCGATAGCGCGCGTCGCGACACGCAGACCGCGTTGCAGGAAATGCAGGCGCAGCGAAATGATGTGTCCAAGAAAATTGGCGCCGCCAAGGCGAACGGCGAAAATGCCAAAGATTTAATCGGAACGGTCGCCGAGCTGAAAAAATCGATTCAGAAAAGCGAAGAATCGGAACGTCAGCAAACCGAAAAGCTCAACCAAACCCTGAGCGAAATCCCCAATTTGCCCGACGCAGATGTGCCCGATGGTTCGGATGAAAGCGAAAACCAGGAGCTTCGAACCTGGGGTGAAAAACCGAATATTGGTTTTGACGCCAAGGAGCATTTTGAGCTCGGTGAGGCGCTTCGATTGATGGACTTCGAGGCGGCAGCGCGCATATCCGGATCGCGGTTTGTCGTTCTAAAAGGGGCGCTGGCCAAGATGGAGCGTGCACTCGGCGCGTTCATGATTGATATCGCGACTGACGAATTTGAACACACCGAGATTGCCCCGCCGCTTCTTGTCCGCGACGAAGCTCTTTTCGGAACCGGACAGTTACCGAAGTTCGCAGACGACTTGTTTCGGGTGGAACCTGATCTCTGGTTGATACCCACGGCGGAAGTGTCGCTTACCAATATTGTTCGCGAGCAAATTCTTGATACGGCGGAATTGCCGATGCGGCTCACGGCGCTTACGCCGTGCTTTCGTTCGGAAGCTGGTGCGTCTGGCAAAGATACGCGTGGCATGTTTCGCCAGCACCAGTTCAACAAAGTTGAACTCGTCAGCATCGTCCATCCGGACAACTCAATTGAGGAGTTGGACCGGTTGACGGCCTGCGCTGAAGAGGTTCTAAAAAAACTTGGTCTGCATTACCGCGTCGTATCTTTGTGCACAGGTGATCTCGGATTTTCGGCCCGCAAGACCTACGACATTGAAGTCTGGTTACCGGGGCAGGATCGTTTCCGGGAAATATCCAGTTGCTCTCAATTTGGCGATTTCCAGGCGCGGCGAATGGATGCGCGTTTCAAAGAGTCTGGGAAAAAAGGCACCGAATTTGTTCATACTTTGAATGGGTCGGGATTAGCCGTCGGCCGCACGCTCATCGCGGTCCTAGAAAATTATCAGCAAGCCGACGGGAGCATCGCTGTCCCGGATGCACTTCAACCTTATATGGGAGGCCTGAAAACCATTCTTGCCGTAAACACATAATGGCGCCGACGAAGAAGACTGCGCCAACAGACAAGACCGCAAAAAAGCCGGGAAAAAAGATTGCTGGTCGACGATCTGAAGCCCCGCTTCGAATTCTTGTTACCAACGACGACGGGATTAACGCACCGGGTCTAAAGGTTCTTGAAAATATTGCGCGGAAATTGTCATCCGATGTCTGGGTCGTTGCGCCGGAACTGGAACAAAGCGGCGCGTCTCATTCGCTCACGTTGCACGACCCGTTGCGCGTTCGAAAAGTATCGTCGCGGCGGTTCGCCGTAAGCGGAACGCCAACGGATTGCGTCGTCATGGGCATCAGTCAGATCCTTATCGGTGCAAAACCCACGCTGCTGCTATCGGGCGTAAATCGCGGGGCCAATCTCGCGGACGATGTAACCTATTCAGGGACAATCGCAGCCGCCATGGAGGGGACATTGCTGGGGGTTCGGTCCATCGCCCTGTCGCAGGTTTATTGGCCCGGTAACAAGGTGCGTTGGTCCACCGCCGAACATCACGCGCCAAATTTAATCAAAAAACTTTTGAAGGTTGGTTGGCCTGACGACGTGCTGCTCAATATCAACTTTCCGGATCGGGCGCATGACGCGGTGACGGGGACGGAGGTTTCATTGCAGGGCAATCGCGATGCAAGCTCGATCGTCATTCATGACCGGAAAGACCCGAGAGGGAATGATTATTTCTGGATCGGCTTTCGGCGCCCGTCCGGTAAGCCCGGCCCGAATACGGATATGAGTGTCGTCTATGAGGGTGGCATTTCGATAACGCCGCTCAAACTCGATCTTACGCACCGGGCAACGCGCAAAGCCTTGAAAGCCGCCCTATCGTGAACCAGGACGCGCGCAAGATCCGTCTCGTCATGGAGCTGCGCCAATCTGGAATCAATGATACGCAGGTCCTATCCGCGATCGAACGCGTTCCACGGGATACATTTGTCCTGCCGACGTTTGTCGATCAGGCCTACGAGAATACGGCGCTGCCCATCGAAGAAGGGCAAACCATAAGCCAACCCTTCGTCGTTGCCTTCATGACTCAGGCGCTCGAGATCCAGGATCGTTCCAAGGTGTTGGAAGTCGGGACCGGTTCAGGCTATCAGGCGTCCGTCCTATCCAAAATTTGCCGGCGGGTGTTTACGCTTGAGCGCCATCGCACGTTGCTGCAGCAGGCGGAAGCGAACTTTAAAGCCCTCGGCTACCACAACATTGTTACCCGGCACGGCGACGGAATACTGGGCTGGCCGGAACAAGCGCCGTTTGACCGAATTATTGTCACCGCAGCGGCAGAAGAAGTGCCGGAAGCTTTGGTTGAGCAACTTGCCGTTGGCGGGATAATGGTTATTCCAGTTGGGCGGCAGTCGTGGTCGCAAAGTGTTGTTCGATTGCGCCGCACAGACCAGGGCATTGAGCGGGAAGATCTGCTGGATGTGAGGTTCGTGCCTCTGTTGCCTGGCACCACGCGACGAAAGACCGGTGTCGGATCGAGTACCGAGAACCACAGTTAATCCCGATGAAAGTTGGATTGATTCATAGCCGAATGGTGCACCCGCGAAATTTGATTTTCGCGTTGCTCGCGCTGGTCGTTGCCGGTTGCGCATCGGACGCGATAGCGCCGGTCGTTCAAAAGCGTGTTGGGGTCGATCAGGTATTACAGTCACCGACGTTGGTTACGGTGCGGCGTGGCGACACCCTGTTTGCGGTGGCAAAAAGGAACGGTGTTTCTCTGCGGGCGTTGATCGAAGAGAATCGCCTCCAACCGCCGTTCACTATTCAGGCCGGTCGAAAACTTCGCTTGCCGCGCGTTACTGTTCATGTCGTCGCTGCCGGGGATTCGCTTTATTCGATTTCTCGGCAATACGAAATTAGCGCTGCGAGTCTTGCGCGAACGAACAACCTGAGAGAGCCCTACCAACTGGAAGTGGGTCAAAAACTTGCCTTACCGGCGGGCGCCCGGACTTCGATTCTCACAGTCGAGGCGAACCCGACCGCGGCGCCTCGGCGGCCCGCGCCGCGGGTAACGACAACACCACCGCGCAACAGGGGCCAGTTCGGGTGGCCCGTTGAGGGCGATATTCTTATGGTTTTCGGTCCGCAAGACGGTGGACTGCACAATGATGGAATAAACATTCGCGTAACACGTGGCATGCCGATCCTTGCGGCCGAAGACGGGGTGGTTGCCTACGTTGGCAATCAACTCGTTAGTTTCGGCAAGCTGATCCTAATTCGGCATGAGGGCGGTTGGGTAACCGCCTATGCGCACAACGACGATGTGTTGGTGCGGCGCGGGCAAAAAGTTAAACGCGGTGAAATCGTCGGTCGGGCGGGAAGTTCCGGGAGTGTCGATTCGCCGCAGCTGCATTTTGAGATTCGAAAAGGGACCAAAGCGGTGAACCCACTCGACTATCTAGGTCAAAGATCCGCGAGCCTTGATCAAGGTTTCGAGAGGGAACGTTCCAAACGTCCGGCCAAATCCTGAACATACTGCCAGGCGACCCTGCCCGATCGTGCGCCGCGTGTGACCGACCATTCGATTGCCTCAGCGTGAACATCGATCCCGTCAGCGTTCAATTCAAAATACCGAATGTATCCGTCAATCATGCTGAAAAATTCGTCCTGGCTACAGCTATGAAAGCCGAGCCACAAACCGAACCGGTCTGAAAGCGAGACTTTCTCTTCTACAGATTCGGACGGATTAATCGCCGTTGATCGTTCGTTCTCGATCATATCCCGTGGCATCAGGTGCCGGCGATTTGATGTCGCGTAAAAGAGCACATTGTCAGGACGACCTTCAATGCCGCCCTCCAGAACACCTTTCAATGATTTGTAGCTGGTATCATTCGGATCGAACGAAAGGTCATCACAAAACAGGATAATTTGCCGGGGCAGGCCTCTAAGCCTTGCCAGCAATCGAGGCAGGCTTTGAATTTCTTCGCGATGAATTTCGACCAAGACCAGCGCATTCGCTTTTCTCGAATTTACTTCTTCATGGACGGCCTTAATCAGGGATGACTTTCCCATCCCACGGGCGCCCCATAAAAGGGCGTTATTCGCCGGGTAACCGTTTGAAAACCTTAAGGTATTAGCCAGAAGGGTGTCTCGAACCCGGTCGATCCCGATCAGGAGCTCCAGAGCGACACTGCTCACGGCTGAGACCGCGTGCAGGGCGTCATTGTCGGCCCACCAAACAAAGGCGTCAGACTCCGTGATCCCGGTTTCCTGTCGCGGCAGAGGCGCGAGCCGCTCCAAGGCTTCAGCGATCCGCGTTAGGACGTCATCATTTTGTTCATTCGTCATGGAAATACTCTAATTCCCCGATTTGGCGAGGCTAACTGCGGCGTTTTGAACGGTCAACCGAGTGCTGGGAACGTTTGCATTCGTCCTGCCAATAGCTATAGTCCCGCCAATAATTTCCCTGATTTTTGGAGCTTTCTGAATGCTGATATCCCCGGCCTATGCGCAGGCCTCCGGCGGTGGCGGAGGATTTGACATGGTTTCCTTACTCCCGCTTGTCCTGATTTTTGTAGTCTTCTACTTCCTGCTGATTCGTCCGCAGCAGAAAAAAGCGAAGGTCCATCGCCAAATGATTGGCGCGGTTAGCCGCGGCGACAGCATCGTCACGGGCGGCGGTATTATTGGCAAAGTGACCAAAGTTCTGGATGACAATCGAATTCAGGTCGAGATATCCGACGGGGTCAAAGTGCAGATCGCGCGCGCGACAATCGCCGATGTGATCAGCCGTGGTTACGGATCGAACGACGAAGGCGGAAAGAAAAACAAGAATAAGTCCAATTCCGATTCCGACGATTCGTAAGCCGAGCCATTAGATTTGTACATGACTGAGGCCTCGTTCCCAATCCAATGATGTATTTCGCCAAATGGAAAATTGGGCTCATTGTCGGCGTGTGTCTGATCGGCTTCATTTTTGTTCTGCCGAACTTTTTCTCTCGGGCATCGCTTGGATCCTTCCCGTCGTTTCTGCCGAGCCAGCAAATAAGCCTTGGTCTCGATCTTCAGGGTGGCTCACACCTTCTACTGGAAGTCGATATTGGGGTGGTTCTTAAAGAACGGCTCGAAGGCCTCGTGAACGAGAGCCGGGGACGTCTTCGCGGTGATGCGAGAAACCGCATTCGTTATTCGGGACTTCGCAGGGAAGGGAACGCGATTGTCGTTCGAATTCTGAACCCCGAAGATTACGACCGGGCGCGCGAACTGTTCGAAGAAATGGGCCAGCCGATATTCAAC
>JAPYRS010000092.1 GCA_029936875.1 Alphaproteobacteria bacterium | reverse complement strand
ATGCCATTCTCTGCCCGCGTCCTCGTTTTCGACAAGGATCAATCGCACCCACTTGGAATTGATGGACTCCTTAAAAAAGAGGGGTACCGTTCCTTCACGGCGACCACGATCGATGAAGCGACATCAATCGCCGGAAATTCCCGGCCCTATATCGCAATTTTCAATGCGGGAGACGGCGACGGCGGCGCGGTCGAATCCATTGGTGAGCTTAAGGACCATTGGAGCGCGAAACACATGCCCTTGATCGTGATCGGCGAAAATACCGATGACGAGAAAAAAGCCTCTGAAATTAATGAAGGTATGGCCGACTTTTTGTTCCGTCCGTTCGATGATGTCGAACTGATTTCACGATTAACATCTCTTGTCCGTCTCAACACGATGCAGGAAGAAATTTCCCGTCAGCACGCGACCGCGCAGAAATTCGGTGTGGATGCTCCACGCAGAGCGGGAATTGAGGGCAGCAAGGGTCCGTTCTCTGTCCTGATCTTGTCGGCGAATGGGGATGATGCCGAAAGTCTTACGCTCGCATTTGGTGATCAGGCACACGTAAATGTCGCAGGCGATTCTTATGCGGCGATGGACTTTCTGCTCGAAAACGAATGTGGCGCGCGTATCGTCGCGGTCAGAGACAGTGAATCAAACTTGCTCGAATTTTGCCGTGATGTGCGCCGAAACAGCCGCCTTTACAATCTTCCCATAATTGCGACGGCCCCGCCCGGCCTCGGCGCCAGCACAGAACAAATCTATTCCGCAGGCGCAAACGAATTTCTGCCTTTGCCGGTTCAGGATGCAGAGTTGTTGCTCCGGACCCGGGCCCTCATTCGTCAAAATGAATATCGTTCCGCCATGCGCGGAATCTTTCATCGCGCCCGTACGGCCATGACGAGTGATGGATTAACGGGTCTGTATAGCTACGGATTCCTGCACGAGCACCTTGCCAGCCTGATAAAAGATGCGGAAGATCGCGAAAAGAATTTGGCTATCGGTTTCTTCGATCAGGGCATTGAATAGGTGAACAACCAAATTGGTTATGTCGCTGGCGACCGCTTGCTTCGCCAGATCGGCACGCTGATCGGAAATCTTGTCAGAGGCGAAGATGTCATTGGCCGCTATAGTGGCGATCAGTTTTGTGTCCTTCTGCCGGAAACGTCTTTGCTTGAATCTGATCCGGCGCTGCACCGAATTGCCGGCGTCATCAGCAATACCGAATTTGCCGTTCTCGGCGTTGACGAGCCGCTTCATGTCGCGATGAAGGCAGGCATCGCAAGCCATGAGCTGGGAGACACGTCCCAGACGCTCATCGCCCGGGCACGGGACAACGCGCTCGGTACCTAGGCGCACCATCGTCCTCGGGAAAATGTGATCTTTGACACCTCGCGCGACGCCCGCAGCCTCATTATAGTGGTTGCATGAAAATTGATATTATCTCCGACACGATTTGTCCGTGGTGTCTGGTTGGCAAGCGCCGCCTTGAAGCCGCCCTCGCCCAGCGTCCCGACCTCGACGTTGAAATTTACTGGCACCCGTTTCAGCTCAATCCGGAAATGCCGGATGGTGGCATTGGTCGCCCGGACTATCTGCAAGAAAAATTTGGCGAGCCAAATTACCCGTCGGGCATGCTTGATAATCTGATTTCTGCGGGAAAATCCGTTGATTTCGAGTTCAAGTTTGACACCATGTCGCGCGTCCCCAATACGGTTAGTTCCCACCGGGTCATTCGTTGGGCAACAGAGGCCGGACTGCAGGACGAACTGGTCGAAGATTTATTTCATCGATACTTTATCGAGAACGAAGACATCGGGGACATATCCGTGCTCAGCGAGGCGGCAGGCAGAGCCGGCATGGATGCGGATTCAATTGCCGAACGGCTTCAGAGCGACGAGGACGCAGAGGTTGTTCGAACCGAAGACAAGTATGCGCGGGAGATGGGAATTCGCGCCGTCCCCACATTTATTTTTGACGGCAAGATGGCACTTCAGGGTGCCCAGCCGCCGGAAGCCTTTCTTCAGCTTTTCAAAAAACTAGAAGAATCATCCGCTGAACCGGTGGCCGCGGTCGAGGAAGCGGGCGCTGCCGATTGAGTGGCAATCGCTGCAATTTCGGAAATCAGTAGCCGGACACCGCTCAGCCTTGTGTCTTGGTCGTCCCAGTTACGTTTAAAAACCAAGGTGTGATCGGGCCGCAGTTTTGCCGTACCGGACTGTGATTCAATCAAATCAACCAGTCCCGCCGGGTTCGAGAACCTGTCACCTCTGAACTTTATGGTGCACCCCCGTGGTCCCGCGTCGACCTGCTCGATTCCGGCTTTTCGGCATAGCCCCTTGATGGTGACGACATCCAATAAATGCCTGACCTCGTCCGGATAGGGTCCAAACCGATCAACGATCTCGGCCGCGAATTCGTTAATTTCCACCGCGGTTTCAAGCTGAGCCACGCGCCGGTAGAGGCCGAGCCGCGCATCCAGATCTGCGACATAACTTTCGGGAATTAGAACCGCCGCCCCTAGGCCGATTTGCGGTGACCATTTATCTGCACTCAGGTTTTCTCCTGGATCTCTCCCGGCTACAGCGACCGCCTCTTCCAGCAGCTCCTGATAAAGCTCCAATCCGACTTCCCTAATGTGGCCGGTCTGTTCTTCGCCGAGCAGGTTTCCGGCTCCGCGAATATCCAGATCATGACTGGCAAGGCTAAATCCGGCGCCCAATTCATCCAGCGTTTCCATGACCCGAAGACGCTTTTCCGCCGCCGCGGACGGGACACGCCCCGGAAGGACGGTCAGATACGCATAAGCACGAACTTTGGAGCGGCCGATTCGCCCCCGAAGTTGATAAAGCTGGGCGAGGCCAAATCGATCCGCGCGATGGATAATCATTGTATTGGCGGACGGGATATCGAGACCGGATTCGACAATATTTGTTGAAAGCAGGACGTCGAATTTACCGTCATAAAAGGATTGCATGACCCTATCGAGATCTTTCGCGGACATTTGCCCATGCGCTGTCGCGAATCGTACCTCTGGTACATATTCCTTCAGAAATAGCTCCACCTCCGGCATATCCCGAATTCGCGGGCAGACGAAAAATGTTTGCCCGCCGCGAAATTTCTCGCGAAGAATTGCTTCTCTCAAAGTTACTTCGTCAAAGGGCAGGATAAACGTGCGAACTGCGAGACGGTCAACCGGTGGCGTCGCAATCAAACTAAGATCCCGAAGCCCGGTCATCGCCAATTGCAGTGTTCGCGGAATGGGTGTCGCGGTCATGGTCAAGACGTGCACGTCCGACCGCAGTTTCTTTAGGCGCTCTTTATGAACCACACCAAAATGTTGCTCTTCATCAACAATAACCAGACCCAATTCCTTGAATTTGATTTTCTCGGCGAGCAGCGCGTGCGTGCCGATGACGATATCGATTAGACCTTTCGCCATTTCCTCACGCACAACGGTCGCCTCTTTCGGCGTTACCATTCGTGACAGTTGTGCAATGCGAATTGGGTACCCCTCGCACCGTTGACGAAAGGTCTCGAAATGCTGGCGGCTGAGCAATGTCGTGGGCACAACGACCGCAACTTGTTGCCCCGACATGGCTGCAATAAACGCGGCACGCAGTGCGACTTCGGTTTTGCCGAATCCGACATCACCACAAATCAACCGATCTGCTGGCCGCCCCGCGCCGAGGCTCTCAACAACATCTTCAATCGCAACCTGTTGGTCCGGCGTGAGATCGAACGGGAAGCGGGCGCAGAATTTCTCGTAGTCGCCCGGCGGCGGAACAAGAACCGGTGCCCGCCGCTCGACCCGGGAGGCTGCAACTTTGATGAGTTGGTCGGCCATGTCTCGAATACGGCCCTTAAGCCGTGCTTTGCGAGCTTGCCAGCCGGAGCCCCCCAACCGGTCAAGATTTACGACCGCGTCGGATGATCCGTAACGGGAGAGGACCTCAATGTTCTCAACCGGCACAAACAAACGATCGCTGCCGGCATAGGCGAGCCAAACGCAATCGTGGGGCGCGCCCGAGACATCCAACGTCTGCAAACCTTCAAATCGGCCAATGCCGTGGTCGATATGAACGACATAATCTCCGATCCCGAGGCTCGATATTTCCGTTAGGAAAAGTTCGTTTCGACGCGGCCACCGTGATTTCCGGATGAGACGATCACCGAGGACATCCTGTTCCGTGATGACGGTCATGCCGGCACCGACATAGCCCTGTTCGAGCGGAAGAAGCGCGAGCGCCGTCACATTTGCGGGCAGCTTCTGTGCCTCATCCCAGGAACTCACCAGGGCCACCTGACCCCATTCATGTTGATCCATCAGCGAGCGAAATCGATCGCGGGACCCTTCACTGAAACAGGTGACAACAACCCGCATGCCCTTCTTGATCTGGGCGACAGCATATTCGTGTGCCACGCCAAACAGGTCGGTACCCTCTTTGGTTCGCTCCAGCGCAAAATTTCGGCCTGCATTGCCGCCAACTTCGAGGCGATTGGCCTTGACTGATGTTGCGCCAAAGGAGCCAAAAATTGCTTTGGCTTTGAGCGAAGTTTGGGCCTGCCATTCGGACGCTGACAAATACAACAGGTCCGGTGAAATCGCGTTGTAGGGTGCACCGGCGGCGTTAGACTTGTGGTTGCGGCGCGCGGCGAACTGTTCCTCAATCATTTCGATCCGGGAGCTCACGGCCTCATCAACCAAACCATCCATTGTCAAAACCGCGTCCGGCAAATAGTCGAACAACGTTTCCATACCGTCATAAAAAAGCGGCAGCCAATGCTCCATGCCGATGTGGCGATGGCCCGCAGATACCGATTCGTACAACGGGTCGATCTTCGTGACGGTGCCAAACATCTCGCGATATTTATTTCGAAAACGCCCAATCGAATTTTCGTCGAGCCGCACTTCACCGGTTGGCCGAAGCACAAATTCGGCAATACGTTGGGTCGTCACTTGCGTCAACGGATCAAACAGCCGCACCGCTTCAAGCTGGTCCCCGAACAGGTCCAGTCTGTACGGTTCATCCGCGCCGGTCGGATAAATATCAATGATCCCGCCCCGGACCGCGAATTCGCCGGGCTCCCGAACCGTGCCGGATCGGACATAACCGTTTTGGCCCAAAAATCCGATCAGTTCGTCCCGGTCGATTGGTTTGCCGGCGACGCCCTGAATATAAGTTCGTTCCATACTCTTTCGTGTCGGAACACGCTGGAGCACGGCGTTTACCGTGGTTAGGACGACTTGCGGCATATCGCCGCCGCTCGATGAGGCCAATCGAGAAAGCGTCGTTACCCGCTCCCCGGAAATTGCAGAGTTGGGTGAAACCCGGTCGTAGGGAATGCAATCCCAGGCCGGAAACGTGGCCAGTTCCAAATCTGGATTGAAAAATGAAATGGCTTCGGCAAGAAAGCGCATCCGTTCCGCATCTCGTGCGACATGCAGGATGACCGGTGTTTCAGATGGACCGGTTGCACCGAGATGCCGCGCCAGTTCGGCGAGCAGCATCCCGTCCAACCCCGCCGGCGCATCGGCAATTACGGTCGTATTGCTGGCTACGTCGATATCTTCGAAATTGAACACTGCTCTACGCCACGCGGTAAAATTCGATGAGTTGTCTCAGGGTTTTTGTGTCGTATTCGGTCGGGACCGGTTCGGCGCCGACGATCCAGTTGTAGATATCAGGATCGGGCAGCTCGAGCAGGCTCTCAAACTCGGAAATTTCCTTTGCCGTCATGTCGCGCGCATGCTTGTCGGCGAAGCGTCCCAACATGAGATCCACTTCTTTCATGCCTCGGTGCCAACTTCTGAATTGAAGCCGCCTGCGCCGGATTTCGAGGGATTCGACTGCTTCCCCATTCATATCGTTGCCTAAAATTGCTAGCCGGGGCGGAAAGTCGTATGCCTGTGGCCCGAAGCGGGCGCATAAGCTAATGTCGCCCGGCCCAAGTGACAAGAGACAGTCGGCCGTACGACGATGCGCCCGGAAATTCTATTTCCCATATTTAAACCGCTCACGACCTTAACCGGAGTGGGACCGAGCATTGCCAAGAAACTGGAGGCAGTCGCAGGTCCGCATTTGGTCGATTTATGCTGGCTCCTACCATTCGGATTGGTTGATCGAAATTTTTCCCCGAAGGTCGCGGACGCGCCTGCGGGCAGCATCGTCACTTTGGTCGTCAAGGTTGATGCCCACCAACCGCCGCCGAAAAAACGCCTTCCCTACAAGATCATCGTATCGGATGAGACCGGCCACCTCACGCTCACGTTTTTTCACGGGCGGCCAGATTACTTGAACAAAACCCTGCCAATCGGTGAAACGCGCGTCATAAGCGGCCGAATCGAGGATTACGAGGGTACGCCGCAAATGTCTCATCCTGATCGAATCGGCACGTTGGCTGAGATTGATGAAATACGTTCGGTTGAACCGGTTTATCCATTGACGGCGGGCCTCGGGCCAAGACCGATGGCGAAGGCTGTCCGCGCCGCACTTGCTACCATGCCCGAGCTGTCCGAATGGCTTGATCCGGCCTATCTCAAACAGAACGAATGGCCGGGATTTCATGCTGCCCTCATGGAGGCCCATCGACCCCAATCAGACCAGGACCTGGCACCATCCCTGCCCGCTCGACGGAGGCTCGCCTACGACGAGTTACTGGCAAACCAGTTGGCGATTTCGCTGGTTCGAATGCACACCGGGCGGCGCGCGGGATATGCATTTGAAGCGAAAGACAGGATCGGCCAGAAGATAATTTCGGCGCTCCCCTATTCACTGACGGAATCGCAAAAAACAGTCCTTCAAGAAATTAAGAGCGATATGCAAAAGGAGCCGGCGATGACCCGGCTCCTTCAGGGCGATGTCGGAAGTGGAAAAACCATCGTCGCGCTCTTGGCGATGGCAGATGCCGTTGAATGCGGAAAACAAGCGGCCTTCCTCGCACCCACCGATGTCCTTGCCCGTCAACATGCCGATGCCCTTGCGCCGCTTGCCAAAGCCTCTGGAATTCGCCTCGCCCTACTCACGGGACGGGACAAGGGAAAGGCACGGGAGGCTCTTCTAAACGCGCTGAAGGAAGGCGAAATCGATATTCTGGTCGGCACCCACGCAATTTTTCAAAAGGGCGTTGATTTTCGAGAGCTCGGATTTGCGGTGATCGATGAGCAGCATCGATTTGGCGTCCACCAGAGAATTGAGCTGACCGAAAAGGCTTCCGGGCCGGACCGTCGCGCGGCGGACGTGCTGCTCATGACGGCAACGCCGATCCCACGCACTTTAGCATTGACGGCCTACGGCGACATGGACGTCTCGCGACTATTGGAAAAACCCCCCGGCCGACGACCGATTGCGACACGCGCCATGCCCTTGCAGCGCCTCGAAGAGGTTATCGCCGGCGTGTCACGCGCAATTCAATCCGGCAACCGCATTTATTGGGTCTGCCCGTTGGTCGCCGAATCGGAAACGCTGGACGTGGCTGCGGCAGAGGATCGGTTTGATTACCTCAACAACAAATTGCCGGGCCAGGTCGCGTTGATGCACGGCCAAATGAAAAACCCGGAAAAGGATGCGGCGTTTGCGGCGTTCAGTTCCGGTCAAGTGAAGATACTTGTCGCGACCACGGTCATTGAGGTCGGAGTCGATGTACCCGAAGCAACCGTCATTGTCATCGAACATGCGGAGCGGTTTGGCCTCGCCCAGCTGCATCAATTGCGCGGTCGGGTCGGTCGAAGCGATGCAGAATCCTCGTGCATTTTGCTTTATGCCAACCCTCTCGGTGAAACAGCCGCGGCCCGAATAAAAATATTGCGGGAAACCGAAGACGGATTCCGGATTGCCGAGGAGGATCTAAAACTTCGTGGTGCGGGTGAGTTACTGGGGACCCGTCAAAGCGGCCTTCCCGATTTTAGATTGGCGAACCTTGCCGCTCACGCGGACCTCTTACAGGCCGCCCATGATGATGCACGCCTCATCTTGAACCGAGACCCCGATTTGGCCAGCGATAGGGGCGAGGCGCTTAGAACGCTTCTCTACCTGTTTGAAAGAGATCACGCTGTGCGGTATTTGCGATCCGGCTGATCACATTCAGCGGGATGGCAGCGAGATGGCAGCGGGATGGCAGCGGCGGAGCAGTCACGTGGTATTCGCGCTAAGAATCCTGACTGGGAGCCTCGACAACGGGCTCAATTTTTTTAGATTCTTTGCGCGGATCTTGAGGCGTCACCAGGCCACCCGAAATTACCAGTTTGATTCCCTCCTCCACCGTCATATGGAGGACGACGACATCCCGTCGCGGTACAAACAACAGGAACCCTGAAGTCGGATTGGGCGTCGTTGGCAGAAATATATTCACGACTTCATCTTTTATTACGTTTTGAACTTCGCCCTTGGTGGCCGAAGTAACGAACGCCAGTGCCCACATCCCCTTGCGCGGATACTCAACGAGAACAACCTCCCGAAAAGACGACGAGGATTGCGCCAGAACGGTTTCAAATATCTGCTTTAACGCGCCGTAAATCGAACGAACAACGGGCATTCGGTCGACGAGGCGTTCTCCAAACCCAAGCAGCGTTCGCCCGAGATAATTCGTGGTGATGAACCCGATCACCGTTAGGCCAACGAGAAGTATCACGACGCCAATACCGGGAATTCCGAACGGCAGCAGATCATCGACGTTGTATCTGGCAGGAATGAGGCTCGAAACGCCGCCGTCGATGATTTCAACGATCTGAAGCGACAACCAGATCGTAATGCCGATCGGCGCGGAGATAATTATTCCGGTCAGGAAATAGTTTCGGAGACGCCGCACAAAGCCACGTTTGGCTGGCTTAACCAGCCGCGGCGACTCGGTTTCATGTTCTTGCGGCGCGTCATTCATTCGCTTCATCCAACCCTATTCGTATTAGGGTTCTATATAGGCGCGTTCGACGGAATGTCCAGAATGGCGTCGGTATTGGGCGTTCTACTCTTGCGTCTTAGGTGGTCAACCAAATTCGGAACGGTCCTTACTGACCGATTCTCACGTCAGCGCGGCACGCTAATTGAGTCGCCGCTTAATCAAATAGAGGTCTATGCTCACGAGATGAAATTTCGCTTTTCCTGTGGGCAAACATACCTTGTCGCGAGCGTTGCACTCTTTGTCGCAATTTCGACGGCTCCCGTAATCGCAGAAGAATATTATGAAAAAGGTGTACGCGCCTATAGTGAAGGACGATTCGAGCAAGCGATCATAACTTTGCAGCCCCTGATCGAGCGAGGCCACCCGGGTGCCGAACTCATGCTTGGCGTCATGTTTCTGCGCGGTGAAGGACGGGTTCAGGATGAAGGCGTCGCTGCGGTTTGGCTGTTCAAAGCCGCCCGCAAAGGCGAGGCCGGTGCCCAGCTAATTTTGGGAACTCAATACCTATATGGCCGCGGCGTTGAGCGCGACACATCAAAGGCCTATTTGTGGCTCGGCCTGGCGGCTGAAAGCACCATTACGGACGTGGCAAAACAAGCGATAGTCTACCGGGATGAAGCCGCTTTGAAGATGGCGGTCGCTGAAGTCGAAAAGACACTTGCCGACATCAAAAACTGGAAGCCGACGTTGGATGGCTTTGTGCCAGCTACCGAAAACTAGCGGAAAAAATAGTCGAGATTATTTTTCGCCGATTCCACTTCCCAAATCACCAGCGTGCGGCTCCTGAAAACCTGCCGATCCAGAGTGTCGCCGACCGTCGCGGGGAGGCTTCGGTGATAGCCGACCAGCACGCCATTGGGATTGGCGTTGGCCCAGGATTCAATATCCGTGGCGGCAAGGACCTCAAGCGGGTTCGTTAGCCGGCCCAGAAATTGAAACTGTCCGTGGTACTTCCCGACATGGCCGATCGGCCGCCCCTGCTCTTCAATAGTCGCGAGGACCATCGCCGTCGGGGACACGTCATAGAGGCGAAAGATATTTTGACCGGCGAAAACATTCAGCCCAATACCGAGGACAATTGTCGCTAACGCCAAATTTGGAATATCGAGATTTGGTGTCCGACCATGCCGCCACATCCCGGAAACGCCGATGGCGACAGACAGCGCCCCGAGTTCCATAACCGCCAGCCCCAATCCATCAGGAATGCTGGCAATTTTAAATTCCGAAATAATCTTCGCTTTGGCGAAAAATATTGCGAACAAAACCAGCCCAAATCCGGCGAACACGATCCACGGCAACAATCCGAAGCGACTTGCTTTCTCGTCGACGCCTGCACCCGCTGCGACAAGAAGTGCAACGCCCGGTATCAGGGGCAGCACATAGTGGGGTTGTTTGCCGCTGACTAAGGAAAGAAGAATCAGCGCGCCGACAACCCAAACGAGACACAACCGGACACCGCGATCTTCTTTCACCACATCAATGCGTAACTGACGCCATAATTTTGACGACAGCGCCCAGGGGAAAACCAGCACAAAAAACATCGGCCCGTACCACCAGAACGGACGGGCATGGGCAACGGAACTTACGATTCGACTTCCGGTC
>JAPYRS010000091.1 GCA_029936875.1 Alphaproteobacteria bacterium | reverse complement strand
CACCAGAATCGCGCCGATCCCGCCTAGTAGAAAAAGTGCCGCCAGCATCCAACGGTCCACCGTCCACCCCCAGCGGGTGACGATTGAGCGATCAGTCCGGGCCATTTCAATCATGCCAGACCTTCCCCGTTGCCCGGGCCATTGCCTGGCTCATTGTCCGGCGCGCGGTGATGCCCCGGCAAACGATGAACAAGATCGCAAAAGGTATTGCCGCGCTCTTCATAGTCGCGCCATTGGTCAAACGAGGCGCAGGCCGGCGACAACAGAACGACCGGTGCCTCGGCCTTGTCAGTGGCGGCTTTTTCCTGCGCCATTGTCACGGCTGTTTCGAGATCGCGAGCGACGGTATGCGGAACGTCCGATCCCATGGTCTCGGCAAAGCGGTCGGCCGCCTCGCCAATCAGAAACGCATGCCGAACCCGGTCGAATAACGGCACGAGATCTGTGATGCCGCCGTTTTTCGCCTGACCACCAGCAATCCAGTAAATCGAGTCAAAGGCAGCGAGCGCGTGGCTGGCAGCGGCGGCGTTGGTCGCTTTCGAATCATTCACAAACAGGACGCCGTCGATTTCGTCGGCGATTTCCATCCGGTGCGCGAGCCCGGCAAACGACTGAAGTGCCGCGCCTATCGCCGCCGGATCGGCACCGACGATCAATGCAATCGCGTAAGCAGCGGCCGCGTTTTGCCAATTGTGCGCGCCGCGAAGTGCCGGGACATCGGATAAGTCGAAGCTCCGCTCGCGTGGGCCGGTGCGGTCGTAAAGGATGCCGTGCTCGACAGAAATTCCGTCCGCCGCCACATCACCGACGTGTACCGGAATGAGGCTGATGCGGCCGGTTTCGCCTATCTCCGTATAAACGCCAGCGCTGTAGGGGTCGTCGACGGATACAATCGCCGCACCGCTTTGAAATTGTTTTGCGAACAATTGTTTCTTCACCCGAACATACCGCGCCAACGTTCCATGCCGGTCGAGATGATCAGGTGAAATATTGAGCAGAACGGCGATGTCGCAAGCGAGCGTCGGCGCCAATTCAATCTGGTAGGACGAAAGTTCAAGAACGTAAACCGCGCCCTTGCCCAAGACCGGAAGATCGAGAACAGGCCGGCCCAAATTTGCGCCCGCCTCCGCGGTAATTCCGCAAACCTTCAGCACGTGTGCGACGAGCGCCGTTGTCGTCGATTTTCCGTTAGTCCCGGTAATGCCGACGACCTGGGCCTCGGTTGGCGTCTGCGCAAACAATTCGAGATCGCCGATCACCGGGCAATTTGCCTTTGCCGCGCGGATGACCAACGGATGCGGCTCGGGATGGGTTAGCGGCACGCCGGGGCTCAGGACCAAGGCTGCGAATTTCGCGAGGTCATCATCGTAGAGATCCCCGAGCGGGATGCCTTCTGTTTTCGCAATCACCCGCTTGTCTTCATCGTCGTCCCAGGCCACAACATTTGCGCCGCCCGCAATCAGCGCACGCGCAGCCGAAAGACCGCTTCGACCGAGACCGAAAACGCCGACGGATTCGTCCTGATATGCCTTGGCGACAATCACACCCCTACCTCAACTTCAATGTGGCAAGGCCGATCAGGGCCAGAATGACGGCGATGATCCAGAAGCGGATGACGATGGTCGATTCTGGCCACCCTTTTTGTTCGTAATGGTGATGAAGCGGCGCCATTCGGAACACGCGCCGCCCGGTCAATTTGAACGACGCGACCTGAACGATTACCGAAACCGTTTCCAGCACGAACAATCCGCCGATGATCGCCAGCACCAGCTCATGTTTGGTGACGACAGCGACCACGCCGAGTGCGCCGCCCATCGAAAGGCTGCCGGTATCGCCCATGAAAACCATTGCGGGCGGTGCGTTGAACCAGAGGAACCCGAGGCCCGCCCCGACCAATGCACCGCAAAAGACGGCAAGTTCACCGGCACCCGGAACCTGATGAATTTGCAGGTAGCCGGAAAATACCGAGTTGCCGACGAGATAAGCGATTAACGCAAGCGAACTGGCCGCGATCATCACCGGCACGATCGCGAGACCATCAAGTCCGTCGGTCAGGTTGACCGATTGAGAAGTCCCGACCATGACAAAGATGGAAAACGGAATCATGAGCCAGCCGAGGTCAAACAAGACATCTTTGAAAAATGGCACTGCGAGTCCAGACGCGAGTGGCTCCGCCGTCACCGACTGAATCCAGATCACCGCAATCAGGGCGATGACGATTTCGACAGAAATTTTCAGGCCAGCGCTAATGCCGTGATGATCGGACCGCATCACTTTCAGATAGTCGTCAACAAATCCGACCGCGCCAAACCCGAGCGTCACCAAAATCGCCGCCCACACATAAGCGTTGGAGAGATCGGCCCACAATAATGTGGCGATGCCAAAGCTGATCAGAATCAGGAAGCCGCCCATCGTCGGCGTGCCTTGCTTGGTGATCAGGTGTTGCGGCGGGCCATCGGCGCGGATCGGCTGGCCGTTGCCCTGTTTCGATTTCAACCAGCGAATGAGAAATGGCCCGACGACAAAACTGATCAGCAGCGCCGTCATGATCGCGCCGCCGGTTCGAAATGTGAGAAAGCGAAACAGATTGAACAACACGAACTGGTCGCCGAGATCTGCAAAAAGATTAAACAGCATCTGCCGTCAGGCTCCCATTCCGTTGGCCCGGCGGGTAGCCGAATCGGTTTCATCATGTGCGGTGTCCACCGCGCGAATAGCCTCGACAATTTCCGCCATGCCACTGGCAAGCGATCCCTTGACCATCACCACATCGCCTTCCCGTACAATTTCCATGACGAGAGGCGCGAGTTCGGTTGCCATCGCTACATGCGCGGCCTGCATTTCGGTCGGCAGCGCCTTGAACAGGTGCGCCATGTCGAGGCCCGCTGCAAAGACAAGGTCGATCCCTGCCTCCTTGAGCGGACTGGCGAGCGCCTTGTGATATTCCGGCGAATCGAAACCGAGTTCCCGCATGTCGCCAAGAACGGCAATGCGCCGACCGCCGCGCCCGGGTTCGGCCGCGCCCAAAAGTTTGATCGCCGATTCCATTGACGCCGGGTTCGCGTTGTAGCTCTCATCGATCAACTCGATTGACCGGTCCGCCAATTGCACGTTGTAGCGACGGCCGCGGCCGACCGGCGCTTCCAGTTCGGCGAGCGCGAGACCGGCAAGACCAAGATCGCCGCCCATGTTCGATACCGCCGCAAGGACGGCGAGACTGTTCATGACCCAGTGATGGCCGGGAATGCTGACTTTGAAGGTCATCGGCTGGCCGCAAATATCCGCGGAGACGCAACTGCACTCGGCATGGCGAACGGCTTTGGTCAAACGAGCGTCGGCATTTTCGGTTTCGCCAAATCCGATGATCCGATCAACGCCTGAGGCGCGGGCGCGGTCTGCCAAGCGGTCAAAGTACGCGTTGTCGCGATTGAGGACGGCAACTCCGCCTGGCTCCATGCCTTCAAAGATTTCCGCCTTGGCGTCGGCGATATCCGCGACCGAAGAGAAATATTCGAGATGTACCGGTTCGACCGTGGTGATGATGGCGAGGTTCGGGCGCACCATTTTAGTAAGCGGGCGAATTTCGCCAGCATGGTTCATGCCGATTTCAAAGACACCGAATTTAGTTGTCGCCGGCATCCGGGCGAGGCTGAGCGGCACACCCCACAAATTGTTGTAACTGGCAGCACTCGCATGTGCCGGCCGGTAGCGGCCGAGTGCGGCGGCCAACGCATTCTTGGTTCCGGTCTTGCCGACGCTGCCGGTAATTGCGGCGACAGTGCCGGTAATACGGGCGCGCGCGGCCCGCGCAAAATCGTTCAACGCTTCGAGCGGGTCGGGGACGCGTAGCAATTCGCCCTCACTTTCTCCGGACCAATCGTTCGCCACAATTGCAGCGGCTGCGCCCGCTTCGAAAGCGGCGTCCACAAAGTCGTGGCCGTCAACGTGCGGACCCTTAATCGCGACGAACAAATCACCGGCCTCAAGCGTCCGGCTATCAATCGAGACGCCGCTCGAATTCCAATCGGACCCACGCGCCACGGCGTTGGTTGCCGCAATCACATCGGCGCCGGTCCAAAGCGGATTTGTCGGGTTCGAATTCATTTGCCTTTCGGCCCCAATACCGTTGCGGCGTCGCGGGCGACCTCGCGGTCGTCCAACGAAACGGTGTCGTCACCGACGATCTGTTCGGTCTCGTGGCCCTTTCCCGCGATCAGCAGAACATCGCCGGCGGCAAGATTTGCAGCGGCGCGGTAGATCGCTTCCTTGCGATCACCGATTTCTGATGCACCCGGCGCAGCAGCCAGAATTTCTGCACGAATGTCGGCTCGATTTTCGCTTCTCGGATTGTCATCGGTGACGATGACGTGGTCGGCGAGGCTTGCCGCAATCTGACCCATCTCGGCACGTTTCGATTGGTCGCGATCACCGCCGCAGCCAAACAACAGTGTCGTCGAACGTGTCGCATGATCGCGCGCCGCATTAAGTGCCGCACGAAGTGCATCCGGCGTATGCGCGTAATCAACGAATATCGTGCCGCCGTCAGGCGTTGTCGCAACAAGTTCCATCCGCCCCGGTGCGGTCACCAGCGACGGTAGTGCCGCGATCGCCGACTGCGAGTCGCCGCCGCACGCGATCACGAGGCCGAGCGCGGCAACCGCGTTCAGGGCCTGAAAGTCACCAAATAGATTGAAATGAAGATGGTGCCGTGCGCCCTCAACACTGAGATCAAGTTCAACACCGTTTTTGGATGCGGCCAGGTTCTCAACGTGTAGATCGGCCTCCGTGCCAAGTCCGTAAGATAGAACGCGGATATCGCGCGTGGCGCAGACTTCAACAAATTCTTCGAACTCGGGCGCGTCGGCGTTCAACACAGCAACGCCGTCACCGGCCAGCACTTCAGAAAACAGCCGGATCTTTGCGCCGAGATAATTCTCGGGCGTGCCGTGATAGTCGAGATGATCGAGGCTCAAATTCGTGAACGCCGCCGCCTTGATTTGAACGCCGTCGAGACGGTGCTGGGCAAGGCCATGGCTCGACGCTTCCAGCGCAACATGGGTGATGCCCTCGTCGGCGGCCTCCTGAAGAAGCCGATGCAGCAACACCGGTTCCGGCGTCGTAAGTGGTGCGTCCAGCGCAACACCACTGCCGTGAACGCCGAGTGTGCCGAAACTAACCGCCCGCAATTCAAGCGCCGCCCAGATTTGTTGCGCAAACCAGGTGACCGAGGTCTTGCCATTAGTGCCGGTCGCCGCCGCAATCGTTGCTGGCGATTTCGGGTAGAAGCGCGCCGCCATTTCCGCAAACCGTTTGCGCGGATTGTCGTCGGTGATCAGGGAGACAGTCTTAGAATCGATCACCGTCCCGGTCGGCGCGAGAATCGCGACGGCGCCCTGGGCGATAGCCTCGTCAATAAAACGCGCGCCATCCGTATTCGCGCCGGGGAATGCGGCAAAAAGATATCCCGGCAGAACCGTCCGGCTGTCGGCGGTGAGCCCGGTCACGTCGAGCCCGCCCGCATCCCGATCCGCGAGGTCGTCGAGATTCATTTCCTCAACCTCCGTCACGGTGTCCACGCCGCCGCCATCAATTGACGGTCGTCTTCATCGATTGGTTTGACCGCGAGGATCGGCGCGATACGGCTGATTATGCGTCCAACGGTGGGGGCGGCGGTCCAGCCCGCCGAGGCAAAATTAAATGTCGATTCGTTGCCTTTCGGCTCATCCAGCAGAGCGAGCACGACATAACGCGGGTCGTTCATCGGAAAGGCGCCCACAAAAGATGCGATCAGGGCTTTCCGGTTATAGCCACCGGCTTTGGCTTTTTCCGCGGTGCCGGTTTTGCCACCAACGACGTAACCGGGGGCCGCCGCTTTCTTGCCTGTGCCTTCAACCACGATGCGGCGAAGCAGATGCCGCATGTCGGCGGACACATGCTCGCTCAACACGCGTTTCCCAGGTGTCCGTGCACCCGGCACCCGTTTGAACAATGTCGGCACGTGGTGGACGCCGCCGTTGATGATCGTCGCAAAGGCGTTTGCCAATTGCACCGGCGATACGGCGACCCCGTGACCAAAGGCGATTGTCATCGTATTGATTTCGCGCCACGGCGTCGGCGAAAGCGGCGAACCAACTTCCGGCAGTTCGATTTCTGCCGCACGCAATAACCCGAGATCCCCGAGGAACTTCCGCTGCCGTTCCGAGCCGATATCGAGCGCCATTTTTGCAGCACCGATGTTCGACGAATAAACAAGAATTTCCGGCACCGACAGCCAGCGGTTCTTGGCGTGATCGTCCCGGATGATAAATCGTGCGACCCGGATCGGCTCGCTCGCGTCGTACCCAGATTTGAGATTAACCGTGCCAATCTCAAGCGCGTTTGCCGTCGTGAATGTCTTGAAGGTCGAACCCATTTCGTAAACCGCGAGGGTCGCGCGGTTGAAACGCTGATCATTAATTGATTGATCGATGCGGTTGGGATCAAAATCCGGCAGCGACACCAGCGCGAGAATTTCACCGGTGGCGACATCCATCACCACTCCGGCCGCACCGATTGCACGAAATTCGGCAACCGCCCAAATGAGTTCTTCGCGGAGCGCGTTTTGCACACGAAGATCAATCGACAGCACCTGCGCGCGGGTCTCGTCTTGCCGGCCTTCGTAATCGAGCGTCTTTTCGATGCCGCCGAGGCCTTCGCTGTCGATGCCGACGTAACCGATTACGTGAGCCGCGTGCCGGCCCTGCGGATAAATCCGTTTCACCGTCGGCTCGAAATTGAGACCGGGAATGCCGAGCCGGTTGATCGCATCCTGTTGACGCGGGCCAAGGTGGCGCTCAAGCCAGACAAAACTTTTTTCAGATGAAAGCCGCGCGACCGTTGCGGCCTGATCAAGACCGGGAATAATGGCCGCCAAATGCCGCGCCGCCTGTTTCGGATTGGGAATGTCACGGGGATTGGCGTAAAGCGAGACGCCTTTGAGGCTGGTTGCGAGCAGGATGCCGTTACGGTCGGTGATGTCGGGCCGGAACGCGAGCGCCGTGACGACAGGCGGCGCGGCAAACAGCTCCGGTATCCGCACCAAGGTGAGGTCGACCACCCGGCCCGCCAAGACCAGGAAGCCGATGGCAAATATTCCCGCAACAGCGGTCAGCCGCGCCTGGCTTTTCTTTAACGCCGCCGCCGCCACGCCTTCGATTTGCACGCGGCGCGAATTTTCTCCGCTGTGACGGGCATAGGTCTGTGGTGTGCCCTGGCGCGCATATGTCATTGGGGCACCTCGCCTGCAGACCGGATGGTGGTGCGCGGATTTTTCTGCGGCAGGAACACGCCGCCGACGAAGCGTGGTTTCACCATCGCGCCGCCGAGGCCGTCGTCCATCGGGATCAGACTGGCAACGTCCGGCACATACGGCGGTGGCCGCATCGGAATCATCGCGGCGTCAATAAACTGAGTGCTTACGATCGGGGCCAGTTCAAGATGCCGTGCGGCCATGTTGCCGAGGCGTTCGGGCCGGTTGAGGTAGCTCCATTCGGCGTTAAGAACGCGGATGTTTTCTTTTTCCGCCGTAATGCCGGTGCGCAGGCCGGAAAGCTCCGATTCGAGACCACGGACTTCAATTTTGAGTTCGTACAGACCAAACGAAATGATCGCGACAAGCACGATTGCAGCCCCCATGATTGGGCGCATCATGCGGCGGCTCGTTTCGGCCAGGGGGGCGCGGCGGTGCGAACGGCGGCACGCAGCCGCGCCGAACGCGCGCGCGGATTGGCGGCATTTTCCCGAGTCGTTGGTTTGTGTGCACCGCGGAACTTGGCCTTGAATGTCGGTGTCGGGCCATCCCGCGTCGGCGGCAGGTGGCGGCTTCCCTGGGCCGCGTCGCCTGCGCGTGTCGTGATGAACGTTTTCACCACCCGGTCTTCGAGCGAATGAAACGAAACCACAGCGAGGCGCCCGTCCACTGCGAGAATATTTTCAGCGGCGATTAGCCCGGCTTCCAGTTCGCCGCTCGGCCCGAGTTCTTCGTTGAGATAAATGCGCAGCGCCTGAAAAGTCCGGGTCGCGGGATGAATGCGTTGGCGGCCGCCACCGGCTACGGCACCGGCGACAATGTTTGCCAGCGCCTCTGTACCTTCAATCGGTGCTTCATCGCGGGCTGCAACAATGGCGCGCGCAATAGCGCGAGATTTTCGCTCCTCACCGTAGCGCCAGATCGTATCGGCGAGGGTGAATTCGTCGGCCGAATTAATAAAGTCGGCGGCGCTTAACCCCTCGCCGCTCATCCGCATGTCGAGCGGGCCGTCGTGTTGGATAGAAAATCCGCGCGACGCATCATCAAGTTGAAACGACGACAATCCGAGATCGAGCACGACCCCGTCGGCCGCCTCAACATCGTGGTCGCGCATTAAATCGGCCATTGCCGAAAAGCGCCCATCGACGGCTTCAAACCGTCCCGGATATTCGGATTGCAATGCACGCGCCCGCGCTTGCGCGTCCGGGTCGCGGTCGATGCCGAAGACGCGGCAGTCGGCAGCGTCTAGCAGTGCGCGGGAATAACCGCCGCCGCCGAAGGTGCCGTCAATGATGACATCGCCGTCGGATGGTTCAAGTGCTGCAAGAACTTCTTCGATCAGGACCGGTGTGTGAGAAGGCGCATGTTGAACCGCGCCGTTCATTCACTCGACTCCGGGCTTGGATGACGGCGAAGTGCCGCCCGGTCGGCGCGTGCTTTTTCGAGCGCTTCCTTTTTGTATTGGGTGAGGGCCGCAGGCTCCCACACCTGGAAAGTCCCGCCGCGGCCAAGGAATGCCGCCTGCTCGGTAATGCCGGCATGGGCCAGTAAATTCTCAGGCAGGTTCACGCGGCCTTCGGCATCAAACGGAAGCTGCACCGAATCGCCAAAAATGGTTGTCGCGAACGCATCGTGCTGGTCGGTGAAGGGGTCGAACTGATCGACCGAGGCCGCCAGTTTTTCCAGCAGATCGATGCCGGCGCCGTCGAGCGCGTCATGGACGAAGGACGGATAGAGGATGATCCCGGCAAAGGTCTGCCCGTCCAAAGCCATGCGGAAAGATGCAGGCACGGAGACCCGGCCCTTCCGATCCACCTTGTTCACGTATGTCGACGTAAATAGTGCCACGCCGCCTCCCCGGCATCACTTCCCACTTCAGTCCCGACCCCCCTGCCAAGGGTTGGTTTGGATTGGCAACGGGAGAAAACCGCCGCCGAAACCCCCGCTGGGGCCTTATGGGACAATATGGGTTATCATGACATTCTATGGGCGTCAATGGGGTTACCAAGTAATTCTGTGGGTATTGCAAATACTTAAGAACCAAATCCAAGTGCCGGACGACCCCGATCAAGTGCTCGCGGCGCGCCTGCCGACGGCGAAAGACCGCATTCCAAGTTAAAGGCAGCACTTTCTAGTCCCGGAGTGGGGCGGAATTGTGTTCTGTTTATGTTCTTAGTAAGAAATCGCCACAACTGAGGGCTGATTTCATTTGCCGGGCATTTCTAGACTTTGCCCGGGGCGGCGTTGTTCTTTGTTTGTTCTAGATCGACACCCTTCTCCTCAACTAGGCTAGACTGACCCAAATTGGAAGGAAATCGACCATGCAGCACGCCACCACATCCGGAAAGATCCTTTATTTGCGGGAAGGCGAGGAAATCGGCCGGGAAAATTTCACCATCACCAAACATGGTGACGGCGCGCGCACGTTTCGGGCGCTGTGCGAAATGGACGACCACGAATTGCTCCGCGATGTCACCTACTCGGTTGATGCCGACTGGAAACCGCTCGACTGTTTTGTCCGCCTCACCCTCCACGACAAATTCGTCGGCTCGTCGTGGTTTAACTTTGATGCAACCGGGGCCGAGTGCGAAGGTTTTACTGTCAAGGAAGGCCGCTTCAGGCAACGCCTTGATATTGGCGAGCGGCCACGCTCGTTCGGCGCCCACCCGATCATCTGCGACATCTGGCACCTCGCCCAGTTCAACAAAGCGGGCCCAAAGCAACAGGAATGGACGGCACTGATGTCGTCGCCCGAACCGGACGGCGGCACCGGGCCGATGCTTTCAAAAACATCCCTGACGGTGGAGCATTACGGCGAGAAAGAACTGACGGTTCCCGCCGGAACATACAAGGCGGATCACTGGGCGTTTCTTCTTCGCCGCCCGCACACCGGCAACGAAGAGCTTTGGACATTGGGCGACGATCTGATCCCGCTCAAGATCGCCTACCCGATTTACAATTCGACCTACGAGTTGGCTGAACTCGAAATCGGCTAACGCGCCTCAACGACGCATCCCACACGATTACGCGCGCCTGCGGCGCGAATCATTTTAGGTGCCGCGCCGTCGCGCGAGATGCCAGGTGGCCTGTAAGCCGGGTTCTGTCCCCTTGCGGGGGATGACCATTCATCTAGGACGTCCGTTACCGAACGCCTCGAGCAACCGACCCGGACGACGGATCCGAAAACAGATCCTGATACGCGAGCGCATCGTGCCATCCCTATTTGGTTTTGCTCCCGGTGGGGTTTGCCCTGCCACCGCCGTTACCGGCGGCGCGGTGCGCTC
>JAPYRS010000090.1 GCA_029936875.1 Alphaproteobacteria bacterium | reverse complement strand
GCGAACTACCCGGTCGAATTCATTGCCGCCTCGATGACGCTTGATCTCAACAATCCCGCCCAGCTCGCCACCTTCCGGGAAGAGCTGAAACGGCTCAAAATTTCGATGTTGCCGCCGGACATTAACAAGAGCCACGCCGATTTTGCGGTGGAGCAGGATGCAGAGGGAAAGGGCGCAGTTCGTTACGCACTTGCCGCTTTAAAGAATGTCGGCCGCCAGGCGATGAAGGCACTGGTCCTGGACCGGGATGCTGAAGGGCCGTTCAAGTCGATAGACGATTTCGCCGATCGGGTTGATCCCAAGAACCTCAACAAACGGCAGGTCGAAAATCTTGCCCGCTCGGGAGCATTCGATTCGCTTGAACCCAATCGTGCCAGCGTTCTGGCCGCTGCCGAATTCATCATGCGCTCGGCAACTAAAGCCGCCGAGTCACGGGCGACCGGTCAGGCGAGCCTGTTTGGCGAGTCGACGGCGCCGCAAACTTCGATAATTCGCCTTGATGCTGAAATGTGGTCGCAGATGGACCTTCTTCGGCAGGAGTTTAATGCCATGGGCACCTACATCTCGGCGCACCCTCTCGAATCCTACAAATTGAGTTTGGAACGGCTTGGAGTTGTCACCCATGCCGAGGCGGTTGCCGAAGCCGGTCACACCCCGAAACGATTCAAGCTGGCGGGTGCCGTCCTCGGCCGGCAAATTCGTCGCTCTGCCAAGGGTAACCCGTTTGCGTTTGCCAAACTTTCCGATTCCAGCGGCGCCTATGAAATTACTGTTTTCTCCGAAGCATTGGCGGCATCCCGTGACTTGCTCGAATCGGGTAACGCCATTCTCGTCTCGGTCGAGGCGAAACGGGAAGATTCAGGCGACGTCCGGTTCACCGCCCATAGCATCAAATCACTGGACATCGCGGCCGCCAGTGCCGCCAAGGGCCTCGACATATTTTTGGCTTCCGTCGCTGAACCCGACGAAAAAGACCTCGGCGTGCTGAAATCCCGCCTGAAGGACGCGGGCCAGGGCAAAGGCGAGGTGCACATCCATATTCAGATTCCAGAAGCGGGCAGGGAAGTCGAAATCGGTCTACCCGGTGGATTTTCCATCTCACCGGGGCTTCGCGAGCAACTTGAAAGAAGCCCCGGTGTGGCCCGGCTTCGCGACATTTAGCGATGAATCCGCCGAATCAGGCGATCCGGCCCTAATTTACCAGAAATCGGACGAAAAACCCTTGCAGACAGGGCCGATGACGCGTATCAACCGCACCGGCGCAAGCCAAATTCACACGTGGACAAGGCGGGCAGGCCGATAGGTCGATCCCACCATCCGGTGTCTGGGCAAATGCTTGGATTCCGTCCGCGGCGGTAAAACCGGTAAAGGACAGAATATGACTCTCCCGACGTTCACCATGCGTCAGCTTCTTGAGGCTGGCGTCCATTTCGGCCATCAAACCCGACGCTGGAACCCGAAGATGGCGCCGTTCATCTACGGCGAGCGCGGCGGCATTCACATCATCGATTTGCAGCAGACCGTGCCTCTCTTGTACGCGGCGATGAATGCGATCAAGGACGTTGTCAGTGGCGGCGGCCGGATCCTGTTTGTCGGCACCAAGCGACAGGCCTCTGATGCGGTGACCCAGGCGGCGACGCGCTGCGGTCAGTATTATATCAACCATCGCTGGCTCGGCGGGACGCTAACGAACTGGCGGACCATTTCGGTCTCGATCAAAAGGCTGCGCGATTTTGAATCACAGCTTGAAGCCGACGATTCGGGCCTGACCAAAAAAGAATTGCTCAAGCTCGAACGCCAGCGCAACAAGATTGAGCGCGCGCTCGGCGGCATCAAAGAGATGGGTGGCCAGCCCGATATCATGATCGTTATTGATACCAACAAGGAAGAAATCGCCATTCAGGAAGCCAAGAAACTTGGCATTCCGGTGATTGCTGTTCTCGACTCGAATTCCAATCCTGATGGCATCACCTATCCGGTTCCGGGCAATGACGATGCGCTGCGGGCGATCAAGTTCTATTGCGATCTGTTTTCGGGCGCAGTTCTCGACGGCATTCAGGCCGAAATGGTGACGCGCGGAGAAGACATCGGCGCCTCAGAAGAAGGCCCGATCGAAACGATCGTCGCCAAAGCCGGCGCTGCAGCACCTGCGAAAACGCCGGACGCACCAGCAGAGGCACCGGCCGCACCAGCAGACAAGAAGCCAGCGGCAGATGCGGCGAAGACGGCGGACGCCGTTGCTGAAAAGCCCGCCACCTGACCCATCCCATATTGAACTCTGGAATCGAACCGATAAAAATATGAATGCTATTACAGCTTCGCTCGTGAAGGACCTTCGCGAGCGCACCGGCGCCGGCATGATGGATTGCAAAAAGGCGCTCACTGAAACCGATGGGGACCTCGCGGCAGCGGCCGATTGGTTGCGCACAAAGGGTCTTGCGGCGGCAGCGAAAAAATCCGGACGCGTTGCCGCAGAGGGACTGGTCGGCGTGGCCTCTGGTCCCAAGTCGGCGGCCATCGTCGAAATTAATTCGGAAACGGATTTTGTCAGCCGTAACGAAGACTTCCAGAACTTGGTCACCAACGTTGCCAAGCTGGCGCTCGACCAGGGCGGCGACTTTGACGCTGTTGGCGCGACCGCCTATCCCGGCAATGACCGCACGGTAACGGAAGAAATCACCAGCCTGGTTGCAACCATCGGTGAAAACATGAGCCTTCGCCGGACCGCCATGCTGTCTGTTGATGACGGCGTTGTCTCTTCCTATGTCCACGGCCCGCTTGCCACGGGCCTTGGCCGCATCGGCGTTATTGTCGGATTGAAATCGACCGGGGACGCGGCCCAACTGGATGCCTTTGGCAAGCAGCTCGCCATGCATATCGCGGCAACCAATCCGCAGTCTGTCGGCATTGACGGTCTTGATCCGGAATTGGTGAAGCGTGAACGCGAGCTCCTCGCCGATCAGGCGCGCGAATCAGGAAAGCCCGACAACATCGTCGAGAAAATGGTCGAAGGGCGGATCCGGAAATATTTTCAGGAAGTCGTGCTGACCGAACAGACGTTCGTCATCGACAATGAGACCAAGATTGCTGATGCCGTTGCGGCCGTGGGCGAGAGTGCTGGCGGTGCCGTCGAGATCACCGGATTTGTCCGGTTTGCGCTTGGCGAGGGGATCGAAAAAGAAGAATCGGATTTTGCCGCTGAAGTTGCCGCCGTATCTGGCGCCTAGCGACACCGGCCCGGGCGTTTCCGGGAGCAAAATTCGAGGCGCCCTAATTTGGCCCTCTTTCCCGGCGATCCTGTGTCCGGCGATTTCTGCATTCATTGCCAATTTCCCGATGGCGGAAAACCGGTCCAGACCTAGAGCTTAGCGGTTTTGCCGCCACAAGATTTAGTGTATCTTGGCCGTCGGTTCGGCCCCAATGGCTGCGTCGAACCTCCTGATTGAGCGAGCATTCTGACCCCATGTCGATACCCTACCGCCGCGTCCTGTTAAAAATGTCGGGGGAAGCCCTTATGGGCGACACCGGCTTTGGTATTGACTGGGATATCGTCCACCGCGTTGCCGGTGAGGTTGCCACTGTTCGTCGCCAAGGTGTGCAAGTCTGCCTGGTTGTCGGCGGGGGTAATATCTTCCGCGGCGGACCCGCAGCCGGGCAAGGGATGGAACGCGCCAGTGCCGACTATATGGGCATGTTGGCAACCGTAATGAATGCGCTTGCGCTCCAGCACGCCCTCGACCAAATCGAAGTACCGACCCGCGTTCTTTCCGCCATTCCGATGGCCAGCGTTTGCGAACCCTACGTGCGTCGACGCGCCGTTCGTCATCTTGAAAAAGGCCGCGTCGTAATTTTTGCAGCCGGTACCGGAAATCCTTACTTCACCACCGACACTGCGGCGGCCCTTCGTGCCGCCGAAATGGGTTGCGACGCGCTTTTGAAGGGTACCCAAGTCGACGGCGTTTATTCGGCCGATCCCAAGACCGATCCTTCCGCAGTTCGTTACGAACAGCTCTCTTATCTTGAAGTGCTGGCGCGTGACCTCCGGGTGATGGATGCGTCCGCCATAACGCTCGCACGCGATAATCACATCCCGATCCTGGTATTTTCAATTCACGACAAAGGTTCCTTTGCAGATGTGCTTGCCGGCACCGGTAAATGCACTTTGATCGGGGCCGAAGCGGAATCAACCATCCTTGCTACGGGGGAGAGCGGTGTCTGATCCGGATGTTGACGATATTGAACGGCGAATGAATGGCGCCATCGAAGCGTTGAAACGGGAGTTCTCGACGTTGCGGACGGGCCGCGCGTCTGCAAGTATTCTCGATCAGGTCAAAGTCGATGCTTATGGCACGCCGACGCCGATCAATCAAGTTGGCAGCATCAATGTTCCCGAAGCGAGAATGATTAGCGTCCAGGTCTGGGACAAATCGCTGGTGAAAGCGGTCGAGGTCGCGATTCGCGATGCGGACCTTGGCCTAAATCCGTCGGCCGACGGGCAGTTGGTTCGCGTGCCACTTCCCGACCTCACCGAAGAGCGCCGCACCGAAATGGGCAAGATCGCTTCAAAATATGCAGAGCAGGCCCGTGTCGCTGTCCGGAACGTCCGCCGCGATGGCATGGACGAACTTAAGAAAATGGAAAAGGCCCACGATATGTCCGAAGACGACCACAAGGTTTGGGCCGATGAATTCCAAAAAATGACCGACACCCAAGTCGCTGAAATCGACAGGATGTTCGAATCGAAACACGCCGAAATCATGCAGGTCTGAACCGTGTCGGTTCCGCAATCAATAGGAGACACGGCGCCGCCGCCGGCCCACGTTGCCATTATCATGGACGGCAATGGCCGCTGGGCGAAGGCGCGTTCGCTGCCCCGCATTGCCGGCCACCAGCGTGGCGCCCGGGCAGTCAGATCGGCTGTCGAGGCGGCCCGTGAGCTCGGAATCGGCTACCTCACGCTGTACGCCTTCTCGTCGGAGAATTGGAAGCGGCCGGAGACCGAAATCAATGATTTGATGGGGCTGTTGCGGCTCTATCTGCAACGCGAGCTCGCTGATCTTCATCGCAGTAATGTGCGCATGCGTTTTATTGGCGACACCTCATTGCTGCCAAAGGACATTCAAAAGCTGGTTGAGTCGGCAACCGCGACAACCAGTGGCAACACTGGTCTCAACCTTATCGTTGCGCTTAACTATGGTGGTCGGAATGAAATCTTGCGTGCGGCGCAGGCGCTCGCCCAAAAGGCGCGAGACGGGGAAATTGAACCGGCCGATATATCCGTTGAAAAGTTCGCCGAACAGCTCGACACCGCCGGCATTCCTGACCCGGACCTGATGATTCGCACCAGCGGTGAAAAAAGACTGAGCAATTTTCTGCTTTGGCAAATGGCGTACGCGGAATTGGTGTTTCTCGATACGCTGTGGCCCGACTTCACCAAGGATCATCTTGCCGCAGCCGTTGCCGAATTTCAGGGCCGCGACCGGCGTTTTGGCGCGACCAGCGCGTAAGGATGCCCGAGGCACCAGACGAATCGCTGCGGCTCCGGCTCATATCCGCGGCCATCCTGATTCCGGTCGCCCTCATCTGTGTCTGGGCCGGCGGCTGGGTCTTTTTTCTGCTCGCCCTGTTTGGCACTCTGTTGATGGTCGATGAATGGGATCGGTTGTGCGGCGGCACCGGCCTGAAATCTGTTTTTGGAACTCTTCAGGCGAGCGTTTGCGGCGGCGGCGCCGTTCTTGCGGCGCTCGATCTGTACGTCGCTTCGTTGCTGATTTTGGCTATTGGAGGGATTGCAATTTTTATCGTTGCCCGCGGATTTAATCGCCAACCAAGTTGGCCCGCGGCCGGTGTGATTTATCTCGGGCTTCCTGCGGTCGCATTGATCTGGTTACGGGCATCGACGGAAACTGAAGCCGGTGCCATGTCCGGAGCCACGATGATCGTCTGGTTGTTGGCGGTTCTATGGGCCCTTGACACCGCCGCGATCGCCGTTGGGCGATCCATAAAAGGGCCGAAAATGGCGCCCACCATTAGCCCGAACAAAACCTGGTCGGGCCTGATTGGCGGGGTCGTTGCGGCCGGTCTGGTCGGTGCCATCGCGGCTTCACTCTGGAACATCGGCGTGATGCCACTGGTCTTGCTCAGCGCCGCACTCGGGCTCATATCTCAAGGTGGAGACCTCATCGAATCGGCAATAAAACGCCATTTCGGTGTCAAAAATTCGGGAAACCTCATTCCCGGCCATGGTGGTATTCTCGACAGACTCGACGGCTTGATCGTCGCAGCGCCCGTCGTTGCGCTCTTTGCCTTGATGAACAATGGTAACTTGATCCTATGGCACTGACCGCCGCACACCCGGACAGCGAACCCAAGGTCCTGACGATCCTCGGATCGACAGGGTCCGTCGGCTGCAACACCATTGATCTGATTGAACGTAATCCGGCGCGGTACCGTGTTGAGGCCCTGACCGCGAACAATAACGTCAAGCAATTGGCGGCGCAGGCCTTGAAACTTAAGCCTTCACTCGCGGTCATTGGCAATCCGGATCACTACGAGGCATTAAAAGATGCCCTCAGCGGCAGCAACATCGAAGTTGCGGCTGGAGCAGAGGCATTGGTTGCAGCGGCAGCGCGACCGACCGACTGGGTCATGGCAGCGATCGTCGGGGCGGCGGGGCTTGAGCCAGCCCTTGCCGCCATTCGGCAGGGCGCCGTTCTTGCGCTCGCCAATAAGGAATGCCTGGTCAGCGCCGGTGAACTTGTGATGGCCGAGGTTAAACGTTGCGGTTCCACACTGCTGCCGGTCGATTCGGAACATAACGCAATTTTTCAGGTTTTCGATTTCGATCAGCCCGAATCCATCGACCGGATTATTCTGACGGCGTCGGGTGGTCCGTTTCGCGACCTCGACCCAGAAGTCATGGCCCATGTCACCCCGGACCAGGCGATGGCCCACCCAACATGGGAGATGGGAGCAAAGATTTCAGTCGACTCGGCAACGATGATGAACAAAGGGCTCGAGTTGATCGAGGCCTATCACATCTTTGGAATGGCCGAGGAAGCAATCGAGATCGTTATTCATCCGCAGTCCGTTGTGCACAGCATGGTCGCCTATGTTGATGGTTCGGTATTGGCCCAGCTCGGAACGCCCGACATGCGAACGCCGATTGCCTACGCATTGGGTTGGCCCAACCGGATCGAGGCACCGGCGCAAAAATTGGATCTCGCGACGCTCGGTCAACTGACCTTTAAGGCCCCGGATACGGTTCGCTTTCCGAGTCTGCGATTGGCACGGGAAGCGCTAAAGGCAGGCGGCGCGGCACCAACGGTGCTGAATGCCGCCAATGAAGTGGCCGTTTATGCCTTTCTCGAACGTCAAATTGGATTTTTCGATATTGCCCGGACCGTCGAGCAAGTACTTGAATCTCTCACCACCATCAACGCGACGACAATCAGCGAAGTGATTGAAATTGATCAGGACGCGCGACGCCAGGCGAATACAGTCATCGCAAAATTGACCTCATGATGAACGAGTTGGAAAAAGTCGCGTGATCGAGTTTATCGGAGATGGACTGAGAACCATCCTGACGTTCTACGTAACGATCAACGTTCTCGTCTTCGTTCATGAAATGGGCCACTACCTAGTCGCACAATGGTTCCGTGTACGGGTTGAGGTTTTTTCACTTGGATTCGGTCGCGAGCTCATCGGCTGGAACGATAGCCGTGGCACCAGATGGAAAGTCGCTGCGATTCCGATCGGTGGTTACGTAAAGTTTTTGGGTGATGAGAATGCGGCCAGTGCGCCTTCGAAAGACCAGACCGGCATGTCACCGGCCGACCGTGGCGACACGCTTCAAGCCAAACCACTTCACCAACGCACCGCCGTCGTCGCAGCGGGACCGGTCGCAAATTTCCTCCTGGCGATCATCCTGTTCGCCGGAATTTTCAGTTTCTTTGGGCAACCGTTTACAGCCCCCATCGTCAACGAGGTCATCGCCGGCAGTGCGGCAGAAGAAGCCGGCCTGGAACCGGGTGATCGAATCTTGCAAGTTGGATCGGCCACCATTCGCCGGTTTGAAGATTTGCAACGCATTGTTCAGCTGCGCCCTGGTGAGACACTCACATTCCAGATTTTGCGCGGTGACCAAGAAATCTCGTTGGTGGCGACGCCCAGCCTCGTTGTTCAGACCGATGGTTTTGGAAATGTCATCCGGCTCGGCCGGCTTGGGATCCGTTCAACTTCTGTAGAATTTGTCCGCCACGACCCGCTGACAGCAGTCTGGTATGGCGCCCGCGCGACATTGGATGTGATCTCAACAACGTTTGTCGCGATTCGGCAAATGATTGTTGGCACCCGCGGCACGTCGGAACTTGCAGGTCCCATCGGTATCGCTCAGATGACCGGGCAGGTGGCCCAGTTGGGATTTTTGGCCGCACTTCAGTTTGCGGCGTTCCTGTCGGTCAGCCTCGGCCTGATCAATCTGTTTCCGATCCCAATCCTCGACGGTGGTCATCTTCTGTTCTATTCAATTGAGGCGCTTCTGGGCCGCCCGTTGAGCGACCGTGCGCAGGACTTCGGGATGCGGATTGGATTAGCCCTTGTCTTGATGTTATTTGCGTTTAGTACTTTCAACGACCTTTCGCGTCTCAATTTATTTGGTTTTGTTAGCGGGCTTTTTTCGTGATTCAAGCTGTCATTCGGGGCTGCGCTCGGTGGGCGTTCGGTAGGCGAGGCGACATCGGGTTTTTTGTGTCGCTGCTGCTGTTCGTTGCCGCCGCTCCTTTTGGGGTTCTATCCCTGTCGAGCCTCGCCGCGGCCCAAACCGCGGTACTGGACCGCCTCTTTGTGGAGGGCAACCAGAGGATCGAGGCGGCGACGGTCGAATCCTACATGACCATCCGGCCCGGTGAACAGATAACTGCTGGTCGAGTTGACCTTTCCCTGAAGGCGCTGTTTGCGACCGGGCTTTTTTCGGATGTCACGATTCGGCGTGCCGGCAATAACCTAGTGGTCAGCGTCATTGAGAACCCGATCATCAACCGCCTCGCGTTCGAAGGAAATCTGATCATTGATGACGATGTGCTGGCCGCCGAAGTGCAGTTGCGGCCACGCGTTGTCTTTACCAGTAGTCGCGTCCAAAACGATCTACAGCGCCTAATCGAAGTCTATCGCCGCAGCGGCCGGTTCGCTGCGACCGTCGAACCAAAGGTTATTCAGCTTCCGCAAAACCGGGTTGATCTCATCTTTGAGATTTCGGAAGGGGACGTGACCGGCGTCCGTAAAATCAACGTCATTGGCAACCGCGCGTTTTCTGATCGAAAATTGCGATCAGAGCTTTCCACCAAGGAAACCAGATTTTGGCGGCCCTTCTCATCAGCGGACAATTACGATCCCGACCGGTTGACCTTTGATCGGGAATTGCTGCGGCGCTTCTATTTGAAGAACGGTTATGCCGACTTCCGGGTCATTTCCGCAGTCGCCGAATTAGCGGCAGATCGCAGCGACTTCTTTATCATCTTCAGTGTTGAGGAAGGCGAACGCTTCAAGATCGGTTCGATTGCGGTTGATTCAAATATTCGATCGATCTCTTCAGAATTTCTCGAAAGCTTCATTGAGATTGAAGAAGGTGATCGATACAACGCCGAAAAAGTAGAAGAGACCATTCAAGAGCTGACATTTGTTATTGGTAACGCCGGGTTTGCCTTTGTCGATGCGATTCCTCGCGCGACTCTTGACCGTGAAAACAACCTCGTACATTTGGTCTTTGAGGTCGACGAGGGGCCACGTGTTTACGTCGAACGGATCAATATCACGGGTAACGTTCGGACCCTCGACAAAGTCATCCGCCGGGAATTTAGGGTTACGGAAGGGGATGCCTTCAATGCCGCGCGCCTGCGTGAGTCTCGTCGCCAGATTCGTGGCCTAGCATATTTTTCAACCGTCGAATTATCAAATGAACCCGGTTCGGCCGAAGACAAGACGGTGGTCAACGTCGCCGTCCAAGAGCAGTCAACGGGTGATTTGACGTTCGGTATTGGATTTTCAACGGTCGATAGTGCCGTTGCGGACGTCACAATTCAAGAACGCAATCTGCTCGGCAAGGGCCAGGATTTGAGCGCTTCATTTCAGATTTCAGCGCGGTCTCAACAGATCGACCTGTCTTTTACCGAGCCCTATTTTCTCGATCGAAATCTCGCCGCCGGGTTCGACGTATTTCGGACATCTTCAAACCGGCAATCGGAGAGTTCATTTGACTCGGCACACGTCGGCTTTGCGCTTCGGGCAGGGTATGGGGTGACCCAAAATTTACGGCACAGCGTTCGATACCTGATTCAATCAGAAACAATATCCGATGTCGGTTCTGATGCGTCTCAATTCATCATCGACCAAACAGGCACGTCGGTCACCTCGGCGATCGGGCAGTCCCTTTCCTACGATGTTCGCAACGACACATTGCGCCCGACTGATGGATTTATCATTCGATTTGACCAGACTTTGGCTGGGCTCGGCGGTAGCAAACAATATCTGAAGAATGAACTGAATTACGCCTTTTACTATCCTGTGGCTGATGACTGGATCGCGATTGCTAGGCTTCGTGAAGGTTATATTGTCGGTATCGGGCAGGATGTCGGTATTACGGATCGGTTTTTTCTCGGTGGTAGCAGTTTCAAGGGGTTTCAGCC
>JAPYRS010000089.1 GCA_029936875.1 Alphaproteobacteria bacterium | reverse complement strand
GGGCCAAAAGCGGTTGCCGTGCTCGCCCGTCATGCGCCCGATGTCGCCGCACTTTCATTCATGCACGCCGCCAAAATGGATGTCGCAGGCATTGCTGCAATCGTCAGCCGCTCCGGTTACACCGGCGAGGACGGGGTTGAAATTTCCGTCGCTGGCGACGACGTGCCTCGCCTCGCGAGCCTTTTGGTCGATGAACCGGAGGTCGAGCCGGCCGGGTTGGGCGCACGCGACACCTTGCGGCTCGAGGCCGGGCTCTGTCTCTACGGCCATGACCTCACGCCGCAGACAACACCGATAGAGGCCGGTCTCACTTGGGCCATCTCCAAACGCCGCCGCAGTGAGGGTGGCTTTCCCGGTGACCGCATCATTCAGCAACAGCTCGAAGAAAAACCGGGCATTCGCCGTGTCGGCATCCTTCCCTCCGGCCGCTCTCCCGTTCGGGAAGGCGCCGAACTGCTCGACATGAAGGGCAATTACATCGGCGAGGTTACCAGCGGCGGCTTCGGGCCAACGCTTAAGGGACCGCTCGCAATGGGTTATATCCGCACGCCGTTTGCCAAAGCCGGGACCGTCATCGGAATCGTCGTCCGCGAGGTCGTGCAAGACGCGACCATCACCAAGATGCCGTTCGTGCCCCATCAATATTTCAAGAAATAATTCGCAGGCAGGTGCAAATCATGACCGATAAAAAATATTCACGTGAACACGAATGGATCAAACTCGAAGGTGAAGTTGCGACCATTGGCATTTCGAATTACGCCCAGGAACAAATGGGCGATGTCGTTTTTGTTGAACTCCCCGCTGTCGAAACAACGCTCGAGGCCGGGTCCGAAGCGGCGGTGGTTGAATCGGTGAAGGCGGCGAGCGAGGTTTACGCACCCGTTTCCGGCGAAGTTATCGAAATAAACGGTGAACTCGAAGAAAATCCCGGTGCCGTCAACGAGGACGCCGAAGGCGAGGGGTGGTTCATGAAAATCCAACTAGACGATTTGAATGAGCTCGAACAATTGATGGACGCAGAAGCCTATGCGGCCTACGTCGCGAGCCTCGATTAATGCGGTACCTTCCGCATACCGAGACAGAACGCGGCGAAATGCTGGCGGCAATCGGCGTTGCCCATATCGACGAACTGTTCGCAGGCGTCCCGACGGGTAGCATGCCGAGAGAATTATTCGGTCCGTCGACGCACAAGGGTGAAGCCGAAGTTGAACGCATTATGTCGGCGATGGCGGCGAAAAACACAACTGCCGGGTCAGTTCCCTTTTTTCTTGGCGGCGGTGCCTACCGCCATCACATTCCTGCGGCGGTCGATCATCTCATTCAGCGCAGCGAGTTCCTGACCTCCTACACGCCATATCAGCCTGAGATTAGCCAGGGCACGCTTCAAATGCTGTTTGAGTTTCAGACTCAGGTGGCACTTTTGACGGGAATGGATGCGGCCAACGCGTCGATGTATGACGGTGCCAGCGCCTGCGCCGAAGCGGTAATGATGGCGAACCGCGTGACGCGCCGAAAGAAGGCAATTCTGTCCGGCGGGCTTCACCCGCAGTACCGAGAAGCGACGGTGACGCAGTCGCATTACACCGAGTTCGAAGTCCATGCCGCGCCACAGAATCCCTTGGAAGCGGAAGACTTGGCCGCGCTGATTGATGATCAGACCTCATGTGTGGTCGTGCAGAACCCGGATTTCTTTGGCCGTATCAAAGACTTAAAGAAAATCGCCGGCGCCTGTCATGCACTTGGTGCACTGCTTATTGTCGCCGTCGCCGAGGTGGTCTCGCTCGGCGCGCTGGCCTCGCCCGGCGAAATGGGCGCCGACATTGTCATCGGCGAAGGGCAGTCGCTCGGCAATCCGCTTGGTTTTGGCGGACCCTATTTGGGCCTGTTTGCGGCCCGTTCAAAATTTGTTCGCCAGATGCCCGGCAGGCTTTGTGGCGAAACGGTTGATCAGGACGGCGCCCGTGGTTTTGTCCTCACCCTTTCGACACGCGAGCAACATATCCGCCGTGAAAAAGCGACCAGTAACATCTGCACCAACTCCGGACTGTGCGCGCTTGCCTTCTCGATCCATCTGACACTGCTCGGCGAAGTGGGCCTCACGCGACTTGCGCGGCTCAATCATGCCAACGCGGTGAAACTCGCCGACCGCGTTGACGGCATCGGCGGTGCCGAAGTGATCAACGACACGTTCTTCAATGAATTCACGTTACGGTTGCCACAACCGGCTGAACAGGTCGCCAACGAATTGACCGCGCGCGGTGTGCTCGGCGGCATTCCGGTCTCGCGTCTCTATCCGGGCGAAGCCGCGCTGGAAAATCTTCTTTTGGTGACGGCCACCGAACTGACAATGGAAGATGACATTGAGGCGCTCGCTGGCGCACTCAATCGGGTGCTGGCATGACCGAAATCACCACGCATTCAGGCCACCGTGGCCTCGACATGGCGGAGCCGTTGATATTTGAACAGGGCGCTTCAGGCCGCAGCGGTGTCGACTGGCCGGAGGTCGAACTCAGGAATTCGCGGATCGGTGCAGCGGCGCGAAAACGCTCAATCGGTCTTCCCGGACTGTCGGAACCGGAGGCCGTCCGTCATTACGTTCGCCTCAGTCAGAAGAATTATGCGATTGATCTCGGTCTTTATCCGCTGGGTTCGTGCACCATGAAGCACAATCCGCGACTCAACGAAAAAGTCGCGCGGCTTCCGGGGTTTGCCGACATTCATCCGTTGCAGCCGATGTCGACCGTGCAAGGTGCGCTCGAAATGATCGATACGCTTGCGTCCTGGCTGAAAGGTCTCACCGGGTTCGATTCGATTGCAATGTCGCCCGCTGCCGGTGCGCACGGTGAGTTGTGCGGGCTGATGACAATCCGCGCCGCTCTCGAGGCCATGGGCAATGCGCGGGAACGCGTGCTTGTGCCTGATTCGGCGCACGGCACCAACCCGGCAACGGCGGCGCTCTGTGGTTACCGCATCGACGCTGTGCCGTCGAACGAACGCGGCCGCATCGACAAGGCGGCGTTGCTTGAAAAACTTGGCCCCGATGTCGCCGCCATCATGCTGACCAATCCCAATACCTGCGGCTTGTTTGAAGAAGACATTGTTGAGATTGCCGAGGCGGTGCATGCGGCCGGCGCCTATTTCTACTGCGACGGGGCCAATTTTAATGCGCTGGTTGGCAAAGTGCGGCCTGGCGATCTCGGCATCGATGCGATGCACCTTAATCTGCACAAGACATTTTCAACGCCGCACGGCGGCGGCGGACCCGGTGCAGGACCGGTCGTGATGACGGCGGAACTCGGGCGTTTCGCGCCGCTGCCACACGTCATCAAATCCGATGACGGGTACACAATTGTTGAACACAACGCTGGCGAAGGTGACCGCGCGACAAATCATCTTGGCCGGATGCGCAGTTTTCATGGTCAGGCCGGGGTCTTTGTCCGGGCGCTCACTTACATCCTCAGTCATGGCAGCGACGGGCTTCGTAAAATCTCGGAAGATGCTGTGCTCAACGCAAATTACATCGCGGCCCGGCTCAAAGACGATCTCTCGGTGCCGTACCCCGGCCCTTACATGCACGAGGTTTTGTTCGACGACACGTTTCTAAATGGCACCGATGTAACCACGCTCGATTTTGCCAAGGCGATGATCGACGAGGGTTACCATCCGGCAACGATATATTTCCCGCTGGTCGTTCATGGTGCGCTGCTGACCGAGCCGACCGAATCGGAATCAAAACAATCGCTCGATCAGTTTATTGAAACGCTGAAGGCGCTGGCCGCAGACGCAAAATCAGGCAAAGCGGAAATGTTCAAGAATGCGCCGGTCCTCACGCCGGTTAGGCGGCTTGATGAAACTCGCGCGGCCCGCCAACCGGTGTTGCGCTGGCGACCAGCCGCACTTCCAGAAGCGGCTGAATAGCATTGGCTGCCGGAGCGATTTCAGTCAGAGACAGAACTAACCCGCCGTAAATTCGATAATCGCTGCCGCCTTGCTGGCAATGGCGTCGTCACCGGCGGGCACGACTTTCATCTTCGCCCCCGGCACCAACGCCGATGCCTTGGCTTCGTTCGACGTTTCAATATTGTCGCTCCGGCCGATAAACATTGTCGGCACGGTTACCTCGGGCAATCGCTCCTTCTTCGGATGCGAGAATGTCGCCCGGAAGGCATGGTGGTAACTGCCAATGCCCTTCAGCAGATCGACGGTATTGGCGTGAATGATGTCTGGCGCGGGCGGCGCACCGGGGCTGAGGTGCTCTTGGTCCCGCATATACCAGGGCCAGAAAAAACTGTGGTCGCGGACAAAATGCCAGGCCCAAAAAATATGGCTCCCAAATTCGTCGAGCGCGATTTCCGGTGCGTAGTTCGCAATGATCTCGGCCTGAAATTCGGGCGTATAGAATCCGATCCCGTCGATGATCAGACGGCGAACAAGTTCCGGCCTGGCGATCGAAAGCTCCATGCCGATGGTGCCGCCGGTGTGGGTGCCGTAAATGTCGCAATTATCGATGCCGAGCGCGTCCAAAGCGCGGCCAATCATTTCTGCAAAGTCGCCGATGCCGGGCTTGTCCTGTGACAGCGGGCTTGAATCAGCGAGGCCCGGCAGATCCGGCGCGATCACCAACCGGTCTTTTGAAAGCGCGTTGATCAACGGCTCCAGCGTCCGCGCGCTATAGGGCGAAGACTGCAACAGGATCAACGGCACCGGGTTTTTTGGGTTAGCCGGTCCAGCGCGGCGGATATGAAGCTGGCCTTCGGTGACATCAACAAAGTCACGATCTATCAGATGACCCGCAGGCGTTGCGCGCGCGTTCGAAGGCTCGGAAGCGGCGGCTTTCGCAAGCGCAGTGTCGGTTCCGTCACGGTCGAGAAAGCGCGTGATCTCGGTTGCCTTTGCCGCCAATGAGCCGCCGGATTGATCGGTGAGATCGGCCTTCCTGCCGCCCGGCACCAGCGCGCAAACTTCATCCTGCATCACGCCCAAAGGGTCGGTCGGCTCGCCAAATATGAGCGACGGCACGCCGACCATCGGCAGGCGTTGCCTTTTCGGATGCCGGAATGCGGCGCGGTAGGCATGGTGGTAGGTCGTGATCGATTTCAGCACGTCCAGAACTGTGCCGTGAATCCATTCAATCGGGGCGACATCAACATTGCGGCGATGTTCGGGGTTGCGCCGGAACCACGGAAAAAAGAATTGCTGGTCGCGGACAAAATGCCAGGCCCAGTTCAAATGACTGGCGATTGGGTCCGGCTCAATGGCCGGCGCGTAATTGGCAAGAATCTCAACAAGGTCGTCCTCGGCATAGAGTCCGATACCGTCAATCAGCAGATTGCGCACACGTTTCGGCTGGGCGATGGCGAGTTCGGCGGCAATCGAGGCGCCGGTATGGGTGCCGTAAAGATCGACTTCTTCGATGCCCAGCGCATCCAATATCCGCCCAAGCGCTTCGGCGTAATCCTCGATATCCGGAATTTTCTGAAACGCCGGCGCTGAATCCCCGTTGCCCAGCGTGTCGGGGGCGATGATCGGCCGGGTACCGGCAAGCCTTCGCATCAGCGGCTCGACCGTAATGGATGACGCCGGCGAGGCATGCAGCATGACCAGCGGCCGGGCGGCGCGAAAGTCACCGGTGTAACGAAAATGGACCTGGCCTTCTTCGATACGGGTAAATCCGCGTTTGATTATGTTTTCCATGGCGCAAGTGTTACCGAGGCCAAGCGAGGACGCAAACAAAAAGCCTTTGAGGCAAACAAAAAGGCCGTTAGGCAATTGAAAAGGTGTCGTGGCAAACAAAAATCCCCGCGCTCAAATTGAGGTACGGGGCTTATCGATGCTCGCACGATGGCGGATGCAGTTAGTGCAGATTTGAATCCAGTTCTTCCGCCGCGGTATCGATAAGCTCACTTGCTTTTTTCTCGTCGAGATTATCCGCGATCAGCGCGCGTGCCGCATCGACCGCGACATCAACGGCAGTATTGCGGACTTCGAGAATGGCCTGCACTTCGGCATTGGCAATTTTGTCAATTGCCACCTGGGTGCGGCGCTTTACGGTCTCTTCCAGTTTCTCGGCGGCGACTTTGGCGAGGCGGATCGCTTCTTCTTTCGCCTGAGAAATGATCTCTTCGGCTTCTTTTTCGGCGTCCCGTTTTTTGCGCTGATAATCGGCGAGCAGGCTTTGCGCTTCTTCGCGAAGCTTGCGGGCGTCGTCGAGATCGCTGCCGATCTTTTCAGACCGCTTGTCGAGAAGACCGACAATCCGCCCGTAGCCAACGCGCATGATGATGCCGAAAAAGATAACAAAGGCGATCGCGACCCAGGTTTCCGCTTCGTGGAAAAATTCAGCCATCTCAGACCCCTTCTTTCAGGCGTCTGTCGATCGCCGCGTCGGTCGCCGCATCGCCGGGATCAAGGCCGATCAAACGGGCCGTCACCTGCCGCGCTGCCGTTCGTGCCAGCTTGCGGATCTCGTCACGGGCCTGAACCCGCATCTCATTGATCCGGGCTTCCGCTTCCGATGCCTGGGCATTGATCTTTGCCTCAAGCTCTTCGTTTTGCGCGGCCGCTTCTTCTGCGAGTTTGGCATGCGCCACTTGCGCCGTGATGTGCGCATCAGAGCGCGCCTCATTCAACGCCGCCTCATAGGCCTCAAGCGCCGCTTGTGCCTCTTTTCTCAAGGATTCGGCCTGTTCCAGATCGTCCGCGATCCGGTCCTGACGTTCTTCCAGGACTTCCGCAATGCGGGGCAGCACGAGCCGCGCCAGCACCGCATAAAGAAGCGCAAACGTGATGATCAGCCACACAATTTGTGGGGCAAAATCAGCGAAATCGAGTTGCGGCATACCGGTCTCTTGTCCTTTACCGTTTGGCTTTGATTTAGCCGAACAGGATCAGGAAGGAGATAACCAGCGCGAACAATGCGACGGCTTCTGTCAGCGCAAAGCCGAGCAGCACGTTACCGAACTGGCCGGCAGCGGCGGACGGATTGCGAATCGCGGCTGAGACGTATGCGGCAAAGATCAGACCAATACCAACACCGGCACCGGCCATGGCAATCGCGGCGAGTCCAGCGCCAATTTGTTTTGCGGCTTCAACTTCCATGGATCAATTCCCTTCCAAGGTTTTTCAAAAAATGAATACGAGTGGTTCGAGTTTTTCGTTGCGCCTAGTGATGCAGGTGCAACGCGTCGTTGAGGTAAAGACAGGTCAAAATGGCAAACACATAGGCCTGTAAGAAAGCGACCATGAGTTCGAGCCCGTAAAGTGCGATGATAAATACGAACGGGCCAATGCCGAGAAATCCCAGCGCGACAACAAATCCACCAAAAACCTTCAGCAGCGTGTGTCCGGCCATCATGTTGGCAAACAGACGAAGGCTGAGCGTGATCGGGCGCGCGAGATAAGAAAATAATTCAATAATCACCAGGAACGGCGCAATCACCATCGGTATGCCTTTAGGCAAAAACAGGGTGAAGAAGCGCATCCGGTGTTTGATCAGGCCGATTACGGTGACACCAAGGAAAACCGTAATCGCCATCGCGAACGTAACGATAATGTGGCTGGTAACGGTGAAGGCGTAGGGGATCAGGCCGAGTATATTTGCAAAAAGAATGAACATGAAAAGCGAGAAGATGAACGGGAAATAGGCACGACCGGCTGATCCCACATTGTCTCGCACCATGTTGGCGACAAATTCGTATGAGAGTTCCGCAACCGACTGCCCGCGACCCGGCACCATCGAGCCCTTGCGCATGGCAAATAGCAGCGACACCGATATCGCCACGATTACGACGACCATCCACACGGCGGAATTGGTGAAGGAGACATCAAGCCCGCCCACTTCCATTTCCACGAGGCGGGTGATCTTGAACTGTTCTAACGGACTGCCCGCTGCATGTGCGACTGTCACACTACCCTCTCGCAATATCGCCGCCCCACAGGGCGGCTATTAATTCTTTTCGTCCGGGTGATCGAAAGCCGCCGGGTCCTGCATCAAGCGCCGCGACACGCGGTACGCATTCAAGATCCCTGCCGTCATGCCGAACAAAAGACATACCAACATCAACCAAGGCCGGGTTCCCAACCATTCGTCGAGAAACCAACCCAATGCCAAGCCAACCAGAAGCGCGGCAAGCATCTCCATGCCGACGCGCATCGCCTGGGCGAGGCCCCCGGAAATACCACGCCCTGCACTTCCCTCATGAGGGTCCGGCGGGGCCGTCCGTTTCCGGGTCGCTTCCAACCGCTTTTCGAAGTCCTTCAGGGAAGGCAGATTGTCATCCTCCGTCACGGTTCACCCCGCAATCAAAAGTGGGTAAAAATCCCTGAAATTCATTGAAATCCGCGGCTGAAAACTGGCGGCAACTTAGCGATTGGGTCTGGCAGTGTCAAGAACCCGTGAATGTCCACTAAGTGATTGAAAAATATATCGAAATTATGGTTTTGAAGGCGTCGAAATCGATCTCGTGTGATCCGCTTCCGGGTCCCACCATCGGCGACCTAAACCGCCTCTTTGATTGTCTCCGCCTGTTCGAGATCAACCGAAACCACCTGGCTCACCCCGGCTTCTTCCATGGTCACGCCAAACAGGCGATTGACCCGGCTCATGGTGATGGAATTATGAGTGATGATCAGGAAACGGGTTTCGGACTTGGCGGCGATATCGCGCAGCAAATCACAGAAACGCTCGACGTTGGCGCCGTCGAGAGGCGCGTCCACTTCATCGAGCACACAAATCGGCGCGGGGTTGGTCATGAAGACCGCAAACAGGAGCGCAAGCGCCGTCAGCGCCTTTTCGCCGCCCGACATCAAGGACATTGATTGCAGCCGCTTGCCGGGCGGGCTGACCATGATTTCGAGGCCTGCCTGAAGGGGGTCATCCGAATCGGTGAGCGCGAGATGGGCGCGTCCGCCGCCGAACAGGCGCTCGAACAATTCGCGGAAATGCGTGTTGACCTCTTCGAAGGAGGCCAAGAGGCGCTCGCGGCCTTCGCGGTTGAGGCTTTGGATGCCCTGACGAAGCCGAGCGATGGCGGCTTGCAAGTCCGCGCTTTCGGTTTGCAGCGTTTCGACCTGTTCGGTGATTTCGGCGGCCTCAATATCAGCCCGCAGGTTGACCGGGCCCATGCGTTCCCGCTCGCGCCGCAGCCGATCAAGCCGCGCCTCAATCGACGTGAGGTCGGGAAGGTCACTGCCCTCTTTGTGATCCGACTTTGAAAGCGCTTCCTGTGGCTCACATTCGAGTTTTTCGCGAATCGAGGCGACCACGGTGTTGAGCGCCTGGCTCGCAATTTCAAAATTGGATTCGAGCCGAACACGATTTTCCCGCGCCGCACCAAGCTCGTCCTGGGTTTCTTTAACCGCCTTGTCGCGGGCGCTAAGCGTGCTTTCAGCATCGGCGAGCGCGTCGGCGGCATGCTTGCGTTCTGTTTCGGCCGTTTCAATGCCGCCCATCAGGCGGTCACGGTGGTTGGAGATTTCTTCTGGCAGTTTTTCGAGTCGGGCGACTTCATCGACCGCCTCCTGGCGACGAAGGCCAAGCGCCTCGATTTGTGCTTTCGCAGATTCGCCCCGCCGGTTCCAGGATTCGAGATCGGTTTCAAGCACGGTGATGCGTTCGGCCCGCGCGTTGGCTTCACGTTGCAGCCCTTCGCGCGTTGCTTCAGCGCTAGCGTAACGGCGGCGAAGCGCTTCGGTATTGGTCCGGACCTCTTCGATCTCGGTCTTTTTGTTTGCCGCGGGCGGCATTGCTGCGAATGCCTCGGTCGCCTCGGCCCCGGATTTGCCAACCTCTTCCAGTTCGCGGCCGAGATCGGCCTCCGACGCTTGCAAAAGACTGAGCCGCTGCGCCCGGTCAACCGCAACCCGCACTGCTTCGGTGGCGGCCGCCGTGCGGTCTCGAGCCGCCTCGAACTGGGCGGATTGTTCTTCAACTTTGCGGTCAAGCGAGACGCCCTGGTCGCGCAAGTCCTTCAGGTGATTACGTTGTTCAAGGCGAGTGGCTGCCGGGGTTTCGGCATCAACGCGGGCGGTAAATCCGTCCCAACGCCAAAGCGCGCCCTCCTTTGTGACAAGCCGCTGGCCCTGGGCAAGGTCACGGGAAAGCCGTTCGCCCTGCTCCGCGGTGACAACACCGATTTGGCTGAGGCGCAGCGTTAGCGCCGGCGGACCCGAAACAAATTGGCTGAGCGGTGTCGCATCACCCGGTAGCGAAGGTGCGGATCCCACCGGCTCTCGCGTCAGCCAATAGACCGGCGCGCCGGAATCGGTGGAGACGCCAAGATCGTCGCCAAGTGCCGAACCAAGGGCCACTTCGTATCCGGCCTCGACGGAAACCGAATCGATCAGCGGCGGCCAGAGATCGTCACTATTCAGGTTCAGCAACCGTGAAAGCCCGTCGGCTTCGGCCTTAAACCGGAGCGCCTCAGATTCGGTCTCCCGTAAAGTATCGGCGATGGCTGCTTCGGCGGCAGTGGCTTCGACCCGTTTTGCTTTGGCGCTGTTGGCTTCTGCTTCAGCGGCGGCAAGGGTAATCGGAACGCTGTCGCCTGCGCTCCCTGCCGTCATCGCCGTCTCGCCGCGCAATTCGGCAAGACGTTCGGTGAGGCGGTTGGTGCGAGCCGACAAATCGCGAATTTGATCAGACAGGGCGAGGCGGCGGGCCTCTTCTTTGGCAAAATCCTCAGTCAGTCCTTGCAGGGCGAATTCGGCGCCAGCCAGATCGCCGCCAAGCGTCGCCGCCTCTTCAGCCGTTCGCGAGCGGTGCTCTGCTTCGTCTTCCCGGGCGCGGACAAGGGCTTCGACTTCCTGTGAGATGCGCGCGGTCTGGTCCCGCGCTTCTTTCATTTCCGACTGTTCGCGCG
>JAPYRS010000088.1 GCA_029936875.1 Alphaproteobacteria bacterium | reverse complement strand
AGCCGGAGCGGATCGACCAGCACGTCCAGCACTTCATCCCGGTCGCCGTTTATTCGCGCTTCAAGTACCGTCGGCAATGTTTCGATCGCGTCTTTCAGTGTCTGCGCGAGTTTAAATAACGTTCGTTCCGGCACCGGGCCGGACAGGGTCGCAACCAGCACCGGAAAGTCGCTGATATTAACTTCAGTGACCGTCGGCTCGTCGGTATCGTCGGGCAGATCGTTTTTCGCCTTATCGGTTTGCTCGCGGACATCCAGCAGCGCCTGATCGGCATCAAAACCGGCATCAAACTCCAGCAGAACCGACGCAAAACCCTGTGAAGCCGTCGAGCGCATTTCCGTGATGCCCTCAATCGATTGAAGGTGCTGCTCCACCGGCCGGACAAGCAATCGCTCCGCGTCGCCCGGCGAAATTCCTTCGTGCGGAATTGAGACGTAAATGATCGGGATGTCGACGTCGGGCGTCGATTCCTTGGGGATGTCGATATAGGCGGCAAGGCCCGCACCCAGAATCAATACCAGGAACATCAGCACCATGCGCGACCTGTTTAGAGCCGCATCAATAATGGCGTTCATGATTCGGGTGACTCGTCTTCGTCGATGCGCACCGGGTCACCGTGGCGCACAAAGTCCTGGCCAACGATGATGACGCGCGCCGGGTCGGGAAGTCCTGATAACCAGACGCCGTCGTTGCCGTCGCCGATAATTTCAATCGGGATGAACCGAACAATATTGTCGTCGGTTACCGTTCGGATGCCCAGTTCGCCGTCGTCATTGAGCGTAAGCACCGACGGGCTAAGAAGATGTGCGGGTTGATTTTCGACAGGAATGCGAATTTCAGCGGTCAATCCGTCCCGCAATTTTCGGTCCGGGTTGCGGACTAGAACCTCGACCCGGAAGGTGCGGGTCGCCGGATTTGCGGTTTCGGCAATGAAGCTCACTTTGCCCTCAATAATTTCTTCGGTAATCAGTTCGGCGCGGGCGCTATCACCAATGCGGAGGCGGTGCACGTCCCGTTCGGAGATATGACCAACCACGAGATAAGGGTCCTGATCGATAACGCGGGCAATTATTGATCCCGTCGCGACCACATCACCAATTTCGGCAGCGCGATCTTCGATGCGTCCGTCGAACGGCGCGAATATCTCTGTATTGGCGATCTCGAGTTCGATTTTCACCTGCGCCGATATCGCCCGGTCTAGATCGGCGGCGGATTCGGCAAACTTCGTTTTTGCCTTGAAGCCGCGTTCGTTGAGCTGTTCGGCGGCGTTGTATTCGATCTGACGTTGGTTGACGCGTGCGATGGCCTCGGCAAGACGGGCCTCGCGGTCATCCATTGCAATGCGGGCGATGATTTGGCCCTGGCGGACAGTTTCGCCCTTGGACACGAGAACGGCGACGATCTTGCCTCCGGTTTCGGCCTTAACGTCGACCCAGCGCTTCGCCTCTGTGCGTCCGCGCAAAATAATTTCTCGAATCCGGTCCTGTGCCGCGTACGACTTTGTGCGGACAAGGATTGGCTCCGCCACCGGTGTCGCCACCTCAGAGGCGCTATTCGCCGCGTCCGCTTCCGGTGTTTCGCCAAATTGGCCCGACATGATCCAACCGACGACCGCGGCGGCGAGTACAAGGGATGTAATCAGAGAACGAATCATTTTGATTGTACCGCGCGTAGTTCAGGTGCGTTGCGGTTTCTTCCATCGTCGTCTGAAAGAAGCGCTGCACTTTCAAGGAGATGGCGATTGTCTTCGATGTAAGCAAGGGAGGCGCGGATCATTGTTGCGCCGTAACCGCTGACAAATTCTGTGGCCGCCGGATCACCAAAATCGGTGGTCGCGTTCAACAACACGCCGGCTTCAAGCGCCTGTAACAGCCCACGATAAATTTCGAGGCGATGGTCGATCATTTCACCGACCTGGCCCGGCGTTAGCAGATGCGCAAAAAGCATGGTGCTGAGAAATTCCGAACGCACCCGGTCGGCTCCAGGCATTGGTGACAGCGAATTCAAAAGTGCCACTCGTCCCGCAGAAGTCAGGGCATAAACCTTCTTGTCGGGTTTTCCGGATTGGCTTTGCTCGGTGCAAGTGACGTGTCCCTCTTCGGTCAACCGCCCCAATGCTGGGTATATGGACCCGAAGCTTGCATCGAAAAGATGCTGAAGCGGCCCTTCGAGCAGTTTTTTGATTTCGTAACCGCTGGTCTCGCCCATCGAAATCACAGCGAGACACATGGATTGAACGTTCATTAGGTAATTATTCCTTATCCAGGACCAGCGTAGGCCGGCCTTAAGGAACCTAAATGTTATTCCAATCCGATATATTCAAGATTGCTGTATAAAAATATTTCTATGCGCCTGTTGGGCGGCCTGCTCACAGCGGTTTGTATTGCCAAAACCGCCAAATCCCGCCAATTACTGAACAATATGATGCTTCCGACTTTTACTGACGTCGCCGCCGAGGCAAACAAGATTCGCGACCGCCCGGGCCATGCCATCGCGATTATCATCTTTCCGGCAGCGGTCTTCGCGATATTTGGCCTGTTACGAATAAACAATCCGGCGGGCGCCAGTTTTTTTCTCGGATCGACTTTGGTCCTCACCGTGATGGGCGCAGCGATCTACGGTTGGGGATACGCGTTTGCCGCCGAAATCAAGCGTGCGACCGAGGCAGAGGAGGGCGGCGACCGGCGTCTCCGCGCCGAAACGCTCCTAACCGGTGCCCTTGCGGCGGTGATTTTGGCGCTAATCGGCATCGCCGCGGTTGTTGTATTGGCTTTCCTGACCTCGCCGTTGTGGCTGGGTTTGGTTCAGGCCATTGGACTGGCGATCGCGCTCATCGCTGGCGGCGTGATATTCGGATTACTGGCAACGGCATTGATTATCTGGGTACCGGTCCGCCGATACCGCATTGTTCTAGCGTCGGTATTTTGGGTTTCTGCATTTGGCAGCGGCATTGTCGTTCCGCCGTGGCAGTTACCGCTGTTTATCTGGCAAGCTTCAATCGTCTTTCCAAGCCGCCATGTGGCGGATATGGCGTGGGCGCCCGGCCTTGGCTAGCCGAGGCGGGGTCACGGACAAGGCTGATTTTGGCTGGGGGACCTGGATTCGAACCAGGGTCGCACGGGTCAGAGCCGAGAGTTCTACCGCTAAACTATCCCCCAGCAGGGGCGAAACGGCCGCTCACAGGCTTACATAATGAGGCCCTCCAAGCTTTGTCAACAAAAAGGGCGAAGCATTCCAGCGCCTACCCGAACCTGCTAATATTTCGCTGACCGTGGCAATTGCACCAAATGATCCAGCATTCACCCAATAAAAGACGCCGCCATATGAGGCGTTCCGGCGGCGGTGCCCGACCCTCAGGGGGTCGCTGGGATCATGTCTTTGGCGCGCTCGACCTCGGTACCAACAATTGCCGTCTTCTGGTTGCCCGTCCGGCGCCTAAAGGTTTTCGCGTCGTCGATTCGTTCTCCCGCATTGTTCGCCTTGGCGAGGGCGTGGCCGGCGACGGTTGCCTCTCTGAAATAGCGATGGGGCGAACCGTCCGGGCCTTAAAAATCTGCGCCGACAAGATGGAAAAGCGCGGCGTTACCCTCTCTCGCTGTGTCGCGACCGCGGCCTGCCGCGTCGCCACCAATTGCGATGAATTTGTCGGCCGTGTTGAAAGCGAGACCGGCATCCGTCTCGACATTATTTCGCCAGATGAAGAGGCGCGGCTTGCCGCTGCCGGCTGTTCGCCGCTGCTTCAGGAAGAATGTGAAACGGCGCTCGTGTTTGATATTGGCGGTGGCAGCACGGAAGTGATGTGGCTGCGGCTGTGCAAGAGTTCGCTTCCGGAAATACTGGCCTGGGTTTCTTTGCCGCTTGGCGTGGTTACGCTGGCGGAGACGCACGGTGGCCGCGACGTTCCGGCAGACGTCTATCAAAAGATGGTGGAGGAGGTTGAGCGCCAACTTGCGCCGTTCGAAAAAGCAAACGGCCTGCGGCTGGCGATTGCAAACGGCGAGGCGCTTATGCTTGGCACTTCCGGCACGGTGACGACGCTTGCCGCTCTTAACATGGGTCTCAGCACCTATCGTCGCAGCGTTGTCGATGGAACCTGGCTGTCGGCGCTTGATGTCGAAACGGTATCACGCGAACTTTCGTCGATGGCTTATTGTGATCGCGAACGTCATCCCTGCATCGGTAAAGGGCGGGCCGACCTTGTTATTGCCGGTTGTGCAATTTTCGAGGCGATCTGTCGGACCTGGCCTGCGCCGCGTATTCGCGTCGCCGACCGTGGCGTGCGCGACGGCATGCTGTTTCAACTGATGAACGCAGCAGATGCCGGTATGCAGCCCGGCCATCCGGCCTAGACCTTCCGTTGGCAGATCGAAAAAAAGGCGGCACGTCCAGTAAAGGCGGGCAGCGCGGGCGCGGCCTTCATCAGGGCGTCAAAACGGCACGCGGTCGCAAAAGTTCGTCGACCCGTTGGATCCAACGCCAGATCAATGATCCCTATGTCCGGGCCGCGAACGAAGAAGGCTACCGAAGCCGCGCCGCCTACAAACTGACCGAACTTGACGAGAAATTTAATCTGCTGAAACCGGGACAGAACGTTCTCGATCTCGGTGCCGCGCCGGGTGCGTGGTCGCAGGTCGCTGAGGCGCGGTGCGGTGCGGGCGCAATCGTCGTCGCCGTTGATCTTTCGGAAATGGAGCCGCTCAAAGGGGTGACCATTCTCACGCTCGATGTGACGGTACCCGATTCGCGTGAATTGATGAAAACGGCGCTCGGTGGAGAGGCAGATGTTGTCCTCTGTGATATGGCGCCCAAATCGACTGGTCATAAAGGGACCGACCACGTCCGCATTGTCGGGCTTGCCGAAGCCGCAGCGGAAGTTGCGATCGAACTTCTTCGCCCGGGCGGTGCCTTTGTTGCCAAAGTCTTCCAGGGCGGAACCGAAGGTGAGCTTCTTACCGTGCTGAAGCAGTCCTTTTCGCGTGTCCGCCATGCCAAACCGGGAGCGAGCCGCAAGGAATCGGCTGAAACCTATGTCGTTGCGACTGGTTTTCGCGGTCCAGCCAGGGAATCGCAGGTCTGAATATCGCCAATTTTGATATTCGGGATTAAGGCGAAATCGCTGCTTTATCCCGAATATGGCGCTACCAATCCGAAACCATTGATGGCATAGTTCGCGACCATTTTTGACGGGGATTTCATGGAAATACGCGAGGCGCTGACTTTCGACGATGTGACGATCAGACCCGCGGCTTCTTCCGTCCTGCCTGCCCAAGTTTCGACCCGGACGCAGATCACCAAATCGATAGAACTCGGTATCCCGCTGATCTCGGCGGCGATGGATACGGTAACCGAAGGCAGCATGGCGATCGCCATGGCTCAATTGGGCGGCCTCGGTGTCATCCACAGGAACCTCGATCTTGATCAGCAGGCGGACGAAGTTCGCCGGGTCAAGAAGTTCGAATCGGGCATGGTGGTCAATCCCGTCACCATGACCTCAGTAGAGACGCTGGCGGACGCGCTCAATCTGATGGAGCACCACCGGATTTCAGGGATCCCCATTCTGCAAGGCAAGGGCGGCCGTCTTGTCGGCATCCTGACCAATCGCGATGTCCGGTTCGCCAGTAACATGGCGCAGCCGGTCAGTGAATTGATGACCAAAGAAAAACTGGTGACCGTTGCCGAAGGCGTAACCACCGACGACGCCAAGCGGCTCTTACACCAGCACCGTATTGAGCGGCTTTTGGTTGTTGATGACGGTGGGTTTTGCATTGGCCTGATTACGGTCAAGGATATCGAAAAGGCACAACTTCATCCTGATGCGAGCAAGGACAGTCAAGGCCGGCTGCGGGCGGCTGCGGCGACAAGCGTCGGGGAAAACGGATTTGAACGCGCCGAAGCGTTGATGGATGCGGAAGTCGACCTGATCGTCGTTGATACCGCGCACGGTCATTCGATCCGCGTCAGCGAGGCCGTCGAGACCATCAAGAAGAAAAGTAATCACGTTCAGGTTGTCGCCGGTAATGTCGCCACCGCCGAAGCTGCAAAAGCGCTCATGGGGGCAGGGGCGGACGCCATAAAAGTTGGCATTGGCCCCGGTTCAATCTGCACCACAAGAATTGTCGCCGGTGTTGGCGTTCCCCAATTGACAGCAATCATGGACGTTGTAGAGGCCTGCAACGACGCGAACATTCCGGTGATCGCCGACGGCGGCATCAGATATTCCGGTGACCTGGCAAAGGCAATCGCCGCCGGCGCAGACTGCGCGATGGTCGGATCATTGCTGGCCGGTACCAACGAGGCGCCGGGCGAAGTATTTTTCTATCAGGGGCGAAGCTACAAGGCGTACCGCGGCATGGGTTCGATTGGCGCGATGGCGCGTGGATCAGCCGATCGTTATTTTCAGGAAGACATCAAAGATCAGCTGAAACTGGTGCCGGAAGGCATTGAAGGGCGCGTGCCAATCAAAGGTGCGGCGGCAAGCGTCATTCATCAACTGACAGGCGGGCTCCGCGCGGCGATGGGCTATACCGGTAATTCGACCATCGCGGAAATGCGCAAGAACTGCGTCTTCAATCGTGTCACCAATGCCGGTCTTCGCGAAAGCCATGTCCATGACGTGCCAATCACACGTGAAGCGCCAAATTACCCCGACCGGGCCTAAGGCCGAAGTCGCCGCCCTATGACACCGGGTGCCCGGACTGCTGCGGTAATTGAAATTCTGGATTTGGCTGCCCATGCGCCGGCCGACCGGGTTATCGAGCACTATTTCCGAAAACGCCGTTATGCCGGCTCGCGCGACCGCGCGGCGATCATCGAAAATGTATTTGATGTGCTGCGGCGCCGTGGCGATTTGCAATGGCGAATCAAACACATGACTTCGGCTGCGGAAGAGAAGCCGGGTCCAAACGGGCGCTCTCTTGTGCTCACCGATATTTTGGGCCGGGAAGGCCGTGATGGGATTGAGGCGTTGTTCGGCGGCGAAGGGTACGGCCCGCCAGGTCTTGAAGAAGACGAGAATTCGTTTTTGACCAAACTCGAGGCCAGTCAGGACGATGTCGCGCCAGGTTGGGCCAGGAATAATTATCCGGCCTGGCTGGATGAGGCACTGACCGACCGGTTCGGTGATGACCTCGACGCCGAAATGGCCGCGCTGAATGTGCGCGCGCCGCTCGATCTTCGGGTCAACACGCTAAAGGCCACTCGAGATGAAATTCTGACGCAATTGTCTGACGACGATATTGATGCTTCGCTCTGCATGTATTCAGTTACCGGTATTCGGATTGCAGAAGGAAAATTTCTTCGCAAGCATAGGATTATCGAAAAGGGATTGGCGGAGCCGCAGGATGAAGGGTCGCAAATAGCGGCGGCACTGTGCGCGGTGAAACCAGGTCAGCAAGTGGTTGATCTTTGTGCGGGCGGCGGCGGCAAGACCTTGGCGCTCGCTGCCGCGATGGAAAACCGCGGCCAGATTTTTGCCTGTGATCCTGATCCGCGTCGCCTGAAGGCGCTTTCGCAGCGGCGCGACCGGGCCGGCGTTCGAAACGTTCAAACCAGACTCATTGACCGCGATAACGAAGATACGATGGCAAGCGTTCCGGACCACGTGGATTGTGTTCTGATCGACGCACCCTGTTCCGGAACCGGAATTTCTCGCCGGGATCCGGGAATATCATGGCGTCTCGATCCTGATACGTTGCAACGACGGATCGAGCTTCAGGACAAATTATTGAACACGGCAGCGTCTCTCGTGCGCGCTGCGGGCCGGCTGGTTTACGTAACATGTTCCGTACTCCGGTCTGAGAACGAGGATCGCGTTCGGGCGTTCCTCGGACAGAACGACAATTTTTCAATTGTCCCGGTCGGTTCGATTTCAAAGACACGACTTTCAACGCAGTTGCCGGACGGCAGCGCGACCCCCATGCTGACACCGCACCGGACCGGGACGGATGGTTTTTTTGTGGCCGTCCTGGAGCGGCAATCGTGAGGCTAAGCGCGCGCTGGACGGGACCCAAGGCTGTGGCTAGGTTCCGCGCATGAGCGACCGGATTCTGATAATCGACTTCGGATCCCAAGTGACGCAGTTGATTGCACGACGGGTCCGGGAAAACGGCGTTTATTGCGAGGTCGTTCCGTTCAACAAGGCCGATGAGACCCTTGATCGTTTTGATCCGAAAGGCATCATCCTTTCGGGCGGCCCGGCCTCGGTAACTGGCGACGAAACGCCGCGTGCACCGGATCGCCTTTTTGATCTCGGTCTGCCGATCCTCGGAATTTGTTACGGCCAGCAATCGATGTGCGCGCAACTTGGCGGCACCGTCGAGGCGGCAACGCACCGCGAATTTGGCCGCGCGTCCATCACCATCACCGGCACTTGCGATTTGTTTGAGGGCCTCTGGCAGCAGAACGAGAAACAGCAGGTTTGGATGAGCCACGGCGACAGCGTGATTGATCTTCCGCCCGGTTTTCGCACCGTGGCGACAAGTGAAAGCCTGCCGATTGCCGCAATCGCCGATGATCAACGGAAATTCTACGGCGTGCAATTTCACCCGGAAGTCATGCATACGCCGGAAGGCGGCGCGCTGCTGCGGAACTTTACCCACCGCGTCGTTGGATGCACGGGCGACTGGACGATGGCTCATTTTCGCGGCGAAGCGATCAAGGCGATCCGCAAAAAGGTTGGCGACGGCAAAGTCGTTTGCGGGCTTTCCGGCGGCGTCGATTCCTCCGTCGTCGCGGTGTTGTTGCATGAGGCGATTGGCGATCAGCTGACCTGCGTATTTATTGATACTGGGTTGCTTCGTGCCGGCGAAGCCGATCAGGTTGTTGAGGTATTTCGCGATCATTACAATATCCCTCTGGTCCACCGCGAAGCCGAAGATGTTTTCCTTGGCGCGCTCGACGGCGTTTCCGACCCCGAACAAAAACGAAAAATAATCGGCGGCGCTTTTATCGATTTGTTTGAAGAAGAAGCCAAAAATATTGGCGGCGCAGAGTTTCTCGCCCAAGGCACGCTTTATCCGGACGTCATCGAATCGGTGTCGTTTGCGGGCGGCCCCAGTGTCACCATCAAGTCGCACCACAATGTTGGCGGTTTACCCGAACGCATGAACATTAAATTGGTCGAACCGCTGCGGGAATTGTTCAAAGACGAAGTCCGTGAACTTGGCCGCGAACTTGGCATGCCGGAAACTCTGGTCGGACGGCATCCCTTCCCCGGCCCAGGATTGGCAATTCGCATTCCCGGTGTCATCGAGCAGGACAAAATCGACATTCTTCGAAACGCCGATGTCATCTATTTGGAAGAAATTCGGAACGCTGGTCTTTACGACACCATCTGGCAGGCCTTTGCCGTGCTTCTGCCGGTCCGGACTGTCGGCGTTATGGGTGACGAGAGGTCTTACGAATATGTTTGCGCGCTTCGCGCGGTCACCAGTACCGACGGGATGACGGCCGATTTCTACCCATTTTCGATGGAGTTCCTTGGCCGGGTGTCGACCCGGATCGTCAATGAGGTTCGCGGCATCAATCGTGTCGTTTACGATGTGACATCAAAGCCGCCCGGCACTATTGAATGGGAATGACATGGCACCAAAAAGAAATCCGCTGAAGCTCAACAAATTGCAGTTGAAAACGCTGACTCTATTGCAGGAACTTGCGACGCTGCCGGACTTCTCACGCAAGAATGAGGAAAACGGCGACATGATGATTACGGCGCTTCCCAATCCGCACGGTGATCATTTTCACCTTGGGGAAGGGGTCGTCATGGCGTCCGACGCGACCGGCCTCCGCAATGAGGCGGTTTGGCTCGCGCTCGCGCGCAAAGGCTTGGTTTCGGCAAATTATCGCGAGGACCGCTCCCTTACGCCGGCTGGTTTCGACTATCATACTGGGATGCGCGACAAGATTTTTCGCTAAGTTCGACGGAAAAATGGCAGAATTCAGCGCCATTTCGAGCGATTGCAATTGGCGGCGTGGCGGGGCTATCGTAGCGCCCGTTTTTCAAAATGAGGGAGCCCAGCGTGGCGGACATTTTCCGCGAAGTTGACGAGGACATTCGGCGCGAACGCTATTCCAAACTGTGGAAACGGTATGGGATTGTGGTAATCGCGGCCGCCGTCCTTATCGTGGTCGGTACGGCGTCGGTCGTGGGCTGGCGCGAATATTCAAGAAGCGTTCGTGAAGCCGAGGGCAATCGATTTGCCCAGGCCCTGTACCTCGCCCGAAGCGATAATCTGGCCGCTGCCGCAAATGCCTTTGCCGCTATTGCCGAAGATTCAGGCGCCGGGTATTCGGCACTTGCGCGCTTGCAGGAAGCCGCCGCCCTAAACGAAAGCGGTGACCGCGCTGCCGCCATTGCCGCCTACGACCGGTTGGTCGCCGATAAATCGGCCGACCCCTTGTTGCGGGATCTCGCCAGTCTGTTTGCGGTTTTGCATGCCTTTGATACTGCCGATGCCGCCGAACTCGAGCAGCGTCTGCTGCCGCTGATCGGCGACAATAAACCGCTGCGGTATAGCGCGCGTGAACTGCAGGCGTTCGTCGCCTACAAGGGTGGTAACCTTGAAGACGCCAAAACCAGACTTCGTGCGCTGATTGATGACGCCGAAGCACCGCCCGGTATTCGCCAACGCGCATCGGAATTTCTCACCGCCGTTGGCGGTGGCAACTAGCCGCATGCCGCGTTTTCTGCGGTGGGCAGTGGTGCTGCTGCCGATGGTCATGGCCGGTTGCTCATCGCTTTTTGGATCACCCGAAGCACCGCCCTTGCCGGGCGAACGAATTTCGATTCTCTCCCTGCAGCAGGTTCTTGAACCGGATCCCGGCATTGCCGATCTCGAAGTTCGACTGCCGCGCCCGTGGGTGAATACGGCCTGGCCGCAATCCGGTGGTTATCCGAGCCACGCAATGCATCATCTGGCGCTCAGCGAGAACCCGCGGATTGCCTGGCGAATCGATGTCGGTTCCGGTTCCGGTCGCTATACGCGACTGCTGGCAACGCCAATTATTGCTGATGGCATGGTCTTCACGCTTGATGCCGACGGCCGCATTTTGGCCGTCACCGAACAGAACGGCCGGTCGATCTGGCGCTTTGACGTTACCCCGGAAGATGAGGCGCGCGGTGCCTTGGGCGGGGGTATTGCCTATCAAAACGGCGTCGTATTTGCGGCAACAGGATTCGGCGAGGTGATTGCGGTTGACGCAAGATCCGGTTCCGAAAAGTGGCGGGTCCCGCTCAAAGTTCCCTTTGGTACGGCGCCGACGATCGACGACGGGCGGGTCTTTGTCATCACGCTTGATAATCAGTTCATCGCGCTTGATGCTGATGATGGGGCGGTGCTTTGGACCTATGTCGGTATTGCCGAACCCGCCGGTCT
>JAPYRS010000087.1 GCA_029936875.1 Alphaproteobacteria bacterium | reverse complement strand
GCTGTGTTCAATGCCGGGCGTGAAGGGAAAGTCGAGCTGCATCCAGGTCAACGCCCCTTGGCGGGCAAAGGCGTCCATCGGATTGAAGCCGCAATAGCTCACCTTGAGGCAAACTTCGCCTTCGCCCGGTTCCGGTGTCGCTAAATCGACGACACTTAAAACATCGGGCGCACCTGTATTGTTCGCCTGAACTGCACGCATCGTTTCCCCCTATTTTTTTTCGTTATCCGCCTGGCGCAGGATCAATTCAAGCGCATCGATGACGGTTTGTTCGCGAACATTGCTGCGGCCAATATCGCCGTAGCGTTTTTCCAAATGAATTGTATCAACCCCTTCGCGAGCGCAGGCCATGTGCACCATCCCGACAGGTTTATCCTCGGTGCCGCCGGTCGGCCCGGCAACCCCGGAACAGGCGACGCAAATATCGGCATCGGACTTTTTCAAGCCACCTTCGGCCATCGCGCGCGCGACGGGTTCACTGACGGCACCGTGTTCATCCAACATGGTTTGCGCAACGCCGACCAAGTCCCGTTTGGCTTCATTGGCGTAAGTCACGAACCCTGAAAGAAAGACTGCTGATGATCCGGCGATTTCGGTGAGCGCCCCACCGATCAATCCACCGGTGCAGGATTCTGTTGTCGAGACCGTCAGGCCGCGCGACTCGCATCGCTTGATAACCTCGGTCGCCAAATCAATTATTTCACGCGAAAACAAACCGGCCTCCGGTGACCACGATGATGACCCAAAGGCCGACGAAGCCAAAGATGCCGGCGACAATATCGTCCAGCATGATGCCCATTCCACCGCGTACGTTTTTGTCGATCCAACCAGCCGGCCAGGGTTTACGAATATCGAATAACCGGAACAGCAAAAATCCGGCGAGGTAATACCAGAATTCAGTCGGCGCGATGACCAGCACAAGCCATTGTCCAGCAACTTCATCGATCACGACGGGCCCGGGGTCCTTATCAAGGCTCCGGCGAACGAACGCCTCTGAACTGATGATGCCGAGAACCAGCACAATCGCCGCAGCGACCAGCAACGTCCACGGGCCATAATAGGTTTGGATCGCCCAGGCGAATGGCAACGCCGCAAGCGATCCCCATGTGCCGGACGCAATCGGAATAAGGCCAACGCCAAAAAACGTTGAAACCAAACAGGCGGGGTGGAAAAGCGGCATGCCTTCGGGAAGGCGCGTTTTGGGGCGAGGTGAATTCATAAGTTTGAACTGGGTACTATAGAGGCGGCGCGATCAGACGCCCAGAGTGAGACGGACAGAGACCGATGCCTGTGCGGCAATTCCTTCGCCGCGACCGGTGACGCCGACGCCTTCGGTTGTTGTCGCCTTGACACTGATCCGGGTCGGCGAGGTATCGAGAATTTCCGCGAGCCGCGCGACCATCTGATCGCGATGCGGGCCAATTTTCGGTCCCTCACAAATGATCGTGACGTCGGCATTGACCAACGCACCACCTTTGGCCACTAAAATCGATAACGCGTGGCGCACAAAATGTTCCGAGGCTTTTCCCGCCCATGCCGGGTCTGAAGGCGGAAAGTGCTGGCCGATATCCCCGGCGCCAATGCTGCCGAGAATGGCATCGGTCAGCGCGTGCAGGGCAACATCGGCGTCCGAATGACCCCGCAGGCTTTTCTCAAATGGAATCTTCACACCACACAAAATCACATGATCGCCGGCCTCCAACCGATGCAGGTCGTAACCACTGCCGATCCGGGTCTCGCCGATGGTCATCGCCCTGGCAGCGCGGGCGAGATCACCTTCGGTCGTCACTTTGAAATTCTCTTCCGCTCCCGCCACCAATGCAACCTCCAGCCCGCCCGCCTCAGCAATTGCGGCATCATCGGTCATGGTCTCGCCAATCGCTGCGCGGTGGGCCTCAAAGATTTTTGAAAAGTGAAACCCCTGCGGGGTTTGCGCGCGCCAAAGATCGCTGCGGTCGACGGTTGCGGAAATGCGATCACCCGACCCACGCTTCAACGTGTCGGTAACCGGCAGTGCCGGTATCGCACCGGGCGCGGTTGCGAGCGCCCCAATCACGCCGTCAATCAATTTCGCAGACGGGAAGGGCCGCGCCGCATCATGAATCAGAATGTTCTCTGGCGGATCTTTAGAGAATGTCTCGAGGCCGAGGCGCACCGACTCCTGACGGCTTGCTCCACCGGTCACTGGTGCCAGAACATCTAGACCATCGACGGCGCTCGAATATTCGGCATCGTCACCGTCGCCAATCATGACCTGCACAGCGTCAATCGACGGGTGCGCCGAAAACGCCGCGACAGCATGACGCAACAGGGGCACCCCGCCGAGCGACGCATATTGCTTGCGCCCGCCAAACCGCAGACCCGAACCGGCAGCAACGATTAGTGCCGCGTTACGCATCGGTGTTCACATAATTGATCCATAGCGGGGGTCATAGCATGGTGGCCGTCACGATGCAGGGCCTGAATTTGGCTGAATGACAGGTATCATTCGAGGACGCGCTCGCCTCCATCTGAATTGCCAAGGCATCATTCACGAACTATATTGCCCAATATTTCATCATATCTACTGGATGCCTAAGAAATGGCCATAAAAATTGGCGATTTAGCGCTGCATGGGCGGGTGTTTCTCGCGCCGATGTCGGGCATTACCGACATGCCCTACCGAGCGGAGGTCCAGCGTTTTGGCGCGGCCATGGTCTTTTCCGAAATGATTGCGAGCCGGGAGATGGTCACGTGCTCGGACCGCACCCGCCGCCGTGCTGATCGCGGAGACTCCTCCGGCATCACTGGTGTGCAGCTCGCGGGCCGCGATCCTGATTTGATGGCCGAAGCCGCAATCCAGTGTGAAGGCGAGGGCGCCCAACTCATCGACATCAACATGGGCTGCCCGGCCAAAAAAGTTGTCGGCAGCCTTTCCGGTTCTGCCCTAATGCGGGAACTTCCCCTCGCCTGCGCGATTATCGAAAAGACGGTGAACGCCGTCACGGTTCCGGTGACTCTAAAGATGCGCACCGGCTGGGACGATGCCAATCGCAATGCGCCGGAACTTGCCCGCATCGCCGAAGATATCGGCGTCCGCATGATCACCGTCCACGGTCGAACCCGAAATCAATTCTATACCGGCGAGGCCGATTGGGAATTCATCCGCTCGGTCAAGGATATCGTTTCGGTACCAGTAATTGCCAACGGCGATATTGATTCAGGCGCCGCCGCGCTCGCCGCCCTTGAACAATCGGGCGCAGACGGCGTCATGGTCGGACGCGCAACACGCGGCAGACCGTGGCTGGTTCGAGAAATTGAATCTGAACTCGGTTCCCAAGATATCCCCGAAGCGCCACCCAAAGCGCCGGAGGGCGATCAGCTAGTTGACCTGATCGCCCACCACTATCAGGCCATGCTTGATGTCTACGGCCCAGAACTCGGCTGCCGTATTGCCCGCAAGCACCTTGCCTGGTACGCCGCCGGACGGATCGGCGCGCGCGACTTTATCAGTCGCATGAACCGGATGAATGACGCAGGGGAAGTCCTTGTCGCGATTCAACAATATTTCGCCGACGCCGCTTTGAAATCCGTGCCGCCGGCGGTGGGCGAATACGAGGCGAGGGCGGCCGCCTGACCATGTCCGCAGCCACAGGTGCTGAAACCGAAGTCGAAGCAGCAACAGTGCTCGGCGTATTGCCTGATCCCGTGCTGGTCATCAGCGAATCGAACGCCATTCAATATGTAAATCCGGCGGCCGAGCAGTTTTTTAAAATGGGCGCGGCGATCATGTCGGGAATGCGGATTGATGAACTTGTCGCGCCTGATAGCCCGCTGGTTTCGCTGGTCGCGCAGGTGCGAAAAACCGGCGTCGCCATTCGCGAATATGACGCCGAATTTGGATCGGCCCGAACCGGCCAGCATTCTCTCCACCTGCAAGTCACGGCTTTTGGCGGATCATCCAAACAGACGCTTGTGACGTTTCAGGAGTCAGCGATCACGGCGCGCCTTGATCAGGGCCTCACGCACCGGGCGGCGGCACGATCGGTAACCGGAATGGCAGCGATTCTCGCCCACGAGGTCAAGAATCCGCTTTCCGGCATTCGTGGTGCCGCACAATTATTGGAACAAAACGCGCGCGGCGATGACCGCGATCTTGCCCGCCTCATTCGCGATGAAGCCGACCGAATTGTCGGCCTGGTTGATCGCATGGAATTATTTTCGGATGAACGGCCCCTTGATCGGGCGCCGGTCAACATTCACGAAGTCTTGGAACACGTCCGGCGGATCGGACAAGCCGGCTTTGGCCGCGATATCACCTTTCACGAATCTTATGATCCGTCGCTGCCACTGGTTCCGGGGAATCGCGATCAACTCGTCCAGGTCATTCTCAATCTGGTAAAAAATGCTGCCGAAGCGATGCCACAATTGGGGCAGGAGGCGGAGCCGGACTTCGGTGGACAAATTCGATTCTCCACTGCCTATCGGCAAGGCTTACGGCTCTCGGTTCCGGGACAGGCCAATGCCGGCCGGGTTCACCTGCCGCTCGAGGTCGTGATTGAAGATAATGGCTCTGGCGTGCCGCAAGACATCCAGTCTTCCATCTTCGATCCGTTCGTCACCAGCAAATCAACCGGTACCGGACTTGGGCTCTCTCTGGTGGCGAAGATTATCGGCGATCATGGCGGGGTCATCGAATGCGAATCTGCACCGCGCAAAACCGTTTTTCGAATTCGGCTGCCGATCCTCACTGAAATTATCGATAAAGACCAAGGTTTAGCTATGGATCAGAAAACATGAGCGGCGAAAGTATCCTCATTGCCGATGATGACGCCTCCATTCGCAAAGTCCTCAGTCAGGCACTTGGCCGCGCCGGTTTTGCGGTGCAGACCACCAGCCATGCGGGGACGCTGTGGCGCTGGGTTGAGGCAGGCGAGGGCGACGTCGTCATTACCGATGTCGTGATGCCCGACGAGGACGGTCTCGAACTGCTGCCGCGGATTAAGAAAATCCGTCCGGACTTGCCGGTTATCGTCATGAGCGCCCGCAATACGCTGATGACGGCTCTCAAAGCGACCGAGCGTGGCGCTTACGAATACCTTCCAAAACCTTTTGATATCAATAAATTACAGGCTACGGTTAAGAATGCACTTCGGGGTGCAAAGGGACAAAGGCCGGAGACAACTTCCGATCAGGTGCCGATCGACGAGACCATGCCAATTATTGGCCGCTCCCCCGCGATGCAGGAGATATACCGTCTCATCGCGCGTCTGGTGGCGACCAACCTCAGCGTTCTGATCAGCGGCGAATCCGGAACCGGAAAAGAATTGGTCGCCCGTGTTCTCCACGATTACGGCGATCGTCGCCAGGGATCATTCGTCGCCATCAACATGGCGGCAATTCCGCGCGAGCTAATCGAATCAGAACTCTTTGGTCATGAGAAAGGCGCCTTTACCGGGGCGACGACGCGCCACGCCGGGCGCTTTGAGCAGGCCGAAGGCGGCACCCTGTTTCTCGACGAAATCGGCGACATGCCACTTGAAGCGCAGACACGTCTCCTCCGGGTTCTGCAGGAAGGCGAATTCACGACCGTCGGCGGCCGGCGCACCATTCAGACCAATGTACGAATCATCGCCGCCACCAACCACAATCTCCGCCAGCAGGTGGAACAGGGCCTGTTCCGGGAGGATCTTTTTTATCGCTTGAATGTTGTGCCGCTTCGGCTTCCGGCGTTGCGTGAAAGGACCGCCGACATTCCGGATCTCGTTCGCTACTTTCTTGTGGAAGCATCGTCTCAGGGACTGCCGGAAAAAGTATTTGAACCCGCAGCTCTTGAACGACTCAAGCGTTACAACTGGCCCGGCAATGTTCGCGAATTGGAAAACCTTGTTCGCCGCATGGCTGTTCTGTCGGCGGAAGACGTGATTAGCGAAGCGATTATTGATTCGGAACTCGTCGATGCCTCAACAGGCGAAAATTCGGCGGCAACAGAAGGTCTTGAAGGTTCCGTCGAACGGCATCTGTCGCGCTACTTCGCCGCCCATCCCGATTCGATGCCGCCGACCGGATTGTATCAGCGTGTCATTCGCGAAATTGAGCGCCCCCTAATCTTGCTGACCCTGCGGGCGACACATGGCAACCAAATTCGTGCCGCCGCTCTACTCGGCCTCAACCGAAACACCCTGCGCAAGAAAATTCGAGAGCTTGATATTCCGGTGGTACGCGGCCTAAAGTGATGCAATAATGCAACGGTGTTGCACGACGCCCGCGCTTTTGGGCGAGGCGTTGCCTGCAGAACACAAATTCATATGGCTACAGAAACACAATCGCCTTCGGACTTGATCGGCTCTCGGCTCAGCCGATGGGCGCAGCGTGTCGGCCTTGCCCGCAAACTTGGCATCCTGCTCAGCGTCGGTGTCATCATCTCAGGCGCGGGGACATTGGCAGCCCTGACCGGTGCACCGCCGTTTGGCCCCGATCCGCGGTCGGTGCTTGTTCTGCTGCTGATCGATCTCATTCTTCTTTTATCAGTCGGCACGTTGATATTGCGACGCTTGGTCATGCTGTGGATGGCGAGGCGGCGAGGCGCGGCGGGATCGCGGCTTCATGCCCGCTTGGTTGTCGCTTTCAGTATTCTCGCCGTCGCACCGGCAATCTTTGTGGCCGTATTTTCGGCGCTCTTTTTCAATCTTGGCATTCAGGCATGGTTTTCGGACAAGGTGAAAACCGCGCTTGATGAATCGGTCCTCGTCGCCGAAGCCTATGTCGACGAACACCGGAAACTTATTATTGCCGACGTCCGGGCTATGGCGACCGACATCAGCCGGCAGTCGCAACTGTTTCTTCGCGATCCCGCACAGTTTAATCAATTGGTCGAATTTCAAGCCGGCGTGCGCTCAATTCCGGAAGCCATCGTCTTTGATTCGAGCGGCCGAATCCTCGGGCGCTCGCAGCTTAGTTTCTCGCTCGAATTCGATGGGTTGCCGGTCGATATTATTCGCGAAGCCGCGAGCGGCGACATTCTTGTGCTGGAAGGAAGTGGCGAGGGCCGGGTCCGCGCATTGACGCGATTGGAGGGTTTTGCCGACGCCTATCTTTATGTCGGGCGATTTGTCGATGCCAATGTGCTTGCCCACGTGCAACGAAATCGCGATGCCTCCGACGCCTATTATCAACTTGAAGGACGGAGGACGGAGATCGAAATCACCTTTGCGATGATCTTCATTGTCGTCGCATTGATGTTGCTTCTGGTCGCCGTCTGGGCCGGGCTGGTTCTTGCCAATCGACTGGTTCGCCCGCTCAGTGGGTTGGTGACGGCAGCCGAACGGATCAGGGCAGGGGACCTCGGCGTCCGCGTCGAAGAGCAGGACAGCAAGGACGAAGTCGCCATGCTCAGCCGCGCCTTCAATCGAATGACCAGTCAGTTGGAGGGCCAGCGCACCGAACTGGTTGAAGCCAATCAGCAGCTCGACCAACGGCGCCGATTTACCGAGGCGATTCTCTCGGGTGTAACCGCAGGTGTGATCGGGCTTAACCCGGAAGGGTTGATCAATCTGCCAAACCGATCCGCGCTCGATCTTCTCGATACCGATTCAGAATCCCTGGTTGGTGAAGACCTAGCGATCGCTGTACCGGAGATGGCTGACATCCTTGAAAAAGCAGCGGCCCGGCCCGATCGTTTGCTGGAAGACGAAATTACAGTAAGCCGCGGCGGTCGCGAACGTCAGTTTTTGGTCCGCATCGCCGCCGAAGGCTCGTTCAGCGAAATGCGCGGTTTTGTCGTTACGTTTGACGACGTTACCGAACTCGCCGCCGCGCAGCGCCGCGCTGCCTGGGCCGATATCGCGCGACGGATTGCGCATGAAATCAAAAATCCGCTGACGCCCATTCAACTCGCCGCCGAACGTTTGCGCCGGAAATACCAGGATGAAGTCAAAACTGATCCCGATGTTTTTGCCGACTGCACCGATACAATTATTCGTCAGGTTGGTGAAATTGATCGATTGATTAGTGAGTTTTCCAACTTCGCCCGAATGCCAGCACCTGAATTTCGCAGTGAAGATATTACGGAATTGGCGCGCAGGGCCTTGTTTATGCAGCAAGTCGGCAGTAAATCGATTACCTACAATAACGAATTACCAGACTCTGCTCACTTTATTCGCTGCGATGCCGGGCAAGTTGGACAGGCGCTCACAAATATTTTGCAAAATGCCGCACAGGCGTTCGAGGACTGGAACAATCGGCGTCCACCAACAATTTGGATTTCAGCAATCGAAACCGATCAAGGTCTGGAGGTCGCCATTACCGATAACGGTCCCGGTTTACCGGCTGAAATTCGTGACAAACTTATCGAACCTTATGTTACGACGCGGGACGCGGGAACTGGGCTTGGCTTGTCGATCGTGGCGAAAATATTAGAAGATCATGGCGGGTACCTGCATCTCGATAACAACCCGGGCGGCGGTACAAAAGTTCGGATGGTGTTCCCGACTAGTGCGGATGACGATGTTGACGATTCCAGTACAGACAAAAATCAGGACGGCGAGGCGACGGTGGTAACTCATGGCGCGTGACATACTTATTGTTGATGACGAGGCGGACATATGTTCGCTGATAACCGGAATTCTCGGCGACGAAGGTTTCGATGCCCGAAGTGCAAAAGATAGCGGCGATGCCCTGGCCGCGATTGAGGAGCGCAAACCCGACCTTTTGGTTTTGGATATCTGGCTCGAAAACAGTGCGCTCGACGGCCTCGAACTTCTCGACCAATTGAACGAAACCGATCCCGGTATTCCGATCATCATGATCTCGGGTCACGGCAACATTGAAACGGCGGTCAGTTCCATTCGCCGCGGTGCCTACGATTTCATCGAAAAGCCGTTTACGGCGGAACGTCTGGTCCAGGTCGTCCATCGCGCGCTGGAGACGGGTCAGCTTCGCCGCGAGAACGCCGACCTTCGCTTGCAGGCGGGCCAGGAAACGCAGCTCATCGGCAAGTCGGCAGCGATGAACGCAATGCGTCAGGGGCTCGAGAAAGTGGCCCCCACCGGAAGCCGCGTGCTGATTACTGGCCCTGCCGGCAGTGGCAAGGAAGTCGCGGCCCGCCTCCTGCATAGCCAATCGAACCGAGCGGCTGCGCCCTTTATCGTGATCAACGCCGCCCGCATGGCGCCGGACCGTATGGAAACCGAATTGTTCGGTGTTGAATCCGCAAACGGCGAGCGGCGCATCGGTACCTTTGAAGAGGCCGATGGCGGAACGCTCTTCATTGATGAACTCGCCGACATGCCGCTTGAGACCCAAGCCAAGATCCTTCGGGTGCTTCAGGAACAAACCTTCACGCGAATTGGCGGGACCGAGGAAATCACCGTCGATGTGCGGGTGGTAACGGCATCGAGCCGCGACCTGATGACAGAGATTGCTGAGAGGCGATTACGCGAAGACCTTTATCATCGCCTCAACGTCGTCCCAATTCGGGTGCCGCCGCTCAACGAACGTCGCGAGGACATTCCCGATTTGATCCGCCATTTCATGATTCGCATGGCCGATTCGACCGGGCTTCCGCTGCGTCACGTCAGCGATGATGCGGTTGCGGTGCTGCAGGCAAAGGAATGGCCCGGCAATGTCCGCGAATTGCGGAACATGGTTGAACGGCTGCTAATTATGGCGCCGGGATCACCTGACACGCCAATTGATGGCTCGATGTTGCCGGCAGACGTTTCAGCAAATGCAGCAACCGCGATGCAGCAGGCCGGCAACGGTGAAATCATGGCGATGCCACTCCGCGAAGCACGCGAACAGTTCGAACGGGAATACCTGCTTGCCCAGATCAATCGCTTCGGCGGCAACATTTCCCGTACCGCCTCGTTCGTCGGCATGGAACGCTCGGCGCTTCACCGAAAGATAAAAGCACTTGGGGTCTACGGCGACCGGGGAGCGCAAAATTAATCACGTCCGCACTCAGCCGCGACCAACGGACATCATCCAAAAAGAGGTGAGACGATGAAAGTAATCGTCTGCGGTGTCGGCCAGGTTGGCACCAACATTGTGCGCCAACTTGCCAGCGAAAAAAACGAAGTCACCGTTATTGATGACTCCGAAGAAGCAATTCGCCGAATCGGCGAATCCCACGACGTGCGTACGTTGCTCGGTCAGGCATCGCACCCGGATGTGCTGGAGCGCGCCGGATTGCGCGAAGCCGACATGATCATCGCGGTCACGCAAAAAGACGAAACCAACATGGTCGCCTGTCAGGTCGCGCATTCACTGTTCAATACGCCGACCCGGATCGCCCGGGTGCGGGCGCAAAGCTACCTTGATCCGGCGTGGAGCGATCTGTTCAGCCGCGACCACATGCCGATTGACGTGATCATCTCACCCGAAGTCGAAGTCGCGAACGCGATTTCTCGGCGCTTGCACGTCCCAGGGGCGTCGGACATGATCCCGTTCGTCGATGATCAGGTACGCGTTGTTGCAGTGTTGATCGAAGAAGACTGTCCGCTGATCGACACGCCACTCCGGCAATTGACGGAACTGTTTCCTGATTTGGCGATTCGAATCGTCGGCATACTGCGCGGCGAGGAAATTCTCGAATCGACCGGCGACGAACAGATGCTGATCGGCGACGAGGTTTATTTCGCCGTCGACAGCAAACAGATTCGCCGCGCGATGGCCGCCTTCGGGCATGAAGAAAAAGAGGCGCGCCGCATCGTTATTCTCGGCGGCGGCAACATCGGCCTTTTTCTGGCCCGCCAATTGATGAAGGACCACCAAAACGTCTCGGTCAAAATTATTGAATACAATAAAGAGCGAGCTGAGATGGTTGCCGACCAGCTCGACAATGTCGTCGTGCTGCACGGCGACGCGCTTGATCAGGGGATTCTTGATGAAGCCAATGTACAAAACTCCGAAGCCGTCATCGCCGTCACCAATGATGATCAGGTCAATATTCTTGCAGCCCTTTTGGCCAAACGTAGTGGTGCCAACCGCGCGATGACGCTGGTCAACAAAGCCAGTTACGAACCCTTGATGTATTCGCTTGGCATCGACGCCGTTGTTAATCCCCGCGCGATCACCGTCTCCCGAATTTTGCAGCACATTCGACGTGGCCGGATAAGGGCGGTCCACACGGTGCGGGACGGCAAGGCCGAAATCATTGAAGCCGAGGCGCTTGAAACATCGCCATTGGTCGGGCAGCCGTTGCGCGATGTAAAACTGCCGGCCGGTTTGATGATTGGCATGATCGTACGCGACGGCGAAGTCATCGTCCCCCGCGGCGGCACAGTTATTGAGACCCATGACAAGGTGGTGATGTTTGCACCCCGCAACGCCGTCAAAAAGGTTGAGAAACTGTTCGCTGTCAGGCTCGAATTTTTCTAAGTCGCAAACGCCCATCGCCTTCATTGAATTCGAAATGCCATGTTGATTGCCTCCGTCGTGTCCGTTCTCGGCTGGATCATCGCGCTCTTTGCGGGAACGATGATTTTGCCCGCGCTGATCGCTTTTGGATTTGAAGAAACTGCGCTCGGTACCAGCTTTCTTGGATCGGCCGGCCTCACATTCTTTGCCGGCATCGCGCTCATTTTTGCGACCCGCGGCGCGGACCCCATCAACACCAAAGGCGGTGGCTTCCTGACCGGGGCACTGGCCTTTCTGGCGCTCGCCTTCTTTGGGGCGTTGCCGATTTATTTGTCGGAAGCGGCGGGGCCGGCCGACGCGTATTTCGAGGCGCTCTCCGGGCTTACTACTTCGGGCGCGACTATTTTTGCGAGCCTCGAAACGTTGCCGCACGGTTTGCTATTTTGGCGCGCCCTTCTGCAATGGACCGGCGGCCTCGGCACAATCGTTTTGGCGGTCTCGATTCTTTCTTTTGGCGGGGTCGG
>JAPYRS010000086.1 GCA_029936875.1 Alphaproteobacteria bacterium | reverse complement strand
GGACTTCCTCGATTTCTTCGATTCCGCCTTCTTCAGCAGCAGCTTTGGCCGCCTCGATTTTTTCTTTCTCCCGGGCCAGGACTTCCTCATCCCGATCAGCCGCGATCTGGCGCATGTTGTTCATGACGCCGCCGGTGCCGGCAGGAATGAGGCGTCCAACGATGACGTTTTCCTTGAGGCCGATGAGATTATCGACTTTGCCGGAGACCGCCGCTTCCGTCAGTACCCGCGTCGTTTCCTGGAACGAAGCCGCAGAGATAAAGGATTTGGTCTGCAGGCTTGCTTTGGTGATGCCAAGAAGGATCGCCTCTGCCGTCGCCGCTTTGCCACCTTCGGCAACGGCCCGCTCGTTGACCTCTTCGAACTCTTCGCGGTCGATATGCTCGCCAAGCACGAACGTCGTATCGCCCGGCGTCAGAATTTCGACCTTTTGCAGCATCTGGCGGCAAATCACTTCGATGTGCTTGTCGTTGATGCCAACACCCTGAAGGCGATAGACCTCCTGAATCTCGTTGACGAGATAGGTGGCCAGCGCTTCGACACCGAGAATCCGCAGGATGTCATGCGGAACGGGATTGCCGTCGAGCAACAGATCGCCAATTGTAACGTAGTCCCCTTCCTGCACGGCAATATGCTTGCCTTTGGGAATCAGGAATTCTGCCGGTTCACCCTTGCCTTCCGGCGGACGAACAATAATGCGGCGCTTGTTTTTATAATCCTTGCCGAACTCGACCACGCCTTCGGTATCGGTCATCACGGCATGATCTTTTGGCAACCGAGCCTCGAACAATTCCGCAACGCGCGGCAGGCCACCGGTAATGTCGCGGGTCTTTGCAGATTCCCGCGGGATTCTCGCAACAACGTCACCGGCATGAATAGTCTGACCATCTTCCACCGAGAGAATGGCGTCGACCGACAGGAAGTAACGAGCCTCGAGGCCGTTCGCCAAGGTGACAACTTCGCCCGCTTCATCACGAAGCGTGATCCGGGGACGAAGCTCCGACCCCTTCGGCTGCTGACGCCAATCGACAACAACTTTATTGGAAAGGCCGGTGGTCTCATCGACGATATCGCGCATCGAAATGCCATCGACGAGATCGCGATAGGCAACGATGCCTTCTTTTTCGGTGATGATCGGAATGGTGAACGGGTCCCATTCGACCAGTTTCTGACCTTCGGCCACGGCACCATCATCATCAATCAGTAGCCGCGAGCCGTAAACGACTTTGTGACGCTCTTTTTCACGACCCTCAGAATCGATGACCAACACTTCCGTGTTGCGGCCCATTACGACAAGCCGGCCTTCCGAATCCGTAACCACGTTTCGGTTCAGGACCTTGACGGTACCGACGTGAATTGATTCGAATCCAGCCTGCGATTCGAGCTGGGCGGTGCCACCAATATGGAATGTCCGCATAGTGAGCTGCGTACCCGGTTCACCAATTGACTGCGCGGCGATTACGCCAATGGCTTCACCTGCGTTGACGGGCGTTCCCCGCGCGAGGTCGCGACCGTAGCAGGCCCCGCAAACACCAGACTTCGACTCACACGTCAGAACCGAACGGATCAGGATCGTATCAATACCCGCGGTTTCGATCCGATCGACTTCGATTTCCTGGATCATTTCGCCGGCTTTGACAATCACTTCGCCGGACAGCGGATCAACGATATTGACCGAAGCCGAGCGACCGAGAATCCGGTCGGACAGCGAAACGATAACCTCGCCGCCTTCCAGCACCTCTTTCATTGTGAGGCCGTCTTTGGTGCCGCAATCGTATTCGACGATGATGCAATCCTGCGCAACATCAACGAGACGCCGCGTGAGATACCCGGAGTTCGCGGTTTTCAACGCCGTATCGGCAAGACCCTTTCGGGCACCGTGGGTTGAATTGAAGTACTCGAGAACCGAAAGGCCTTCTTTGAAGTTGGCAATGATCGGCGTCTCAATAATTTCACCAGAGGGCTTGGCCATCAGGCCGCGCATCCCGGCAAGCTGTTTCATCTGGGCGACCGAACCACGAGCGCCCGAATCCGCCATCATGAAGATCGAGTTGATGTGATTGTGGGAATCTTCGACACCCTCACCGGACGACATCCCCTTCATCATCTCATCGGCGACCTTTTCCGTGCACTGAGACCAGGCATCGACAACTTTGTTGTATTTCTCACCCTGTGTGATCAAGCCATCGAGATACTGAAGCTCGTATTCCTTGACCAGTTCCTGGGTCTCACTAACGAGTTTGTCCTTTGCCCCCGGGACCACCATGTCGTCCTTGCCGAAGGAAATACCGGCTTTACAAGCATGACTGAAGCCAAGCCCCATCACGCGATCGGCAAACAGGACAGTCTCTTTCTGGCCGCAATGACGATAGACCTCGTCGATCACGTTACTGATCTCGCGTTTGTTCAGCAGCTTGTTGATGCTTTCGAACGGAATTTTCGGATTGCGCGGCAGAATGTCGGAAAGGATCATCCGGCCAGGCGTGGATTCGACAATTTTGGTTTCTTCATTGCCTTCCGAATCAACGCCAACAAATCGCGCCTTGATCTTGGAGTGCAGTGTAACCGCGCCTGCGTCAATGGCTTGCTCGATTTCGGCAACGGTCGCAAAGACCATCCCTTCGCCGGGCTGACCATCCCGTTCCATCGTCATGTAGTAGAGACCCAGGACAATATCCTGAGAGGGAACAATGATCGGCTTGCCGCTGGCCGGGCTGAGGATGTTGTTTGTCGACATCATCAGGACACGAGCTTCCAACTGCGCCTCGAGAGAAAGCGGTATATGAACGGCCATTTGGTCGCCGTCGAAATCTGCGTTGAACGCCGTGCAAACCAACGGATGAAGCTGAATTGCTTTGCCTTCTATCAGCACCGGCTCGAATGCCTGGATGCCGAGCCGATGCAGCGTCGGCGCACGGTTGAGAAGCACAGGATGTTCGCGAATAACTTCTTCGAGGATATCCCAAACCTCCGGGCGTTCGCTTTCGACCATTTTCTTCGCCATCTTGATCGTAGCGGCGAGGCCATAATGTTCGAGGCGGCTATAGATGAACGGCTTGAACAGTTCGAGCGCCATCTTTTTCGGCAGCCCGCACTGATGGAGCTTGAGCTCCGGTCCGACAACGATTACCGATCGTCCTGAATAATCGACGCGTTTGCCGAGCAGATTCTGACGGAACCGGCCCTGCTTGCCCTTCAACATATCAGCGAGCGATTTCAGCGGGCGCTTGTTGGTGCCGGTGATGACACGGCCCCGTCGGCCATTGTCAAACAGCGCATCAACCGCTTCCTGCAGCATCCGCTTTTCGTTGCGCACAATAATGTCCGGCGCGCGGAGTTCGATCAGGCGCTTCAACCGGTTATTCCGGTTGATCACGCGGCGGTAAAGATCGTTGAGATCGGAAGTCGCGAACCGGCCGCCGTCGAGTGGAACCAGCGGACGAAGATCCGGCGGAATGACGGGAACAACGGTCAGGATCAGCCATTCCGGTTTGTTGCCGGATCGCATGAATGATTCAATCAGCTTAAGCCGCTTGGCCAGTTTCTTCGGCTTCACGGTCGAGGTGGTTTCGGCGAGCTCGGTGCGAATATCTTCGCGGAGTTTATCGAGGTCAATCGCGCCCAGCATGTCGCGGACGGCTTCCGCCCCGATGCCGGCGGTGAAGGAATCCTCGCCGTACTCGTCCTGCGCGTCGAGATACTCTTCTTCAGTCAGAAGCTGGCGCGTGGTTAGCGGCGTAAGGCCAGGTTCGATGACGATGTACTGCTCGAAGTAAAGAACGCGTTCCAAATCCTTCAACGTCATGTCGAGGGTGAGGCCGATGCGGGACGGCAAAGACTTCAAGAACCAGATGTGGGCGACCGGCGAAGCGAGTTCGATGTGACCCATGCGCTCGCGACGAACGCGGCTCAAGGTCACTTCGACGCCGCATTTTTCGCAGGTGATGCCGCGGTACTTCATGCGTTTATATTTGCCGCACAAGCATTCGTAATCTTTCACTGGGCCGAAGATGCGCGCGCAAAAGAGGCCGTCACGTTCCGGCTTAAACGTCCGGTAATTGATGGTCTCCGGTTTCTTGATTTCGCCGAAAGACCAGGACCGGATGCGTTCCGGGCTGGCGATCGAAATCTGAATCTGGTCGAAGCTTTGGACCTGCTCGCCCGGGCTCATGAAGCGCATCATTTCATTCATTTACTCGTCCTCCTCGGTGCCATCGCTGGCACCATTGACCAGCCGCAGCCGGTGAAGATATCTGTTTCGCGAATTACGGCGTGGTCCCACTCTGGGAGAGTTCGACATTCAAGCCGAGCGAGCGGAGTTCTTTGACCAGCACATTGAAAGATTCAGGCACGCCCGCCTCAAAAGTGTCGTCGCCCTGAACGATGGCTTCGTACACTTTGGTGCGACCGGCCACATCATCGGATTTAACCGTCAGCATTTCCTGAAGCGTGTAGGCCGCGCCGTAAGCCTGCAGTGCCCACACTTCCATTTCGCCGAATCGCTGACCACCGAACTGCGCCTTGCCGCCCAACGGCTGCTGCGTCACCAAGCTATAGGGCCCGATGGACCGCGCGTGAATTTTGTCATCCACGAGATGGTGCAGCTTGAGCATATAGATGAAACCGACCGTGACTTTACGATCGAAAGTCTCACCGGTGCGGCCATCGACCAGCGTGACCTGACCCGACGTATCGAGACCAGCCTGGGCCAGGAGATCGACAACATCCGCTTCGTGGGCACCGTCAAACACCGGCGTCGCAATCGGGATGCCGGGTTTCAGGTTGTTACCAAGTTCCATCAGGGCTTTGTCGTCGAGATCGGTGATGATCTCTTCGAACTGTTCTTTATTGTAGATTTCCTTAAGGCCCTTTTTAAGCGCCTCAGTCTTGCCGGCCTGCTGACAAATCTGGACGAGTTCACCAATCTGGCGGCCCAATCCATGGGACGCCCAGCCGAGATGAGTTTCGAGAATCTGCCCGACATTCATTCGGCTTGGCACGCCAAGCGGGTTGAGCACGATATCGACCGGCGTCCCGTCATCGAGATACGGCATGTCTTCGACCGGAACGATGTTCGAGATTACGCCCTTGTTGCCATGACGGCCGGCCATCTTGTCGCCCGGCTGAATTTTCCGTTTCACGGCGACGAAGACTTTGACCATCTTCATCACACCAGGCAGCAATTCGTCACCACGCTGGATTTTTTCAACTTTGTTTTCGAACCGCGCCTGTAGTTCACCAATGGCCCTGTCGTACTGGCCTTTCAGCTGTTCAATCGAGTCCGAGACCTTCGGCTCTTTGATGCCGAACTGCCACCACTGGCTTTTTGGCTGGGCATTCAGAACCTCATCGCTGATGCGAACCCCGGTGGGGGCATCCTTGGGACCGGACACGGCTGTTTTGCCCATAAGAAGTTGGCCCAAGTGATCGAAGGTATTGGTCTCCAGGATTTCCTTCTCGTCGTCCTTATCGATGGCGAGTGCCTTGATTTCTTCACGCTCAATTGCCAGCGCGCGTTCGTCCTTGTCGACGCCGTGGCGTGAAAAGACCCGAACTTCAACGACCGTACCCGAAACACTGGGCGGCAATTTCAGTGAGGTGTCACGAACGTCTGAAGCTTTTTCACCGAAGATGGCACGGAGCAGCTTTTCTTCCGGCGTCATCGGTGATTCGCCTTTGGGCGTCACTTTGCCAACCAGAATATCGCTCGGCTGCACATTCGCACCGACATAAACAATGCCGGCTTCGTCGAGATTTTTGAGGGCTTCCTCGCCGACGTTCGGAATATCGCGGGTGATTTCTTCCTGACCCAGTTTGGTATCCCGCGCCATGATTTCAAATTCCTCAATATGAATTGAGGTGAACACATCGTCGCGAACAATGCGTTCTGAAATCAGGATCGAATCTTCGAAGTTGTATCCCTGCCACGGCATGAAGGCCGCAAGCACATTCTTGCCAAGCGCCAACTCACCAAGATCGGTTGACGGGCCATCGGCAATAATGTCGCCGCTGACAACCTCGTCCCCGACCTTAACCAGCGGGCGCTGGTTGATGCAGGTGTTCTGGTTCGAACGCTGGAACTTTAGGAAGTTGTAAATGTCGACGCCCGGCGCTGACATGTTCTGATCGTCTGAAGCGCGAATGACGACGCGCGTTGCATCCACCTGCGTGACGACACCCGTCCGTCGCGCGATAACGGCAACACCTGAATCCCGTGCAACGATTTCTTCCATGCCGGTTCCGACGAGCGGGGCTTCGGCACGAATAAGCGGTACGGCTTGGCGCTGCATGTTCGAACCCATCAGCGCACGGTTCGCATCATCGTTTTCGAGGAACGGAATAAGCGCCGCAGCAACCGATACAAGCTGTTTCGGCGAGACATCGATGAAGTCGACGTCATCCGGCCGAACCATGACGAATTCGCCACTTTTGCGGCAGCTCACCAAGTCAGCGGTGAGACGACCATTTGCATCCATTTCGGCATTGGCCTGGGCCACCGTGTAACGGCCTTCTTCCATCGCCGACAAGTAGATGACTTCATCAATGGCTTTTCCGTCATTGACCTTGCGATAGGGGCTTTCGATGAAGCCGTATTTATTCACCCGCGCGTAAGTGGCGAGCGAATTGATCAGGCCAATATTCGGCCCTTCCGGTGTTTCAATTGGGCAAACACGACCGTAATGAGTCGGATGCACATCGCGGACTTCAAAGCCCGCACGTTCGCGCGTCAGACCGCCTGGGCCCAATGCAGAGAGGCGACGTTTATGGGTGATTTCCGCAAGCGGATTGGTCTGATCCATAAACTGCGAGAGCTGGCTTGAACCAAAGAACTCGCGCACCGCGCCGGCAGCCGGCTTCGAGTTGATGAGATCCTGCGGCATGACGGTATCAATCTCGACCGAGCTCATGCGCTCCCGAATCGCACGATCCATTCGCAGCAGACCGATGCGGTACTGATTTTCCATCAGCTCTCCGACCGACCGGACACGGCGATTGCCGAGATGGTCGATGTCATCAATTTCACCGCGACCGTCCTTAAGATCGACCAGGGTCTTGAGGATCGAAAGAATGTCTTCTTTACGCAGCACACCAAGCGTGTCTTCGGTTTTGAAACCAAGACGCGCATTCATCTTCACGCGGCCAACAGGCGACAAATCGTAACGCTCTGAGTCAAAGAAAAGACTCTTGAACAGATTGTCTGCGGTTTCTTCGGTCGGCGGCTCACCAGGACGCATGACGCGGTAAATCTCGATCAACGCGCGTTCGCGGTCATTGACTTTATCCGCGGCCAAAGTGTTCCGGACATAGGGACCAACAGTGATGTTATCGATGTCGAGCGTCGGAATAATGGTCTCCCCCGCTTCTTCGAGCGCAAGGACATTTTCCTCGGTCAATTCTTCACCGGCCTCGACGTAAATCTCGCCTGTGGCTTCGTTGATGATGTCGTGCGCGGCAAAACGCCCATACATTTCCTCGACCGGGACCAGCAGTTCGGTGACGCTGGTGCCTTCAAGTTTCTTTAGAACGCGGCCGGTAATTTTTGTGCCTTCTTCGATGACGACGCGGCCGGTTTTCGCATTGACCAGATCGCGTGTGGCTTTGAGGCCACGCATCCGTCCTGGCTGAAAGGCGGTTTTCCAACCGCGCTTCTCGTCACGGATGTAATCGGCGGTCTCGTAGAAATAACCGAGGATTTCTTCGTCATCCATGCCGAGCGCATACAGCAACGTCGTCGCTGGCAATTTGCGGCGGCGATCGATGCGGACGTGGACGATGTCTTTGGCATCAAATTCAAAGTCGAGCCACGAACCCCGGTAGGGAATGACGCGGGCTGCAAACAGGAACTTGCCGGACGAATGGGTCTTGCCCTTGTCGTGATCAAAAAAGACGCCGGGCGACCGGTGCATTTGGCTGACGATGACACGTTCGGTGCCATTGACGATGAAGGTGCCGTTCTTGGTCATCAACGGCATGTCGCCCATGTAGACGTCCTGTTCTTTGATATCGAGAACGGACCGGGCGCCAGTTTCTTCGTCGACTTCGAAGACGATCAGGCGAAGCGTTACCTTGAGCGGCGCGGCGTATGTCATCCCGCGCTGCTGGCATTCCTCGGTGTCGTACTTGGGTTCTTCCAATTCGTATTTGACGAACTCAAGTGACGACGTGTCGGCAAAATCCTTGATCGGAAATACAGATTTGAAAACGCGCTGGAGACCTGTTTCGGTGCGTTCCGGGTCAGCCAGGCCGACCTGAAGAAAACCGTTATAGGAACTCATCTGGACTTCGATCAGATTCGGCATCGATGTCGCCGACGCAATGCGGCCAAAATTCTTGCGGACCCTTTTGCGACCTGTAAACGAAAGTGCCATGCGTGCTCCTTGTGTGCTCGGGGAGAGCTTTAGAATTACGAAATTCGTGTGCGGGAAAATCGTGGAGCCGAAGCCCCACGATTACCCACAAATCTTAAATCCGGAAGAACCGGTTACTTGACCTCGACGGTGGCGCCTGCACCTTCGAGCTGTTCTTTGATCTTCGCGGCCTCGTCCTTGGGAATGGCTTCTTTGACTTCCTTCGGTGCGCCCTCGACAAGATCTTTTGCTTCTTTCAGCCCAAGGCCGGTGATGGCCCGAACTTCCTTGATGACGTTGATCTTCTTTTCGCCGTAGGACATCAGCATGACGGTAAATTCGTCCTGCTCTTCTGCGGCGGCCTTGGCTAGGCCCGCTGCTGCAACCGCAACAGGTGCTGCTGCTGATACGCCCCATTTGTCTTCAAGCATTTTTGACAGTTCTGCGGCTTCCATCACCGTCAGCGCGGAAAGATCGTCCACAATTTTTTCTAGATTAGCCATTTCTTCGTTTCCTTTGGTCTAAGCCCTATTGAATTGCAGCCCGCTTACGCGGCCTCCGATTTCTCTCCGTATGCGCTCATCACGCGGGCCAACTGGCCTGCCGGCGCCTGAAGCACACCCGCAACTTTCGTTGCCGGGGCGTTCAACACACCGATGATTTTGCCGCGCAGTTCATCTAGCGATGGCAACGCAGCCAGCGCTTTGACGCCCGCGACATCGAGCGTGACTTCACCCATTGCACCGCCGAGAACGACAAGTTTGTCGTTATCTTTGGCGTAGCCGACTGCCACTTTTGCGGCTGCGATCACATCTTCCGAATAAGCGATCGCAGTCGGTCCAACGAACAGGTCGTTGAGCGATTCATACGGGGTTCCACCGAGGGCCAGCTTGACGAGCCGGTTTTTTGCGACCCTGAACTTCGCCCCGGAATCACGCATACGTCCGCGTAACTCTGAGACTTCAGCAACACTGAGCCCGGTGTTGTGTGTCACCACAACAAGGCCCGCGTTACTGAACAATTCGTTCAGGGCAGCGACCGTCTGTTCTTTTTTTGCTCGGTCCATTCTGCACTCCAGCGGCTTCGCCGGCAGAAATTTGCCGGCTTGGTTACACCCTGGCCTTTCACATGAAAGACCGGCTCCCCTGCCCCAGGGCTTCAACCATTTCACCGTTACCAGTGAAAAAGGCTTCGACCTCTGTCTATGCAGGCCGTGTCGAATGACACCCTTAAACCTCCGAAGAGGCACCTACAGTCTCGGACAAGGCGGAAACCGAAAACTTCGGTTTCCTAATCCCCCGGCCCCGTGTTTCAAATTCACATGGGGCTGAGGAAATTCCTGATTACAACGCCGCGCCCATCGACGCGGACAACTAAACTTTCGCGCTGACTAACTTGCCAGCAATGAAGCGAGATCCAATTTAACGCCCGGCCCCAACGTCGAAGACAATGTAACTTTCTTCATGTAGGTGCCTTTCGCGCCTGTCGGCCTGGCCTTGTTCACCGCACCGGCAAAGGCACGGACGTTTTCTTCCAATGCCTCCAGCGTGAAGCTCGCCTTGCCAACGCCGGCATGAATAATTCCGGCCTTTTCAACACGGAATTCGACCTGCCCGCCCTTGGCCGCTTTAACAGCCGCGGCGACATCCTGCGTTACCGTGCCGAGTTTTGGGTTCGGCATCATGCCGCGCGGACCGAGAACTTTGCCGAGTTTGCCGACAACCGACATCATGTCCGGCGTTGCAATGCAGCGGTCGAACGGAATTTCACCGCCCTGAACGCGGGCAGCAAGGTCATCGTCGCCGACCAGATCAGCACCGGCGGCCCTGGCTTCCTCGGCTTTGTCACCTTTTGCAAATACGGCGACCGTTAGAGATTTGCCGGTTCCATTTGGCAGTTGAACGACACCGCGCACCATTTGGTCGGCGTGGCGCGGATCGACAGCAAGGTTCATGGCGATCTCGATGGTTTCGTCGAACTTCGCAGTGGCGCCGTCCTTGATCAATTTTACCGCTTCGGTGACTTGATAGTTGGTCTCACGGTTGAACGAACCGAGAGCCGCCTTCATTCTTTTTCCAGACCTTGCCATTGCCCTACTCCACCACTTCCAGGCCCATCGAACGGGCCGAGCCTTTGATCATTTCACAGGCCTGATCGAGCGTGTACGCATTGAGATCCTGCATCTTTTGTTCGGCGATTTCGCGCACCTGGCTCATCGTGACCTGACCCACAATTTCGCGGCCCGCTGTGGAAGACGCCTTTTCAACATTCGCCGCCTTCTTCAGGAAGTACGACGCGGGCGGCGTCTTGGTGATGTAGGTAAACGACTTGTCGCCGTAAACCGTAATCACGGTCGGAATGGGCATGCCGGGTTCCATCGCCGAGGTCCGCGAATTAAACGATTTGCAGAACTCCATGATGTTGACGCCGCGCTGACCGAGCGCGGGTCCGATAGGCGGAGAGGGATTAGCCTGCCCCGCCGGCACCTGTAGTTTAATGTAGCCGTCAATCTTTTTTGCCATTGCCTATTCCCTGGTCCAACTGGACCTGTTTATACCCTCGCGGGCCTTCGGGTGCGCGGTACGGTCATGGCTGACCTCCCGCACGAAATCAGAAATCTTTGCGCCAGCGGCGCCTCTCACACTTTTAGCGCGTCCCGCGCCTATAACTTTTCGACCTGCATGTATTCGAGCTCGACGTTCGTCGCCCGACCGAAAATGGAAACGGCGACCTTCAGACGGGCACGCTCTTCGTCCACTTCTTCGACGAAACCATTGAAAGAAGCGAACGGCCCATCCGCAACACGAACCTGTTCGCCGACTTCGAAGGTGATCAACGGTTTTGGCCGCTCGGTCCCTTCCTTGATCTGGTTGACGACCCGGTCCACTTCCGCCTGGCTTATCGGCATTGGTGTGTCCGCCGCACCAAGAAAGCCCGTGACCTTTGGCGTGTTCTTGACCAGATGGTAGCTCTCGTCGCTCATCTCCATCTTGGCAAGAACGTAACCGGGAAAGAATTTTCGCTCCGACTGGACTTTCTTCCCGCGCCGAACTTCAACAACCTCTTCGGTCGGCACCAGGACCTCGCCGAACTCTTCACCCAGACCTTTGTTTTGGGCCTGTTCCAGAATCGATTGGGCGACCTTCTGCTCAAAGCCGGAGTAAGCGTGGATAATATACCAACGTTGCGACATTGATCGAATTACCCTCCGAGGCCCAAAAGAAGACGCACGATAAACGAAAGAATCTGATCGACCGTGAAGAAAAACAACGCGGCCAAAATCACCATGACAAAAACCATGGCGGTTGAGATCAGAGTGTCACGGCGGCTCGGCCAGGTGACCTTTGAGGTCTCCTGACGGACCTGCCGTATGAATTCGCCGGGGTTTACCCTTGCCATCGAATCAATCAGTCCTTCAAATTCACGTTCTCATCATCGCCGCGGTGGCAGGAGTGGAGGGGCTCGAACCCCCAACCCCCGGTTTTGGAGACCGGTGCTCTTCCAGTTGAGCTACACTCCTCCGTAGGCACCGCCCCGGTCGGAAATGACCTAAACTTTTACTTACTCAACAATCGAAGCGACGACACCGGCGCCGACGGTACGGCCGCCTTCGCGG
>JAPYRS010000085.1:6697-11969 GCA_029936875.1 Alphaproteobacteria bacterium | reverse complement strand
GGACAGCATCCGGAACGGTGGACGGCCCGGGAATCGCCAGAAATTCACGTCCGTGACGAACGGTCATCGGTTTACCTGTTGCAATTATTCGAGGCGCGGGAGTGTGTGTGAGCGAGGCCCGCTTGTCCAGTATCGAAGCTACCTTCATCGACGCGTGCGCTTGTGGCACAGTTCTCCTGCCGCCAACACTCTGCTCAGCCAAACCGGAGACCTAGTGCCCACTTTGATTAACGAGCCGAACATTCAGGTCCGCGTCCGCTGTATTCCGAACGGCATCCCGGTTCCGGAAGATCTCGAGATTGTGGAAGCGCCGGTGCCAAAACCGGACGCCAATCAAATTCTCGCGCGGACAATTTATCTGGCGGTCGATCCTTATATCCGGTCGCGGCTTTCCGGGCGGCATTTTGACGGCCAGCCGCAACCGGGTGAATTGATGCTTGGGCGGACGGTGAGTGAGGTGATTGAATCGAATGTGGCCGGCGTCAAACCCGGCGACATCGTCAATATCGAATCCGGCATGCAGAAATATGCGGTGGTTGATGACTCCAATATTCTTAAGGTCGACCCGAGTGTTGCGCCGCTTTCGACCGCGCTTGGCATTCTCGGTATGCCCGGTCTTACCTCGTGGGCGGGCCTTTGTGTACTCGATCCGATAAAGGCCGGTGAAACAATTCTGGTGACGGCGGCGTCCGGTGCGGTCGGCAGCATGGTTGGGCAAATTGCACAAATAAAAGGCGCGCGCGCTATCGGTCTCGCGGGGTCCGCCGAAAAATGCGCCTGGGCCGTTGACGAAGCGGGCTTTGCTGCCTGCTTCAACTACAAAGAGCCTGATTGGTCGGGGAAACTAAGGCAACTTTGCCCGGACGGTGTCGACGTTTATTTCGATAACGCCGGCGGCGACATTCTCAATCAAATTGTCCGGCATCATCTCGCGATGTATGCGCGCGTTCTGATTTGCGGGTTGATTTCGCAATACAATTTGAGCGACCCGCCGCCCGGCCCCAACCTCGGACCAATTGTCTCTAAACGCGCCAAAATTATTGGCCTCGTTGTTTACGACTTTGAGGACCGGCGGCAGGATTTTTTGACCGAAGCGATCCCGTGGTTTCAGGCCGGTAAACTGAAATACACCGAAGACATGAACAACGGCATTGAAACGACGCCGGAAGTTTTTTCACGCCTGATGAGCGGAAACAACTTCGGCAAGACCATTATCAAGGTCGGCATCGACCCGACCGAAAGTTAACCCCGATGATCCCCTGCCCGCGTGTGTGCGCCCGATGATCGACCTCCTGTTTGTGCCCACAGCCAACGGGCAAAAAGCAACAATTCTGCTTGAGGAGGCCGGGCTTGAATATACCGCGACCCGAGTTGAACACGGTGTCGGCGGGCCGCCGCCGGCAACGCTGCTCGCCAAGAACCCCATTGGCCGCTACCCCGTGCTGACGGAATCGGACAGGCCGGGTGGTGGCGAGATCATCGTTTTCGAAAGCCACGCAATCGCCCTCTACCTCGCTGATAGGACCGGACTGCTCCTGCCCGATGATCCCATCGAAAGAAGTGCGGCGCACGTCTGGGCGGCGGTTGCCTCGACCGATCTCACGCCGACAATGGCGACGCAATTTTTTCTGACGCTTCGCGCCGAGACCGATGTGAGTGAGGCGATCACATGGATTGAAGCGGAAGCGCAGCGGTATTTGCGCGCAATCAATCAACGCCTCAGTGAGGCGACCTATCTCGCAGGCAATACATTTTCGCTCGCCGATCTTTTGACCTACCCCTTGATGGCGACATCGGTACAGCGGTTGGGCGGCTTCACGTCGTATAAGAACATCGTCCGCTGGTTCGATTTGGTGTCCAACCGTCCGGCCGTGCAACGCGGCATGGCACGGGCCGGGTGAATAAACTGATGGCCGAAACACCGCCCGAAACGGACACCACCACCTGCAAACAGGCGCCGGGCGAATTTGGGCCGGTTATCGATCGCGCCCGCTGTGAAGGCAAAAGCGATTGTGTCCGGGTCTGCCCGAAATCAGTTTTTGAGGTGCGCCGTATCGAAGCCGCCGACTTTCGCGCGCTGGGTATATTTGCGAAACTGAAATCCGTGGCCCATGGCCGCAAAACCGCTTATACGCCCAACATCGCCGCCTGCGAGGCCTGCGCTCTTTGCGTTTCGGCCTGTCCGGAAAGCGCGATCAAACTGGAGCGGCGCGCCGCTTCGAGAGATTGAGTTAGCCCGAAATTGGAAACGTGACGATCGCGGTTGTCCCGACGCCAACATTGCTTTCGATTGACAGTGTACCGCCGTGGGCATCAACGATGGATTGGACTAGCGGAAGGCCGAGACCACTGCCTTCGCTGAGGCGAACCATCGGGTCGCCACCTTGTATGAAAGGCGTAATAACGCGCGCGAGCTCATCCGCGCCCATGCCTATGCCGGTATCTTTCACCCGCACCTCAATAAAGCCTCCGTCATTTGCAACGGCATCGATCTCTATTCGCCCACCGTTCTCGGTGTATTTTGCGGCGTTGGTCAAAAGGTTGAGGATCACCTGTTTCACGCGCCGTTCATCGGCGTGAAATTTGGGAACCTGGGCGAAATCCATAAGGCGTAGCTTGAGATTCTTGTCCCGAATTCGGGACGCCGCCAGACGCACGCATCGACACAACGGCCGATCTCAGTTTCGGCCTTCACCAGATTCAGATGGCCGAGTTCCGCTGACGAAAGATCGATGACGTCGTTGATGATATCAAGGAGATAAGTACCGGAATTGGAAATGTCTTCGAGGTAACCACTTTGTTGTTCGGTTATGGGACCAACAATTTCCGATTCCATCATCTGGGCGAAGCCCATGATCGCGTTTAGTGGCGTCCGAAGTTCGTGGCTGACGTTGGCAAGAAATTCTGACTTTGTCCGATTGGCAAGTTCAGCTTCTTCACGTGCCGCGATCATTTCCCGTTCAGCACGTTTTTTCGCGGTGACGTCCCAGGAGACGGTAACCAGCGCGGACTCGCCATCGAGTTCAAGCAATTCACCCGACATCAACACGTCGAGGATGCGACCGTCTTTGGTTTTCCATTGCGCCTCAAAATCCCGAACACTGACGGAATCCCCGAGCGCCTCAAAATAGAGGGCGCTCTGGCGAAAATCGCTCCAGACTTGGACCGTTTGGGATGTCGAGCCAATGGATTCTTCACGGCTGAGTCCGGTGGCGGCAAGCCACGCCGCATTGACGTCAATTCTGACCGTCTCCGGCCACGTCACCAACGTAACCATGGCCGGACTTGCATCAAAAGCCTTGGAAAATTTTTCTTCAATTTCACGCAAGGCCTCGTGGGCGCGACGGAATTCAGTGATGTCGGTGCCGCGGTAGCCCATAAAAGCGCCGGTCTCGTAAAATACGGGATTGCCGCTGATCGACACCATTAGCCGTTTGCCGTTCGGACCAGTGTACGGATATGTAAAATTGCGGAAGGGGCGACGTGCCTTGCGTTCGGCGAAATGCCGTTGCCAATCTTCACCCTCTACATCGACGATTTTCAAATTCATCCCGACCGACTCTCCGATCATGTCGTCTCGATGAATTCCAAGTGTTTCTGATACGCGTTTTGACAAGAAGGTGAACCGATCGTCTACGTCCGTTTCCCATATCCAGTCAGCACTTACGTTGGCGATGTCCTCGAAACGCTTGTTGCTTTCGCGAAGCTCGGATTCTCTTTGTTTTTCCAACGAAATGTCGCGGGCAACTACACCTACACCTTCGCCCACTTTGAAAACAGAACGAGAAAATATTAGGTTCTCACCGTCCTTGGATTCAAAGTCATACTCAGCCCGCATCGACTCACCGGTCATCAAAACTTTCGAGTATCCCTCGTAAAGGCCTGATCCTGTTGCACCCGGCCAAAGGTCAATGAGCAACATTCCCACCGCTTGCTCTCGCGTCATTTTGAGGAGATCGAGGACGGCCTGGTTTGCCGCGAGCAACCGCATGTCTCCATCATAAATGGCAAAATAATCTTCCGCCGATTCCATGAATCGACGAAGTGTCTCTTCACTTTGCCGAATGGCGGCGTCTCTTTCTTTGGCCTTCGTCATGTCTCGCATGGCGCCGACAAACATCGAACGGTCTCCGACCGTCAACTCACCAATTGTGAGGTCGAGCGGAAAGAAATCGCCGTTGGCGCGCCGCCCAACAACTTCGCGCGCGCCTTTTCCAATAATTTTTGGATTTCCGGTTTCGTGAATCGATTCGATGTAGCCATCGCGCTTGTCTCGATCTGCTCCCGTCATCAACATTGATACGTTCATGCCGAATACTTCGCCGGACGCAAATCCAAACATCACTTCGGCCGCCGGATTAAAAGACGTCACGATACCTTTTTCATCGATCGTCACGACGGCATCGGCAATTGTCGTCAGGATTCCAGAGCGAGTTTGTGCCTGCTGTTCCGGTTCCGTCGCATATTTATTTCGTTCTGCGAGAAGTTCCCGCAATCGGGCATTGGCCGCCTGAAGTTCGACGGTTCGTTCCGCAACTCGTGCCTCGAGTTCTTTATGGGCAACGCGTATTTCGTTTTGCGCCGCGCGATAAGGGGTGACATCAACACCGATACCCCAGCTGGCCCAACCAGGTATCGGAAAACTCGCGGATATATTGGCCCAGGCAATGATCTTCTTTTCGCCGGATTTCGTGACAAAATCCCATTCCCAGTCGCGGTGGTCACCCTTGCCATCCCACTCTGCCATTTTGCCGATGCGGTATTCAGCATGCGGCACGACGAGCGTGAGCGAATCCGGGTTGCCAATCATTTCGCTAGCAAGATAACCCGTGACTAGTTCGCACTCACGGTTCCACGCAACACAAACGCCTTCCGCATCGAAGGCGTTCATCATCACTGGCATGTTCTGAAGAATTCCCTCTAGGAGGCTCTGTGTTAGCGCGTTGGAAACCATCAATCGAAATTAATCAAATTAAAAAACCCTTACCCCACAAACGCTTACCGGGTTTTTTTGCAAACTCACCCCGCGTTGGGCATGGCGCGCCATGCAATATCACGAGAGTGTGAATTAATGTAGATTTATTTCTAATTGGTTAAAATTGTCGCCAAACCCGTAAGATATTCGCGGGTAAATGGCCACAATCCTGCGGTGCCGATCTTCTGCGGACTAATTAAATTTGCAAGGCCATAGCACTCTCGAATCGGGAGATGAACTCAAACTATTCGGCAGCTTTCGAATCTGTGCGGAGACACCGCGCAGCCATGGGGCAGC
>JAPYRS010000085.1:0-6597 GCA_029936875.1 Alphaproteobacteria bacterium | reverse complement strand
GCAGCCATGGGGCAGCGATGGGGGCCCTAGCCGGCCAGCGCCAGCCGTTCGATCAATACCGATTCGTGCCACGGGATCAGGAACCGGCGGAGCACGACGATGGCGATATAGAGCAGGAAGCCAACAAGCGTTAACTGAATGAGAACGCCGAACAGCCCGGCGGCGTCGAACGCATTTTGGTAATCGATAGTCATGAATCCAAGGCCCTGTTGACCACCGAGAAATTCCCCAACGATGGCGCCGATATAGGCCAGCACGATGCCGATTTCGAGGCCGGCGATAATCGCCGGAAGCGCGCTTGGCAGTTCCAGTGTGGTGAAGGTCTCCCAACGTCCTGCGCTAAGACTCGCCATCACGTCGCGGTGGCCAAGATCGACCGATTTCACGCCGAGCAGCGTGTTGGTCAGGATCGGGAAGAAGGCGAGAATCGTGGCCACGAGAATTTTTGGTGCCGAGCCAAATCCGAGCCACAGAATGAACAGTGAGATCAGGGCGACTTTGGGTACGACCTGCGTCGCAATGACGAACGGGCGCGCGGTTTCCTCGACCCACTTTATTTTGCCCATCAGGGCACCGCCACCGATGCCGATGATACAGGCAAAAAAGAAGCCAACCAAGGTTTCGTACACGGTAACGCCGGTGTGCCGCCAAAGGTCAACGTTGCCAATAAGGTTCCAGTAGGATTTCACGACGGCCCATGGTTTTGGCAAAATGAAGTCGGTAATGTCGAAAATAACAATGTAAGAGTGCCAAATTATTACGAACGCCAGCACCAGCACCGGCGTTGTGAACCATGCGAGATGGCCACGCACAAACTTTTTCATCACATCGACTCCAACTGGCGGCGCAGGTCGCGCACAATTTCCTGGAACTCTGGTTCGGTCTGAATTGCCATGTCACGGGAACGTTTGAAGGTGACATTGGTCACGCTGTGAATTCGCCCGGGACGCGGCGACAGGAGAATTATCCGGTCGGCGAGAAACACGGCTTCGGGAATGGAGTGCGTCACAAAAATAATCGTACAGCCACTAGTCTCCCAGATCCGTTGCAGTTCGATATTCATTTGATCACGCGTCATCGCATCTAGCGCGCCAAAGGGTTCGTCCATCAGCAGGATTTCGGGGTCGTAACTGAGGGCGCGGGCAATCGCGGCACGCTGGCGCATGCCGCCTGACAGTTCGCGCGGCCAGCGTTTTTCAAAGCCCGTGATTCCGACCAATTCGCACAGTTCGTGCGCTTTTTTCAGCCGTTTCGCTTTGCTCTGTTTGCGCAGTTTCAGAGGCAGGGCGATATTCTTTTCGATCGACAGCCAGGGAAAGAGATTGGCTTCCTGGAAGACAATGCCCATTTCCTGAACCGCCTCGCGGTCGCGGGTGTCGCCATGCCACAGCTCATGTCCCGCCACGCGGACATTGCCGGAGGTTGGCTTCAGGAGGCCGGAGACCATCCGCAGGATCGTGGTTTTACCGCAGCCCGATGGCCCCAGCAGAACGACAAATTCGCGTTGCCGAACGTTAATGTCGGTCTTTGCGACCGCATGAACGTCGCCCTCGTCGGTCTGAAAAATCTTTTCGACCTGGTCGAGTTCAATCTCGATTTTGCTCGCGCCGCCACTCACCGCTGCGGCCGAATTGGCCGCTTCTTCAATTGCGCTCACAGAATTTGGTCCTCAGCGGGAAATGGGAGACGGGCAGCGCCAGACGGCGCCGGTACGGCCTCTGAGTTTGATGTTGGGGTCGCCAGCCTGCGACGCCACCGACCGACCAGCGCAGCAAAGCCGTTGCTGCGGGCCGATGGCGATACAGGCCGCTTCAATCGCGGCGAACTTCATGCTCTGTGATTAGACGAGCACTTTGTCGATAAACGTGTTCGTGTAGAGCGACGCGGGATCGACCGGTTTTACAAAACCAGCGTTGATGAGACCGTTGGTGATCGAATCCCAGCGGGCAGGCACGTTGCGCATCAGGTTGGCTTTGCCCTCGGCAAACCACAATGGCTCTTCTTCGCGCATCGCCCGGACGGTGTAATCGAGATCGCGTGCACCGAGGATTTCGTAATGCTCGAGCATCCGTTTGAGCAGGAACATCCCGTCTTTGACGGCCAGCAAATCCTGAACTGAATTGTTCACGGCAGTCAGGAACTGGACAACCGTTTCCGGCTCATTTTCCAAGGTCTCACGCTTGGTCACATAGACCTGGCCCGGCCCTTTGACTTCCTCATCGACATTCCAGGCGAGAATTTTTTCGCCGGCGAAATTGAGGCGGCTGACGGTGCCGGTGCTGACGATGTAGGCAGCGAGTTTGCCCTGCTTGACCAAACCATAGGCGCCGGCGCCGTTACCAACGGCTTCGCGCGATACGGTGGCAACGTCAATGCCGTTTTTGTGGAGCATGACGTCGAGCATATTCTCGGTGCCGCCGCCAACGCTGACAACGCCGATTTTCTTGCCGGCCATGTCTTTGGCGGTGCGAATCGGACTGTCGGCGGGGCTAACCACAAAGAATGGTGAAGCCTGAAGAATGGTGGCGATGGCAACGAATGGCGCACCCTTGTCGACGGCTTTGACGACATCAACGCCACTAATGCGGACGAACTTCGCGCGATCAGCGAGCGTCTGCTGGATCGCCATCGAAGAGCCCTTGCCCGGCAGAACCGTAATGTCGAGACCGGCCTTTTCAAAGTGGCCGCCAGCGACGGCATTCAGAACCGGCGCAAAGCCGATCAGATAACCATACGGCGTGATGAAGGTAACTTTCTTCATTTCTGCTGCGGTGGCCTTGTTGATGCCAAATTTGGCAATAACGGCGGCGCCACCGACTGCGGCGGCGGAGCCCTTTAGGAACGCGCGACGATTAACGACACTCGATTTTTTGTTCGTGGTCATTGGATTCCCTCCCCTCGTGAGAATTATTGGCTGCAAGCATTCGTGCGGGGGGAGCCTAGTAGAAGCACGCGCGGCGATCAACACAGGCCACAGCCACGGCAGAGGAACGAGCGCCCCGCAAGGTTGCAGTACGCGGGCGAATTGCGCGGGGCGGCCAGCATCAATGCCAGCCGTTACAGCCCGCCGGCGAAAGCGGGACCGCGCTGCTCCATCACGCCGTACCAAAAATCGAGGGCTGCGCGGATGCGCGGACTGCGCCGGAGCTCGGGGTGGGTTAGCACCCAAATATCGCCGTAATCTTCCGGCTCGGTAATGGCGACAAGCCCGCGCGTCAGATGAGGGCACCCGCATGCCATCGGCGTCACCCCGATACCGGCGCGAACGGCCTCGACCAGGGCAAAGTTGTTATCCGTCTTCAGGGCCCAGGGACCATTGCCATGTCGCTGGCGAATTCCCGAAATGGCCGAAGGCTCGGCAAACGAGTTGATCGATCCGACCCAGGGACGATCGTCCGGCGGCAGATGTTTAAACGCTGCGACCCCGAAAATCGCGACGGAAAATTTCGAAAATTTTCGCCAGACGAGGTGATCCGGAATTTTTGATTTGGAGGCAACCCGAACGGCAATATCGGCCTCCCGTTTCGAGATGTTGTTGAGCTCGTCCGAGGCGATGATCTCAAGCTCAATGGCCGGGTAAGTGCGGGCGAAATCCCGAATTTCATGTACAAACTCGGCCGCCAAATAGGTCGGCATGGTGATGCGAACCGGCCCCTCCATGCTCACTTCCCCGCCAAGCACGCGTGTCTCGACCTCTAAGCGAAGCGGGCTGTCGGAGCGGTGGTTGGTGTGGTTAGGTGTCGCATTGCGTCGCACCGATGAACTCTCATCGACAAGTAGAGAATCCCACCGTTGACTTCATCTCAAGACCGAAGCGCGCCCACGCCGACCCGGGCCGTTCAAGCAACCTTACTCGTGACGGCCATGCTTTCGGTGATGGCAGGCGCTATCATTTCGCCTTCGCTACCGGCGCTCGAGGAGCATTTTGGTGATGCGCCGCGCGTTGATTATCTGACTCGGTTCATCGTCACCATGCCGTCGCTGTTTATGGCGGCTTCGGCACCGTTCGCTGGATACGTGATCGATAAATTCGGTCGCCGAAAATTACTTATTGCCGCGGTACTTCTTTACGCGTGCGCCGGAACGTCAGCGGCGGTGATTGATTCCATAACCGCGATTTTGGTAAGCCGCGCTCTGCTCGGGATCGCAACCGCAGGCATCATGACATCGGTCGGCACCCTCATCGGCGATATGTTTACCGGATCGGCACGCGATCGCATGATGGGTCTTCGCGGCGCCTTCAACAACTTTGGCGGCGTGGTCTTCCTGACCTTGGGCGGCGTATTGGCGTCGGCGCACTGGCGGGCCCCGTTCTTTATCTATCTCGTCGCGTTGCTGATCGTGCCGTTCATCCTGCGATACATATATGAGCCCAAGCCAACGCCACCCGGTAGCCGCGACGGTGGTTCCGACGGCGCGCCCGTTCCGTGGCTGGCAATTAGTGGGACTTACGGCGCCGCGTTTCTGTTCGGCTTGTCCTTTTACATGATTCCGACGCAGATCCCGTTCCACTTCAGAGACATGGGGATCCCCGATCCGAGCATTGCCGGTGCGGCCATGGGCACCGCGACGCTCGCCACCGCTTTCATCTCGCTCTTCTTCGCCCGCATAAAGGCCTGGTTGTCGCCGGGCCTCATGTTTGTTCTTGGCTTTGCCATAACATCCGCCGGGTTTGCGATCGTTGCGACGTTGTCCGACCTGATGGCTGTCTTCATTGGCCTTTCGGTTTTTGGTGTCGGCATGGGACTGACCACGGCAAACTTTTCGATCCGCCTGCTCGAACTCGCGCCACGCCGCATCCGCGGCCGCGTCATGGGCGGACAGGCCACCAGCATCATGATGGGCTTCTTCCTGTCGCCGCTATTCAGTCAGCCAATTGCAAAAGCGTGGAGCATTCCTACAGCGTTCGGGGTGGCGAGCATTACGCTCGCACTCGCGGCGCTCGCCTTCGGGTTCATCCTGCTGCGCGAGCGGGCGCAAACAAAGTAAGTAGATTTGCAGCCGCGCTTTAGCCTCGAAAGGCGAACTTGATGCACTGCCAAACCTCTCCCTATACAGTGATGAGATAATCAAAAAGGAAGCACAATGACCAAAGCCGGTCTCGGGCCGTTCGCAGCGGCCACCGTCATGGCCCGCGACCCGGCCGCCGCCGCAGCCGCCTATGTCGATTATCTGGGCTATCAGCAACTTGATTCATCGAGTGTTGCTGAAGATGTTGCGACAAGCTGGGGTGCGCCTGCCATGGCCGGCCGCGATATTGTCTCGGTTCAAAGTGAATCAGGCAACGGGGCGGTACTGCGTTTCGTTCAGGGGGAACCGGTCGGCAATTACGAGCCGTTCACGACATATGGCTGGAACGCGCTCGAAATCCTGACCAACGATGTCGACTCGCTGCCGGCGATACTTGAAGATTCGCCGTTCCGGATTCTCGGCATGCCGCGCGACCTCTATCCGTCGGGTGCGATTCGTGCGATGCAGACGCGCGCCGTCGCCGACGAAATGGTCTACCTCACCCAGATCAATGATGTCCCGGATACCAGCTACCTGCCGAAAGCCACAACCCTGGTCGACCATCTTTTCATCACGATTTTGGGCAGTGACGACTTCGACAAAAGCCGGGACTTTTACGCGGAGCACTTCGAGGTCACGCTTGGACCGGTGCACAACATGCGCGTGACGGGGCTCAATATTGCCAACGGGCTCGACATCGAAACCAAGCATCGCCTGACGACACTTCGTTTTGCCGTGAAGACCACGCTCGAACTGGACGACTTTCCCGAGGCTGCCAGAAAGCGCGAGGTCGTTGAAGGCGAGCTTCCGCCCGGCATTGGCCTGCTGTCTCTCGAGGTCGACTCGCTCGACAATGTCGGTCTTCCGTTTCGGAGCGCGGTGGCCCAGTTGGGCGGGCCGCTCTACCGCGACAGACGAGTCGCCACCATTGTGGGATCGGCCGGAGAGTTGCTCGAACTGATCGAGCGGAGTTAAGGCGTGCCTAAATAGGGCGGCCTGGTCAATACGGCGCGCGAATCAAATGAAAATTGGCCGAGAGGGTGGGATTCGAACCCACGGTACTTGGCAGGAGATCAACGGGTCCCTAGACCACCTCGATCGACCAGCTCCAGCGCGTTAACGTAGGACTTCATCTCAGCGAACATCGCACCGAGCGTGGGCGCGACACGGTTTATGGTTTTCCAATCGCCTGCATGGCCGGCGGCCTCAAGTGCGGTGCAGACATCGGCAAGTTGATTGGCGCCGACCGTTCGCGACGAAGATTTTAATTTGTGCGCGCCGTCACCAACCTGTTTCGCAGATTGACCGTCGGCCGCCGTTACAATCTCGTCAATATTCCTTTCGGCCGGACCAATGAATTGCTCGAGGATTTCCTTTAACGTTGCGAGGTCGGGTCCAAACAAGTCGCCAATGGCGTCCGGGTCAATCGCGCCGTTGCCGCCCCGGGGCGGCTCCGGACGGGAGTCGTTCGAATCCGGTGCACTGTCAGCCAATTCCACAACGCTCGTCGGCACCGGCATCCACTTGTGTAACGTGTCTTTGAGTTTTTTCATGTCGATTGGCTTGCCAAGCGATCCATCCATGCCC
>JAPYRS010000084.1 GCA_029936875.1 Alphaproteobacteria bacterium | reverse complement strand
TCATGGCAAAACAGATTGTTCGCAAAACGACAGACGAAGTGACGCTCGCATCTTATAACCCGGCATTTCCGGACCGGACGATTTCGCTTCAGGACGTCGAATGGATGGCGCGCATCCTGTGGACCAGCCAATGATTGCGGGCCCGGGCACCGCCTTCGGGACTCCCTGAATGCCGCAAGGCGTTTTCTACACCAAAAATCAATGGTTCGATGAAAACCCGGCACTGATCGGACCGATGGACCATGCCTTCTGGATGTCGTCAGTGGTATTTGACGGTGCCCGGTCGATTCACGGTCTTGTTCCCGATCTCGGATTACATTGCGAGCGCCTGATCCATTCAGCCGCGGTGATGAATCTCGCGCCGACATTGAACGCCAAGGAAATTGAGGCGCTTTGCCTGGAGGCGGTTCGGAAATTGCCGCCCGATATCGATCTCTATATTCGCCCGGCGTTTTACGCCGAAGAAGGGTTCATCAACCCCGATCCGGAAAGCACGCGATTTGTGCTAGCGGTCTATGAAGCGCCGGTGCCGCCTTTCAAGGGATTCAGCATTGGCGTCTCAACCCGCCGGAGGCCGGCCCGCGATATGGCGCCGACCGATGCAAAAGCTGCCTGCCTCTACCCCAACAGCGCCCGCGCCCTTCGTGAAATTGAAGCACGCGGATTCGATAACGCCCTCATTCTTGATCCGAACGGAAATGTTGCAGAACTTGCGACCGCCAATGTCTGGTATGCGAAAGACGACATCGCCTACACACCAATGGCGAACGGGACCTTTTTGGCGGGCATTACGCGGGACCGGGTTATGGGCCAGCTGCGCGACGCCGGAACCGAGGTTGTCGAGGCTGCGGTCTCGGTCGAGGATGTGTTAAACGCCGACGAGATTTTCAGTACCGGCAATTATTCGAAGGTCTCGCCGATCATCCGGATCGAAGACCGCGAACTTCAACCGGGGCCAATTACGCAAAAGGCCTACGCGCTTTATATGGACTACGCAAAAGGCTTCAGTGCCTTCTGAAGCAAGGCGAAAGCGCCTTCTGAAGCGACCCGGAACCCTAGTCCGCAGCAACCGGCAATTTTCCGGCGAGCACCGGTTCAATCAACTTCGTGAAATTGTCGATTCCGTAGAGGGCCACGAACGACCCCATGCGCGGGCCTTCGGACTGCCCGAATAAAGTTTCATAAAGCGCCCGGAACCAGTCGCGCAACGATACAAATTCATGGCGTTTTCCGATTTCGTAAATTTGCGTCTGAATGTCTTCCGCCGTTGAACCCTCCGGGAGCCCCTGAAGGACGCCGAGAAGATCCTCCAACGCGGCACGCTCATTGTCGTCCGGTGCCCGGTACTTTTTGTTTGGCTTAACGAAGTCGCGGTAATACGCAATCGCATTGCCGACGAGGCGGTCGAGCAACGGATGATTTTCCGGTGATGCGCCTTTTTCATATTGCCCAATGAAGCCCCACAGCACCGACGGGTCTTCCGTGTTGCAGACCGCAACCAGATTGAGAAGAACGGCAAATGAAAGCGGCACTTCTTCCTTAGGGGGGTTGCCCGCATGAATATGCCAGGCGGGGTTCACCGCCTGCGCCGCCTCATCCTGATCGGCATACTTATGCAAATGCGAAATGTATTCGTCGACCGTCTTCGGGATCACGTCAAAAAACAGACGCTTCGCCTTTCGCGGCGACTGAAACATGTAAAGCGAAAGACTCTCCGCCGAGGCATACGTCAGCCACTCATCAATCGAAATGCCATTGCCACGCGACTTGGAAATTTTTTCGCCGTTCTGATCGAGAAACAATTCGACAATAAATCCGGCCGGCGGCTTGCCACCCAATATCTTGCAAATACGGCTCGACAGTCGAACGCTATCAATTAAATCCTTACCCGACATTTCGTAGTCGACATCAAGCGCGCGCCAGCGCATCGCCCAATCGACTTTCCACTGCAACTTGCAACGGCCACCGGTGACCAGCGTTTCAACGTGTGTGCCGTCTTCGTCCTGATAAACGATGGTGCCGGCGTCGGCATTCCGTTCCAGCACCGGCACCTGCAACACGCGGCCGGTTTTTTCCGAGACCGGAAGGAACGGCGAGTAGGTCGCCTGGCGTTCAGCGCCGAGCGTTGGCAGGACAACGTTGATGACGTCGTCGTAATTCTCCAGCACCGCCATCAGGGTCTGATCAAACCTGCCACTCTGATAACATTCGGTCGAACTTTGAAATTCATAATCGAATCCGAACTGATCGAGAAAGGATTGCAGCCGCGCATTGTTGTGCTGGCCAAAACTTTCGTGCGCGCCAAATGGATCCGGCACTTTGGTCAGTGGCCTACCGAGATGTTGTGCCAGCATGTCCTGGTTCGGGACATTACCCGGGACCTTGCGAAGGGCATCCATGTCATCGGAAAAAGCGAACAACCGTGTTGGGATATCGCTCAATTCCGAAAAGGCGTGGCGGACCATGATCGTCCGCGCGACCTCGCCAAAGGTTCCGATGTGGGGAAGACCCGACGGGCCGTACCCTGTTTCAAAAAGCAGATAGCCTTTCTCCGGCACCGTACCGCCGCAGCGATCCAATACGGATTTCGCTTCCTGAAAGGGCCATGCCTTTGGAATGCTCGAAAAATTCATGTTCGTCCGGTGCTCAATGGGCGGCGAAAGGCGCGCAACTTAATGATCGTCCCGCGTTTGGTCAATCGCGCGAGCATATCATGAACTCTCCCAAGTTGAGCCTTGCCGGACGCGGAACGCGACCCTATCTTCAAACCAACAACATCAAATCAGGGCACCTTGCAAGGAACATACGGCACTCATTTACGTCATGGTTCTCATGTCCGCTGTGGACAGCGACATGACCGACCGCGAACTTTATACGATGGGCGAAATGGTGCGCATATTGCCGGTGTTCCGCGACTTCAATCCGGATCTATTGCCGAAGCTCTCGGAGGATTGCGCCGAGATTCTTAGTCAGAAAGATGGCCTCGACGCGGTCATCAAGATCATTGCCGACTCGCTGCCGCCCAAATTGCGCGAAACTGCCTATCCACTGGCCTGCGATATCGCTGCAACGGATGGAATGCTGGCGGCGGAAGAAATCAAGCTTCTTGAATTCATGCGTCATCCTCTCGATGTCGATCGGTTGACCGCGGCTGCAATCGAACGAGGCGCCCGCGCCCGCCACGCAACGCTTTAGGATTAATTCGCGCTAGGGCAGACCGTCGGCGAATTTTTTGACCACTGCCACACCCTCATCCCAGTTCTGAGCCTCGGTCCGGCCGGATTTTTTGGTCGGGGTAAAGCTGTGATCGCCGGCTTCCATCCATTGAACATCGATTTTTTTCGATAACCTGTAACCGGCGACGTCGTCGGGCGAACCAAGCCGGTCCCGCGTGCCCTGCAATATGAGCGTCGGCGTCTTGAGACCGGCGAGATGTTCGGTACGGGTTTTCTCGGGCTTGCCCGCCGGGTGAAACGGATAACCGAGGCAGACCAAGCCGCGAACGCCGCTATCGTCGGCAATGAGGCTGGCGATACGCCCGCCCATTGATTTGCCGCCGATGATGAGGTCCGCCGCCGGGCCGAACTTTTCAATAACCCTATGCCAGGATTCGATCAGCACCGGCGCGCGGTTTGGACCCGGCTTTTTGCCATCGGTCCGCCGCGCCCGCATGTAGGGAAATTCAAATCGCACCACGCAAAAATTGTGGGCCGCAAGGCCTGCGGTGAAATAATTCATGAACGGCGAATCCATCGTCGCGCCGGCACCGTGGGCGAGGATGATTGTCGGCGCACGGCTGTCGCCGTCGATCAGATAATCAGGATGCGCCGGCACTAGGCCTCCTCGGATCAAGTGGGCCCCCTCGGATCAGGTGGGCCTAACCGGATGCGCCCGTTAGTTCCCGCAGCACATTTTCGACGATGCGATGGCCGATATCATCCTGCATCGAGAGGATCGATTCGGGATGGAACTGTACCGCTGCAATCGGCAGGTCGCGGTGACGAACGGCCATCACCAAACCCTCGTCTGTCCACGCGGTCACTTCGAGTTCATCCGGAATTTTGTCGCGGATTGCGATCAATGAATGATAGGCGCCGACATCGCAGGGATCAGGAATGTGATCGAATATGCCACCGCCGTTGTGGCGAACCGCCCAGCGTTTACCGTGATGCGGCACGTCCATGACCTGCAACGAGCCGCCGAACGCCTCGACGATGCCCTGCAATCCAAGGCAGACGCCGAATTGCGGAATGCCGGCCTCGCATAATTGGCGAACAAGACCGGGCACGCCGAACTGCTTGGGCCAGCCGGGCCCAGGCGAATGCATGACTAGCGAAGGGTTCGCAGCCACCAATGTTTCAAGCGGCACACCAAAGCGATACGTGGAAACGCTCGCGCCAGTTTGGCGAAAATAATCGGCGAGCGTATGCACAAACGAATCTTCATTGTCGATCATGACAATGTTGAGGTTGGAGAATTCTGACGATGGTTTTGCAACACCACCGATAGACGGCGCACTTTGTTCAGAGCCAAGGATGGGTTCCGAACCAAGGATGCGAAAGAAGGCAGTTGCCTTGGTCCGCGTTTCTGCCGCCTCGTCTTCACCAATCGAATCAAACACCAGCGTCGATCCGGCGCGGTAGGTCGCGAGATTGTTGCGTAAATAAACCGTTCTGATCGTGATGCCGGTGTTGACGTCGCCGTTCAGCAACAGCGCACCAATCGCGCCGCCGTACCAGCCGCGAGACGATCCTTCCATTTCTTCGACAATGCGGACGGCGTTCTTTTTCGGCGCTCCGGTCAGCGTTACCGCCCACATGTGACTGAGAAAGGCATCGATGCCGGTGAACCCTTCACGCAAAATTCCCTCGACATGATCGACGGTGTGAAAGAGCCCGGCATAACGTTCGATCAACCGCCGCCCGAGTAGCTTGATCGTACCCGGCTCACAAATCCGCGATTTGTCATTGCGATCAACGTCAGTGCACATCGTCAATTCGACTTCGTCTTTGTCGGAATTGAACAGAGTCTTGATGTTTTCCGCGTCTTCCATCGGATTGCGGCCACGCCGGATGGTGCCGGAGATCGGACACGATTCGACCCGCCGCCCTTCAATGCGGACAAACATTTCCGGCGACGCCCCGATCAGCTGTTCATCACCAAGCTGGATCAAAAATTCATAAGGGCTTGGATTGACGCGCTTCATGGTGCGGAACAATTCAGACGGCTTGCCACCGTAGGGCGCGGTGAAACGCCGTGACAGCACGACTTCAAAAATATCGCCGAGGTGCATGCGTTCCCGCGCGGCATTGACCATCTCGCTGTAGGCTTCGGTACTGATGTCGGTTTCGATTTCACCGGAGATGTTTTGTTCTTTGAACGTCAGCGGCTCAAATGGCTTGGTATCCGCGCCTTCGCTGCTGAGACCGTCTTTTTCGATATCAAACTCGTACCGGAACGCGCGTTCCTTGCGACGATCCAGCAGGTGCACCTGGTCCGGCAAATAAAGATGCAGTTCGCGCTGATGGTCGGGGCGATCAAGGCTCAACTCAATCGGGTCGAACTGAAAAATCAGGTCGTAGCCAAATGCGCCGTAGAGCCCGAGGAATTTGTCGTCGAAACCTGAAAACTCTTCGATCAGGCGTCGCACCGGCGTTAAGGATGACGGCTGCAGGCTTCGTTCTTCTTCGGCAAAAGCAGCGCCTGATGACTGGATTTCCAGTCGCAGAATGTTTTCAGTGTGTTCAGAATTTTCGGTGTCGCCGCCGCCTGCCAATACCGGTGCCAAAAGCCTTAGAAGAATTTGGCCTTTTTGATTGAGCGCCCGCACCGTCACCTGATCGCCACGCGCGGTTAGTTCCAGCGGCGGATTGACGACGCCAATATCCCAGCGCGAATAGCGGTCCGGGAATTCGATTCCCGAAGACAGAAAGACGCCTCGCTCGGCATTGAGACGGTCAACGATGTCGCCAATGCCAGCGTCGTAATCTATCGGCACTTCACGCCGCCTGATAGTCAAACCGGATTTCGATGTAAATGACGTCGCCATGACGTTTCCTTCTTAACTGGCCCGGAAGCAGCATCGCAAGTGCCGCGATATTCGGGTGATCCGAGCCTCAAATTTTTTGGTGGATTAGGCGCACGAATGCGCGAGACGCGTTAGGGAGTTTGCGTCACCAAAGGAAGGAAACAAATTTGGGAGGATGGCCCATGCCGCCTCTCGTCGGATCAGGGGCCGAACCTATCACTCGGCTTGTGGAAAGGTCCAGCCTTGCCGTCGCGTAAACCCCTCGACATGGACAGTTCGTTATGCTGCGGCGCGGGCGCCTCTCGGTGTTCGTAGGGATCAAGGAAAATATCGTCGAGGGAGGCGCCGGCCAAATAGGCTCGCTTTTTGGAATCGTGAACCATTCCCGCCGTGCCGCACAAAAACACGCGCCAACCCCGAAGATCGGGATAGTTGTCCAGCGCGATATCGTTGGCTCTGCCCTGGCGACAAAATTTAGGCACATCAATCCCGGAGACGCAGGGGACGTATCTAAAATTGGAGTTTGCTTCGGCGAGATTAGCCATCGCCGATCGCAGGTAGAGACCTTTCCCGGCACTGGTGCCGTGATAGAGGCGCAACGGCGCCGTGAAACCACGGCCGAGCGCATCCAAAACAACGGCCGCAAGAGCGCCAAGCCCAGATCCTGGGCCGATAAAAAGGATCGGTTTATCAATGGCATTTTCTGGGAGATAAAATCCGCCATTCGGACCCTGAATCGAAATTTTGGCACCCGGCTGAAGTTCATCAATAATCCAGTTGCTCAATTCGCCGCCAGGCATTCTTTTGACATGGAGTTCGAGGATTTCATTGTCCGGCTGATTGCACAGCGAATAACTCCGCATCAACCCGTCGGCACGACGGAAGTTAATGAATTGCCCGGCGCGGTGGCGCAGTTCGATTTCTGGCCGGAGCGAGACGCGGCAGATCGAAGAATTGAGAGGATTGATGGAAACAACCTCTGCAGTCCGAAATTCACCGTTCAATCCGGGCGGCGCGAGCGCCATGTCCGATATCGGGTGGCAGACGCAGGGCAGAAAAAACCCCTCGTCGCAATGTGACGAGCGCAAGCCCTGTTGCGCGTTTTGAGGAATTTCACCGTCCTCAGCCCGCAACATGCAGGAATGGAAAAATCCGTTTTTGCAGGAATAGGAGACATCAACGCCCTGCCGAATCAATGCGTCCAGCACCGTTTCGGCGGCGTTGTTCTCGAACTGACTTCCGTTATAGGCGAGTTGAACCAAGGTCAATCGTCCCATATTGGGCGAACAATCCGTGATTATCGCTCACGCTTATTGAGAAAGCGTAAAGTATTCCTATTCGGCTGCTTTTGCTGGGTGACGGTGGGACAAAACAGTTGTCCGTTTGTCCGTGGCTGCCTGATAGGGCGTCGACAGCTCACTGAGCGCCTCTTTCCAGGCGCCGACTTGGTCCTGCCGAACGGCAAGCGTGTCGAATCCGCAGCGATCCAAAAACAGAAACTGATCCCGAAGAATGTCGCCGACGGCGCGCAGTTCACCCTGGTAATCGTAACGTTCACGCAGAAGGCGCGCGATCGAAAAACCGCGACCATCACCGAACACCGGGAAGTCGATTTCGATCAGCTCAAAGCGTCCGAAATCATGGGCAATGGCCGACGGTTCATCGGCCGGACTGAGCCGAATGCCGAGCGGGCCGTACCACTTCAAATAGCGGTCGCGGCTTGCCCGCCAGATTTCTGACGGCACCACCAGCGGCGTCCCGGCCTGGGGCTCGTCCGCTTCATCGAGCAGCACCCATTTGTCTTCGATGACGGCGCCGTTACGCAGGATCGGCATAAAGCGCCTCCTTGAACACGTCCGTACCGGTGCGCGTCAGCGTGTCGATAAAGCGTTCGTCCGTTTCGCGAATGCCGATGTAGGTGTCGACAATGGTTTCGACGGCATCGACGATGGTCTCGTATGAAAAGGCCGGGCCAACGCGTTCGCCGATCGCCGCGTGTTCGTCGGCGCGACCGCCCAAGGTGATCTGATAGCTTTCTTGGCCCTTTTTCTCGAGGCCAAGAATGCCGATATGGCCAACATGATGATGGCCGCAGGCGTTGATGCAGCCGGAAATATTGACGTAGAGATTGCCGATATCGTGTTGGCGGCGGATGTCGGCAAACCGTTCAGCGATTTCCTGCGCAATCGGAATCGATCGGGCGGTGGCGAGCTGGCAATAATCAAGCCCGGGGCAAACGATTATATCGGTGATCAAACCCTGATTGGCGGTCGCGAGATCAGCCTCAACTAATCCCTGCCAAAGTGCGTAGAGGTCAGATTTCTTGACGTAGGCCAGCACCAGGTTTTGCGCGTGGGTGACGCGAAGCTCGCCGAGTGAGTATTGATCGGCCAGGTCGGCGATCGCGTCCATTTGTTCAGCACTGGCATCACCCGGCACACCGCCGATTGGTTTCAGGCTGATGATGGCCGCCGCATAGCCCGCCTGTTTGTGCGGAAATACGCTGGTATTAACCCAGGCGGCGAAACCTTTGTCTTCGGTGCGCTTGTTCTCAAACGATGCGACCGGTTCGTTTATGTCTTCGTATGCGGGCGGTTCGAAATAACTTTGGATGCGTTCGACTTCGGCCTCGGGCAACTGCAGCGAAGTGTCCTTCAACTGTTCCCATTCTTCTTCGACCAATCCGCTAAACGCAGCCGCACCCATTTCGTGGACAAGAATTTTGATGCGCGCTTTGTACTTGTTGTCGCGGCGGCCGAAGCGGTTGTAGACCCGCATGATCGCCTCGAGATACGAAAGCAGATGTTTTTCAAGAAGGAACGGACGGATGGTCTTGGCAATCATCGGTGTGCGACCCTGACCGCCGCCGACCATCACTTCGTAACCGGTTTCGCCGTCTTCATTTTGATATTGCCGGAGACCGATGTCGTGAACTTTGATCGCGGCGCGGTCACTTTTTGCACCGGACACGGCAATCTTGAATTTGCGCGGAAGAAACGAGAATTCCGGGTGGAACGACGACCATTGGCGAATGATCTCGCAGGCAATGCGCGGATCATGGGTCTCGTCAGGCGCGACACCGGCGAATTCATCACTGGTGACATTGCGAATGCAGTTGCCGCTGGTCTGGATCGCGTGCATTTCGACGTCAGCCAGATCCTGCAGGATGTCGGGCGTATCTTCGAGCCGCGGCCAGTTGTACTGAAAATTCTGGCGGGTGGTGAAATGGCCGTAACCCTTGTCGTAGCGCCGCGCGATATCGGCAAGCCTGTGCATCTGCGTTGACGACAGGACGCCGTAGGGAATGGCGACCCGCAACATGTAACTGTGAAGTTGCAGGTAAAGCCCGTTCATCAGGCGAAGCGGTCGGAATTGATTTTCCGTCAATTCGCCAGAAAGGCGGCGGGCAACTTGACCGCGGAACTGATCGACACGTTCCTGAACGAGCGTCTCGTCATATTCATCGTAGCGATACATTGGACCTACCTGCCCTTCTCTGCGGCGGCACCGACGTCGGAGCCATGACGCCGGGTGTTGAATTCCTGTTGCACGGTGGGACCGGTTCCGCGAATGCGTTCGCGCCGGTCCATCGGTGAAATTTCGTCTTGCCCCTCAATGAGCGGCACCACGTAGGGGTCGACGACATGTTGTGCTTCGGCTGAGACCTGCCCTGCTTTCAGCAACCTGTCTTCCGTTGCCTGATCAGTGGCGACCCCGGCATCGGCCATTTTTTCGGACCATGTTTCTACCGCGGTGAGAAACAGAACGGCGCCGTCGGTCAAACGGTTTGCGGTGATCGCGCTTTTCATATTGTACCTAACTCACAAGCCGTTGTGAGGATTCAAAAATTGGTGCGTCGAAAACCATCTCGACATTCGACCGCTGGGTATTGGCGCGCGCTTGGCCTCTGAGCGCTTCTTCGAGGGTCGGATCGACGAGACAAACGATTGTCTTCGAATCGTCGGCAAGCGCGGCGAGGCGGTGATACAGTTCAGCATCAGAAATTGAAGGGCTAAACGCGATCCGTTCGGCGTCGCGGCGCGCGCAGCCAAGCATTGCTTCGGTCACGGTTGCATCATGAATGATGACGTCGACATCGATCAGTGCCGCGCGCACGGCATCGGAAATTTCCGGCGCCGTCGCAAAAATCAGAATGCGCCCCTGGAGGTTGGGCGCGGCATCAGAGCGATTGAGTTTTTGCATCAGGCGGCGGGCCGCGTTGTCGGTTTTGCCGGCCAATACCTCGTCTGCAATCGGACCGGTCAGGGCCTCGCGCCAGAAACTGCGGCGCGCACGCGAGATCGGGATCATCGCGCGGACCACATCGCGGAAACGATTTGCAAATTCTGCGATCGCGCCGGTACGGGCCGGCAGGATCGACTCAATTTCACGACGGATAATTTGCGCCAGTGTCGGTGACATGCCACCTGTCGAGATCGCGGCCGTCACCGGCCCCCGTTCGACAATCGCCGGCATAATAAAATCGGAAAGTTCGGGGCGGTCGAGAACATTGACGGTGACGCCAGTGGCGCGCGCCATCCCCGACATTCGGTGATCCATGTCGAGATCGCCGGTGCCAATGAAGGCGAGCGCGCAGTTTTCAAAATCGGACGGAACCGCATTTCTCGAATGCCAGTTGAACGCGCCGGATTCGGCGAGAGCGGCCAATTCCGGATCAAGCGCTTCAGCAAAGACCGAGATATCGGCGTCCGCTGACTTCAAAAAACGAAGCCGCGCGGCCAAAGCCTGCCCACCGCCGGCAACCAAAACTTTGCGACCGGCCAAATTTAGAAAAATCGGAAACTGCTGCATACACTCTGCCCCGCCTCAGCGCGGCGAACCCATTAAATACATCAAAAATTGTGTAATATGATCATCATGATCATATAATTAGTGTGTTATACGGTTACTAGAGGACGATCAACCGTAAATACGTAACCATTTGATAATTATAGGTAATACTGCGCGCCCTCGCGATATTTCCGAGCCCCGCGCGGCTGCGACTAGTCCCAATCGGCAGGCAGACCAAGGGGGCCCCGAGATGCGGCCCAAGGCGCCAGTCGATCAATGATTTCAAGTGATTGGAGCGGGCGAAGGGAATCGAACCCTCGTAATAAGCTTGGGAAGCTTCTGCTCTGCCATTGAGCTACGCCCGCGTAAGCACTCTCAATATCACGCCTTCCTAAAATCAGGAATGGCTTCGGTCATCTTCAATCCTCTCGGATCATCAAAGTACGGTGAAACGAGTTTGAAATCATTGACAGGTAGGGTATGGATACCGATCTTCCGGATGCCGCATTTCAACAGTTGGGTCCCGACCGATATGACCCTTGCTACCTTTGAGCACTTGCCGCAACTCGATTCGAAGAAATTTCAAAATCCCGATCTGACCGCCGATGGCGATGCCCGTGCGCATGTCGATTATCGCGCGCTCGACACGCTGTGGTTCAACACCGGGTCGCTTTGCAATCTCACCTGCACGAATTGTTACATCGAATCGAGCCCGACCAATGATCGGCTCGCCTATCTTGGGACCAGCGATATCGTTTCTTTCCTCGACGAGATTGATGCGAAGGAATTGCCAACGCGGGAAATCGGCTTGACCGGCGGTGAGCCATTCATGAATCCGAGCACCGTCGAGATCATGGATTTGATCCTTGGCCGCGGATTTGAACTGCTGGTGCTGTCAAACGGCATGCGGCCGATGATGAAGGTGGCGGACGATGTCGCCGCCCTCAATGCCGCCTTTCCGGACAAGCTGACAATCCGCGTCTCGCTTGATCACTACCGCCAGGCCGAACACGATTCGATTCGCGGCGAACACGCGTGGGCGCGGACATTCCCGGGCGTTAAATGGATCATCGAAAATAAAATAAAACTCACGATCGCCGGGCGAACCCAGTGGGATGAAGACGAAGCGTCCCTGCGGCGCGGCTTCAAGGAATTGTTCGCGTCTCTCGGACTTCCGGTTGATGCCGCCGATCCGGCAGCACTTGTTCTCTTTCCGGAGATGGACGAGACCCAGGATGTCCCCGAAATTACGACGGCCTGCTGGGGGCTTCTCAGCGT
>JAPYRS010000083.1 GCA_029936875.1 Alphaproteobacteria bacterium | reverse complement strand
CCGTTGGCGAGTTCGAAACTCTCCGGATTGAAGAGACCAGCCCGCGCGGGTAATGCGGCGACGGTCATTACAAGGATTGCAGCAATGACGGCGACAATTAAGCGCGACACCGCAGTACCGAAAATGTTCCCGACGGAGGGTGTCAATGGCATGCCAACTCCGAAATTCAAAATACTCAACGTAGCGATGGGCCTACGCACCATTTGGCTAGCGGGTGACGCCCTATGTAGATAAGGATCAAGACCCCATCTCCGCAACCCTCACAACGTCAGACTGGATCACAACGCCGTCAGTAACGACAAAAGAGCCTATGCCCTAAAAGATATCGCCAATTACGAAGCGGCGGCGGCGGCGGATCGTCGGCGCTTCCTGGACGGCGGTGGGCCTCGCGCCGGCCGGCTGTGACGGGGTCGCCTCCCGCGTCAGTTGGCTTCCGACCACGCGCCGTGATACTTCTGTCGGATCAACGACTGAATCTTCCGAGCCTCTGCGCCAGAAGATCAGGCGGTTAATAAATTCATCGTCGCGTTCCGCAAGCTGCGTGCTCTCATCGCGGAGAACGTCACGAATGTTGTCGTCCGACTGCGCAACACCGGCACTCCGCAGGAGTGATTGTTCGCCGGGCGATCGAGCAACCGTGGTGGCTGCAGGCGCCGCCGAATTACCGGCTGCCCTCAACGCCGCCCGGGCCGCTGCCCTTGTATCAGTCGCCTCCGCCTGAACCGCGCCTGGCGCTGGTGGCCGTAAATTGAAATCGGGGGGCATTGAAAGCGGGGCTTTTCGCACAACCGTAAATTCGTTGGGCGACTGCTTGCCAAGACCCAGCGTTCGACGGGCATCTGCACAGGCGGCAAGAACAAAAGCGGCGACGGCCACGACCACAATGGCCCGCGCTTGGCGCCAATGCCGATTTGATTTGGCGACGTTCATTCGACCTTTCCGGCCCCCTCACGATCTGACGTTTTCCGACCGGTTACATACCCTTCGGTCAGGATCATCACAACACCGATGAATATTGCCATATCCGCGACGTTAAAGGCGGGCCAATGATAGCCGAAGGCATGAAAATCGAAAAAATCAGCCACCGCCCCCCAAAGGACCCGGTCAATGACGTTGCCGACCGCACCACCAATGACCAGGCCGATTGCAGCGCCGAGCCAGCGGGTTTGCGCCCGGCGCAGCCAGAAAAGTAGAAAAATGACGATCGCCAGTGCGAGTAGCGACGGAATCCAGGCGGAAATCGACCCGTCATTGCCCAAACCGAAGCTGATACCGGTGTTTCGGACATAAACGAGATTGAAGAAACCGGTGATCTCCGAGGGGCCGTGCTCCCGCAGCCACTCAATCAATCTCCATTTCGACACCCGGTCCAGCAGGAACGCTACAATCGCAACGATCAGACCGAAACGCAAAATCACGGAGCTGGGTCCTCGGGAATATGCGCGGCGACCGCTTCCTTGCATCGCCCGCAAATATTATCGTCTTCGATCTCGCCGACATCGGGCAAAACCTTCCAGCAGCGCTCGCACTTGTTGCCGTCGGCAAGCGTGGGCAGCGCGCCGACACCACTGACATCATCAAGCGTGAACGCACCCTCGGGCGCGGGCCCCTCGACCAGTTCGGCACTGGACGTGATGAAGATGTCTTCGACCGCGACGCCGGCAAATGCCGCCATCTGATCGGCGCTGACAAAAACTTTCACATGCGCCTGCAGACTGGAGCCAATGCGCTTTTCGCGCCGTTCCACTTCCAGCGCGCCGGTGACAACGCGACGAACTTCGCGAATGACCGACCACTTTTCGTTCAGCGAATCATTTCGCCATTCCGCCGGAATTTCCGGAAACTGTTGCAAATGGACACTGCCGCCGGAACCCGGATTGCGGATCAACCACGCCTCTTCCGCCGTGAAACAAAGAACCGGTGCGAGCCAGGTGATCAGACAGTCGGTAAGTTTGTCGAGCACGGTACGTGCCGCACGCCGTTCCGGTGACGCGGCCGGACTGCAATACAAAACGTCTTTCCGAATATCGAGATAGAAGGCCGAAAGATCGACCACGCAAAATGTATAGAGCGCGACAAAATTCGCGTGGAAATCAAAATCGGAACACCACTGGCGGACGGCCCCATCAAGTTCCCACAAACGATGCAGGACCCATTGTTCGAGTTCCGGCATCTCTTTGGCGTCGACCCGTTCGGCCTCATCAAATCCATTGAGGTTGCCAAGCAAAAACCGGAGGCTGTTGCGAATCTTGCGATAGGCGTCGACTTGATGCTTGAGGATGTCGCCGCCGATCTTGAGATCTTCGGTGAAATCGGAATTGACCACCCACAAACGAAGAATATCGGCGCCGTGGGCATCAACAACTTCCTGTGGGCTGACGACATTGCCGAGGGACTTCGACATCTTCCGCCCCTCTTCATCCATGACAAAGCCGTGCGTCAACACGGCTTCATAGGGCGCGCGGCCACGCGTGCCGCATGATTCTAGCAACGACGAATGGAACCAACCACGATGCTGGTCGGAACCTTCGAGATAAAGCGATGCAGGCCACTGCAAATCTTCCCGTTTTTCCAATACGAAACTATGGGTCGAACCTGAATCGAACCAGACATCGACGATGTCATCCACTTTCTCGAAAGCATCGGCGCTGTAATCCGGCCCAAGGAATCGTGAGCCGTCATCGGCAAACCAGGCGTCGGCGCCCTCGGCCGTAACGGCAGCAACGATACGTTCGTTGACAGCCTCGTCGCGGAGCGGCTCGCCGGTCTCCTTGTTGACGAACACGGTGATCGGCACGCCCCAGGCGCGCTGCCGTGAAACTACCCATTCCGGACGGTTTTCTATCATTGAGGAAATACGTTTCTGCCCCTGTGCTGGTACCCAGCGGACCCGATCAATTGCGTCCAGCGCCTTTTTCCGCAGATCATTGGTGTTCATGCTGATGAACCATTGCGGCGTATTGCGAAAGATCACCGGCGCTTTTGAGCGCCATGAATGCGGGTAAGAGTGACGGATGCTTTGCTTGGCCAACAGCGCGCCGGCGTCGATGAGGGCCTTGATGACGGCGCCGGTGGCCTCCCCGTCCTTACCCTCCGGCGTCATCACGGAACGGCCGCCAAACAGCGGCACATGATCGAAATAGAGACCGTCGCCGGACACCGTTTGCGGTACCTCGATGCCATGGCGGCTGCCGAGGTCGTAATCGTCAGCGCCGTGCCCGGGCGCGATATGGACGAAGCCCGTGCCCTGATCCATGGCGACAAAATCGGCTTCATATAAAGGCACATCAAAGTCGTACCCTTCCGCGTGCAGCGGATGACGGCAAATCACACCGCTGAGTCCACTGCCGGGAAAGACTTTTTGCTGCGTCCAGCGTTCAATTTTTGCCGCCGATTGAACTTGTTCGGCGAGTGCCGGCGCAATCACCAGACAGTCACCGACCTGAGCGGTCGAACCCTCGGTGATTTGATCAACGACATAGACGGCGTAATTGTGGCTCGCGCCAAAGGCGATGGCGCGGTTACCGGGGATTGTCCACGGCGTCGTCGTCCAGATAACAACACTGGCGCCATCAAGACCCTTCCGGTCGTCCGGCACAGACTTGATCGGAAATTTCACAAAGATCGAGGGCGATTTGATGTCGTGGTACTCAACCTCGGCTTCGGCGAGCGCGGTTTTTTCGACCACCGACCACATCACCGGTTTCGAACCCTTGTAGAGGCCGCCGTTCATCAGGAATTTGCAGATCTCGCGAACAATCTGCGCTTCCGATTCAAAAGCCATCGTCGTGTAGGGATTATCCCAATCGCCTTCGACGCCAAGCCGCTTGAACTCGTTGCGCTGGATATCGAGCCACTTCTGCGCGAAGTCGCGGCATTCCTTGCGGAACTGAATGATAGGGACTTCGTCCTTGTCTTTACCGGCGTCGCGGTACTGCTGTTCGATCTGCCATTCGATGGGGAGGCCGTGACAATCCCAACCGGGAACGTAGTTCGCGTCGAAGCCCATCATCTGCTGCGAACGATTGACGACGTCTTTCAGAATCTTGTTGAGCGCGGTGCCGATATGGATGTGGCCGTTGGCGTAGGGCGGGCCATCATGCAGGATGAATTTCTCGCGGCCTTTTGCATCAGCGCGCATGCGGTCGTACAGCCGCATCTCTGCCCAACGGGCAAGAAACTCCGGCTCCCGTTTCGGCAAGCCGCCGCGCATCGGGAAATCGGTTTTCGGTAAAAATATTGTGGAACGATAATCGGCAGGCATAACCTACGGCCCTCTTAGATTCAACGACGCGGAAACAGCGGAACGCGACCCGGCCCTGTTAACGAGCCGGGCACCTAATTCGTCCGCCGCCGAGCGGCTGAATCCGCGGAAATGCTTGCATAATGCGGTCTTGTATCAGGGCGAATGACCTCTGTCGAGGCTGGCCGACGGCAGGTCACCAGCAGCCTGATTCAAGCGGATGAGGCGCCATGGACAGCGCGCGCTTCGTCACAATCAAGGGCGATCTGGGTGCGCAACGAGTCGATGCCGTCGAACTTGGTTTCCGGGCGAAGAAACTCAATCAGTTCCGCCCGCAGCGTCATGCCGTAGAGATCTTCCGAAAAATCGAACAGGTGAACTTCGAGGACCACGCCTTCGCCGCCAAATGTCGGCCGGCGGCCAAGATTGGCGACGCCCAGCAGCGCTTCTTGATCACTTTCGCGCCGCGCCTGAACTGCGTAAACACCGAGCTTGGGGACCAGATGTTCGCCGAGATCGAGATTGGCCGTCGGGAAACCGATTTGGGTGCCGCGTTTCTCGCCGGTCTGAACAATGCCCTCGATCATCCAGGGACGACCGAGCAGCGTCGCAGCATCAAGAGGCCGGGCGGCATGGAGCGCGTCCCGGATCGCACTTGCCGAAAATACCAGACCACTATCATCTGCGGCCGCATCGACCACCGTGATGCCAAATCCGTTTTGCTCGGCGACACCCTTCAGCACGTCGACATTTCCGCCGCGATCCTTACCGAAAACGAAATCGTAGCCGACAACGACATGGCGCGCCTTTAAGTCTCGCCGCAATATCTGATCGACAAAATCCAGCGCGGTTAATTCTGAAAGCGCTTGATCAAAGGATACAGCGACAAGAAAATCGACACCGAGCGCCTCTAACGCCAGCGCTTTTTCCGGTAGCGGCGTCAACCGAAACGGCGGGTCGTCCGGTCTAAAAAAACTGCGCGGATGCGGCTCGAAGGTAAGGACCCCGCAGGGTGCATTCAATTTCCGCGCGAGATCATGTGTTGCGGCAATCACCGCGGCGTGGCCCCGGTGCACACCGTCAAAATTACCGATCGCGATCACCCCCGCTTGGGCGTCATCAGGCAAGTCTCGGGACTGGCGAATTAGTCGCATGGGTCGGGCCAAAATTCTTTCATGGTGTGGAAGCAGGCAACGAGCGGAAGTGGGCATGGAGCGAAGACGGGGTTTTGATGCGCCGACGATTATGACCGCGAAGGAACCAATATCAAGGCTTCGCCCTTAACAACAACGGTCTCGCCCACGCGACAGGTTGTCGCGACCGTCGCGCGATTCTTTTCAACGTCGAGCGCGATGATTTCCACTCTTGCCGTCACCGTATCGCCCAACTTTACCGGCGCGCGAAACTTCAATGTTTGGCCGAGATAGATTGATCCTGGCCCCGGCATCTCCATCCCCAGCAGCGCGGAAATATACGCCGCAGACAACATGCCGTGAGCGATCCGCTCGCCAAACTGGGTTGTGGCCGCATACTCGGCGTCAAGGTGAAGCGGATTGTGATCACCTGACGCATCCGCAAACAGCGCCACCGCGGCCTCATCCACGTGATGCTCGGATTCCTTTGCGAGCCCAATCTCCAGGTTCTCAAAAAAGAGCCCCGTTGGTGCCTTCATTATTAATCCTTATATTTCAACGCGTTAAGTGAATTCACATCGAATTCTCGAGGGCCGCACTATAGGCAAGGGCAAAGGGCGGCGGCAAGGTCGCGCTTAACCTTAACGATTTCTTCAAATGGTTTTTCTAGGGTGCGGGGAACAATTTGATGGTCAAAGGCGGACGTACGACCAAGGGCCACGATAGGGAATCTCGGAACACACCCACTATGGACAGACCTGCCCTCACTTCAAAGATCGGCGACTTGGTCGATTTGATGCGGAGCGAAGATGAACGCCGCATCTCGATGAAAGATATCGCGTCAATCACTGAGGTTCTCATCACGACGATGGAGAAATACTTCAGTTCGATTGATACCTCCATTTACCGCGAGTTTGATGCGCTGAGCACGCGCATCGCGACCATGCGGCAGGAAGTATCGGGCGCAGATTCGAAAGAAATTCAGGACGACAAAATTCCTCGCGCCGGCAAGGAACTGGACGAAGTCGTCAAGGCAACGGAAGACGCCACCAACATCATTATGACGGCCGCTGAAGATATTATGTCGGGCGATACCAGTGACGTGGCCGCATACCAGACCATGGTAAACGACGCCTGCATGAAGATTTTCGAGGCCTGCTCGTTCCAGGACATTACCGGCCAGCGCGTCACCAAAGTGATTGATACGTTAACCTTCATTGAATCCCGGATCGGCACGATTCTCGAAGCTTGGGGTGATGACGTTGATTTCGACGAGGTATCGGAAAAAACAAGCAAGACAAAGGACGATGAACTCCCCCTGAATGGGCCAGCGCTGGCAGGCGAAGGCGTCAATCAGGACGACGTTGATGCGATGTTCGCGCTGGAAAACGACGCTCCGGCTTCGCCAACCGACGCCGAACTATTGAACGGTCCTGCGCTTGCGGGTGAAGGTGTCGATCAGGACGACGTCGACGCCATGTTCGCCAGCGATGATCCGAGTGAAACGTCCGCCGCCGCAGAGCCATCAACAGAATCACCTGCGCCCGATTCGCCCGCGCCCGAAGCCGCTGTAGCCGAGGCACCAGCACCTGCCACCGAAGCGCCCGCACCTGGAGCACCTGCTGCGGAAGCGCCCGCGCCTGAAGCTGAGGCACCTTCCGGTCCGGAACAGGAGCCGAAACCGGCCGCACCCGCACCTGCAACACCAAGCGCAGATGCGGCACCGCCGCTTGCCGCCGCTACCGCGAGCGAACCCGCTACAGAAAAAACAGACGAAAAAGCTTCGTAGGCCGATATCGACGCTCTTTTCGACTGACCGTCAACCGCGATTCGACCGGCCGTTAAGCCCGGCCAATTTCTCGCGGCGATCCGGTTGCATGGTCTAGGAAAATTTCGCTATCAATTTTGTCACGTAGCCTTCGCCGCTTCGAAGTCGACAATCGCGCCTTCTTCCCCACCCAAAATTCCGAACGGTACAAAAGTCATCCGCAGTTGCAATGCAGAGTGCGGTATGAGCCAATGCGGAAAAGGCGCCGAGGAACCCGCAACATGACAAAAGCCAGTATCTATCTCGAAAAATCGTCGCCGACCGCGACGATCGTTCTCAATAAACCGGAACGGCGAAACGCACTCGATCTCGAAATGTGGCGTGGCCTACTCGATCTTCTCGAACAAATTGAAAATGATTCTGAAATCCGCGTTGGATTTATTCGCGGCGTCGACGAACGCGCCTTTGCGTCCGGCGCCGACATCACGGAATTTGGCAAGGTCCATAGCGACCCAAAAACATCGGCGGCCTACAGCGACGTTGTCCATGCGGCAACGAGGCGGCTCACGAATTTTCCAAAACCAATGATCGCGGTGATCCAGGGGCCGTGCGTCGGCGGTGCCTGCGCAATTGCGCTCGCCTGCGACATGCGCATCGCCGATGAGACGTCAAGATTTGGCGTGCCGCCCTCGAAACTGGGGCTGGTGTACAGCCTCGAAGACACCAAACTTTTGATGGATGCGGTCGGTGTATCCCGCGCGCGCGACCTTCTTTACACCGGGCGGTTGGTCGAATCTGGCGAAGCCCTATCGATTGGCCTGATTAATCGGCTTGTTACGGCTGACGAAATTGATCGGGTGGCCAGCGAGATGGCGGAAAACATTTGTGCGGTATCCCAATTCAGCGTCCGTCAGGCGAAGGTTATCACCCGTCTGGTTCTGGAAGGGGCGACAGATGATACGCCGGAGACGCGGAAAGTTTTTCACGATGCGTTTCAGGGCGAAGATTACAAAGAAGGTACCGCCGCCTTTATCGAAAAACGGAAACCGAACTTTCCCTTCTCCTAATCTTCGATCATAACCCGCGGGCGCATATCAAGATTTGCGACACGCTCGAAGGCACGGGCGATTTGAAACGCCAATGCTTCACCGCCGTTCGGCGTCATCACTTGCAGGCCAACCGGTAATCCTTCGGACGAAAATCCAGCCGGAACGCTGAGTGCCGAGGCGCCGATCATATTGGCGATGCCGGTGAAATCGGCCTGGTTCTCAGGCCCTTTTTCCGCAAACGAAAACGCGGCTTGCGGACTGGTCGGCGTAAGGACGGTATCATGGTTTTCAAACAGGGATGCAAACGAATCGCGAAGCGTCTTGATGCGCCGTTCGGACTCGGCCTGTTTTTCGGCCGTCGCGTTTTTACCAAAGTTCAGCAACATCAATAGCTGCGAGGAAAGCCCCTCACCGGTTTTCATTTGCTCTCGAAAAATCTCTGCGCCCTCGACCACCACCAGTGTAAGACCGGCGCGGCGCGCAACCGTCAGATCGAGGTCCTCAAGTTCAACCGTCGATATTTTCGCACCACATTGGCCCAAAATCGCAGCTGCATTATCGAACAGCGCCGATACATCTTCCGTCACCGTAACGCCGCAATGATTGCCCAATATCGCAATCTTGACGTTGGCAATACTCGGATCGTCGCCGGGATCAAATTCAGTACCGGGTGCGGTCTCGGTTGAACCTTCTGCCTTCGGATCGCCTGCGGCCATCGCCTCAAGCATCAGCGCGTTGTCCCGCACCGAGCGCGTGAGCGGGCCGACATGATCAAAGCGTGTGCTGAGCGGCACCACACCACGCGTGCTGATCCGCCCGAACGCCGGTTTCAGGCCAACGACGCCGCAATAGGTTGCGGGTAGCCGCACACTTCCCAGCGTGTCGGTGCCCAGTGCACCGGCGCAGAGGGCAGCGGCGACCGCCGCGCCGGAGCCGCCGCTTGACCCGGCCGGGCTATAGCCGTGCCGGTGCGGATTGTGTGTTTTACCAAAATGCGGATTGTCGGTGGTTGCGCCGAGCGCCGCCTCTTCCATATTCAGCGTGCCGAGAAGGACAGCACCCGCGCTGCGCAATCTCCCAATGCAAAAAGCATCTTCGGTGGCGATGATTTTGCGTCGAACTTCCATGCCAGCGGTCCAGGGCAGACCGGCAATCGCGATATTATCCTTGGCGGCAACCGGAATTCCGTCAAGCGGACCTATGGTCTTGCCTGCCTCACGCCGCGCGTCTGATGCCGCCGCTTCGGCCAACGCAACGTCGCGGCAGACATTGGTAAAGGCATTGAGATCAGGGTTGTAACGCTCGATGCGTGTCTGATAGGCGCGGGTGAGATCGGTCGCGCTAAAATTACCCGCCGCCAAGCCACCCGCAAGCGAGACGATATCGCCCCATACAGGAACTGCCATGGTCAGGTGTTTCGGTTGTCGATCAGACGGATCGCTTTTTGCCGTTTGTCGACTTCGGTGAACGGTGCAGTTTCACCCTTTTCGGCAAGCTCCACCTGAATTGCGATGCCAAACTTGCGCTTGAGCAGATTTTCGATTTCTTCCCGCACGGCCTCGTTTGCTGAATCCTGCACCTCAATAATGATCGTTAGTTCTTCACGGCCCGTTGAATCTTTTTCGGCCCGGCAGACGTATTCGCCGGTCGCCGCCGCGTGTCCTGCCGCTACTGCACCAATCGCAATTGGGTAAAGATTGATGCCGCGGAGCTTGACCATATTGTCGCTGCGGCCGAGAAAGCCCTTGATACGGCGAAGATTGAGACCGAGCGACGATGAGCCGTCCAGAAACCCCGACACGTCTTTGGTGTCGAAGCGAATGATCGGGTAAATATCGTCCTTGAACAAAACAGTGTCGACCATGTTGCCGTCTTCGCCGTCCGGAACAGGAAGGCCGGTTTCGTCGTGGACGATCTCGAGGAAATGCCCGTCTTCTTGCACGTGCATGCCGGCGAGATCAGGCGCTTCAAAGGCGATGACGCCGGTGTCGCCGACCCCGTACCAGTCATAAACTTCCGTTGCCCCCCACGGGCCACCGATCGATTCGCGCGGTTCGCGGCCAAGATGGGCAATGATCATCCGAATATTGAGATCCTTTTTTGGATCGATGCCTTCTTCCTCGGCAACCTGGGAAAGTTTCTTGATGTAATCGGCAAAGCCGACAATGACGGTGACGCCAAAGCGTTTCATCAGGTCGATTTGCGCAACCGAGCGCGTCTCATTGCCGGTGCCAGCCGATAGAAAAATCGCATTGGAATAATGAACAAAGGACTCGCGGACAAAATGGCCGCCGTTAATCATGCCGTGGCCATAAACAGAGTGTACAACATCGTCCGGGCGAAGGCCGCAAACATGGTGCACGCGGCTGAGAAACATGTTCTGCAATTCGCGGGACTTTGCGTCAAAAAACAAAACCTGCGGCGTGCCGGTCGTCCCCGACGTCGTGTGAAAAACAACCGGTGGGCGTTCTTCAGGCGCATAGATATCCATACCGTGAAAGTCACCGAAGGGCGGGTGGTTTTCGATGCTTTCCATCAAATCGGATTTTGAATAGCGAGGAATTTTGGTGATGTCGTCGAGACCCTTGATGTCGCCCGGCTCGAGGCCTGCTACCGACCAATGGCGTTTGTAGAATGCGACCTCCCAACCGCGCGCAACCACGCGGCGAAAGCGCTCTTCCTGACGCGCGCGTAATTCGTCGCGGCTCATTGACCGGAACGCCTCCAGGAATTCAGGGCCGGTCGGATATTCCGCTCGCATTTTTTCGGCATCGAGCGACTGAAAGTAATCAGGAAAAGTCATGGCACCAACGTGATTGAAACAGGAAAAGTTTGTGACTAGCGAACGGTGAGCGCGATCAGATCGGACGCATTCGTGACATCCTCAAGATTGCTGATCATCTCGACCATGCGTTCGCCGTTTTTGACATCGAGCGGTTCGGCACCGAAGCCCCAGTTGCGCATGAACTTGTCGACATTTTGTTCGGCGGTGAGCGCATTTTCCGGATGGCCAAATATGGCCGGCACGGGAATATCGAAATGGGTCCCGTCCCTCAGGAACATCTCGACGCGCTGAGGCGCAACCTTGTTGAGATCGGGATTGTCGTCCTGATTGTATTCGACACGTGCCGCCAGTTTGTGAACCGCTGGATTTTTGAGCCACGCGTCCTCAAAATGCGGGACATCGACGGTGCCTTCCAACACCGTCGTCGCCGCAACAAACGGGATGCAAAGTTTTGCGTAGTTGGGCGACGGGTCTTCAATGTCAGGGCGGCCAACCAGGCGAAAGGCGAGCGGCGGCACCCAGGCGACAATTTTTTCAATGCCGTCGGGATCGATATCCTGCTTCGCCCGAATCTGTTGGATCGCATCGACAACACCGTGCGTGAGACGGCCGGACGGAAAGGGTTTGTGCGAAGTTCGCGCGACCTGCCAAACCTTGCCGAGCGTTTTGAAGGCGTCTTCCCAATCGCACTCGCCTTCGCCCTCAAACAGATTGAAATATCCGTACTGGCCAGTGATGACGTCTTTCGGCCCGATCAAACCGTTACCGGCGAGATCGCACGCGGCCAAAGCACTGCGCGCACAAAAGCCGACCTGCATGCCGAGCACCGGCGAGCCTTCTTTGTGCGGCTGTAGCGTGCCTGAAATTTGGCCGTAGGTGGTGCCAAAGGCGTTCTGTATGGTCTCCTTGTCGAAGCCGCGAAGAGATGCAATCGCCGCCGTCGCACCAAAAGCGCCTGCCGTCGAGGGGCGAAAAAATCGCAACGGTGCATTCGACGAAATGCCAAGGATACAAGATGTATCGATGCCAAGCGCAATCGCCAGCATCATGTCCTTGCCGCTGACATCGCCTTTTTTGTCGATTTCCGCCGAGACCGCACCGAGGATTGTCGCCATCGGATGGATGACCGCATCTTCATTGATGCAGTCATATTCGAG
>JAPYRS010000082.1 GCA_029936875.1 Alphaproteobacteria bacterium | reverse complement strand
TTTGAAGAGGTCGACGGTTACGACGAAATGGTGCTGCTTCGAGGCATCCGGGTCGAATCCCATTGCGAACATCACCTGTTGCCAATTATCGGCGTGGCGCATGTCGCTTACCTTCCGGACAAGCGCGTCGTTGGCATCAGCAAGCTCGCCCGCGTCGTTGATACCTACGCAAAAAGATTTCAGGTTCAGGAAAAGATGACGGCGCAAATCGCGAGCTGCATCGAAAGCGTTCTCCAGCCAAAAGGCGTCGCCGTCGTGATTGACGCCACCCATCAATGCATGACCATGCGCGGTGTCTATAAACCCGGCGTGACCATGGTGACAAGCCGGATGCTCGGTGCGTTTCGGAGCGACGCCAAAACGCGGCGCGAATTTCTCAACATGATCGACCACGTGTCGGTTCACGGCTAAACCACTTCCAAATATTCATTCGGCGTAGCCCTCAGGCCTTGGGCTTAGCCCTTTGGCGTTGGGCCTAGCCCTTTGGCGTTGGGCGTAGACTTCACGACTTGATCGGGCCATCATGGCTGTGGCAAATCTGCCTTTTCTTTCGGGTGTTGCGTGATCGAACTCAGACCCGTTTTCCATTTTCTCGGATTGTTGTTAATGGCGCTGGCCGGCGCGATGCTGCTGCCTGCGTTGGTGGATAGTGCTGTCGGCAATCCCGATTGGCAGGTCTTTGCGGCGTCGGCCGCGGTCACGTTCTTTTTTGGAACGGCCTTGGTGTTGATGAGCCGGGGCGGCACCGAGGCGATTTCGATTCGCGCGGGCTTCGTGCTGACGACCTCAAGCTGGATTGTTGTTGCCGCCTTTGCCGCGTTGCCAATGACATTCTCTGATCTCGGCTTCAATTATACCGACGCGTTTTTTGAGGCGATGTCGGGTATCACCACGACCGGATCAACGGTCATGACCGGGCTTGATAATGCACCGCCCGGCATCCTGCTGTGGCGCGCACTTTTGCAATGGCTCGGCGGTGTCGGCTTCATCGTTGTTGCGGTCGCCATCCTGCCAAAGTTGCAGGTCGCCGGTATGCAATTGTTCCAAACCGAATTTTCGGACCCTTCGGGCAAGGTGGCACCCCGTGTCGCCCAGCTCGCGACCAGCATCGGCTCGATCTACCTCGGCGCCACGTTTCTTTGCATGGTTGCCTATTGGGCCGCCGGCATGTCGGGGTTTGATGCCATCGCCCATGCCATGACGACCATTGCGACCGGTGGTTTTTCCACCTCCGATGCCTCGGTCGGACATTTCAATAGTGCCTCAATCGAATGGCTTGCGGTGCTGTTCATGATGGTCGGCAGCCTGCCGTTCTTGCTGCTGTGGACCGTGGTGCGAGGCCGGCCGCTCAATCTTTTTCGAGACACCCAAGTGCAGTGGTTCGTTGGCATCGTTTTTATTAGCGTGGCCGTGGTTGCCCTTTGGCAATGGTTATCGAATGACCAGACGCCGGGGCTGGCGCTGCGCGAATCGGCCTTCAACGTGACCTCGATCATTACCGGCACCGGTTATGCGACCGCCGACTTTTGGCAATGGGGCAGTTTTCCCGGCATCATATTTCTGGTGTTCATGTTTATTGGCGGCTGCGCCGGATCAACTTCGTGCAGCGTCAAGATATTCCGCTATCAGGTTTTATATTCCGCACTTCGGGCGCAACTCGCGCGCCTGATGCGCCCACACGCCGTTTTCATCCCACACTTTAATGGCCGACCGATTCCGGACTCGGCAACCGATTCAGTCTTCACCTTCTTCTTTTTGTTTCTGCTGCTGTTTGCGGTTCTCACGTTTGGGCTTGCCGCACTTGGTCTTGATTTTGTGACGGCGGTCTCGAGTGCGGCGACCGCGATCGCCAACGTCGGGCCGGGTCTCGGTGATGTGGTCGGCCCAGGCGGCACGTTTGCCAACATTCCCGACCCCGCGAAATGGATGATGGCGGCGGGCATGTTGCTCGGGCGCCTCGAAATTTTCACCGTCCTGATCCTGTTCAGCCCCGCTTTCTGGAAAAACTAAGGGCTCTGGCACCTCTTGGGCACCTGATTCGACGCCGCCAAAAAACGACCTTTATAGTGGCGGACACCATTGGCCCGTCTCCAAATGAAACGCACCTGATTCCATGACCGCAAGTTCAGAAGACGTTACCGCCCTGATCGGACGGTTGATCGGATTTGATTCGACCAGCCGCAACTCCAATCTCGATCTGATTGAAGACATCGCGGGCTATTTAAAAAACCACGGCATCGATTCGCGCATCATTCACGATGACAGCGGCAAGAAGGCCAATCTGTTCGCGACGATTGGACCGGCGGAGGTGCCGGGTGTTGTCCTCTCCGGTCACACCGATGTCGTCCCCGTCGATGGCCAGGATTGGTCGACCGATCCGTTTACGATGCGCACTGAAAATGGCCGCCTTTTTGGCCGCGGCACCAGCGACATGAAAAGTTTCATCGCCATCACGCTGGCATTGGTGCCGGAGATGAAAGCCGCAAACCTGAAACTGCCGCTTCACTTTGCCTTTTCCTACGACGAAGAAATCGGCTGCCTCGGCGTGCATGGCATCGTCGAGCACATGCAAAGTTTTTCGACTCGCCCGTTCGCCGTCATCGTCGGCGAACCAACCAGCATGAAGGTCGTCAACGCGCACAAAGGAAATTTTTCGTTTCGGACCCGCGTTACCGGCTTCGAAGGTCATTCCAGCCGAACCGACATGGGTGTCAATGCGGTCATGTATGCGGCTGAACTGATTGGCTTTCTCGGACGGCTCGCCGAAGAAATGCGCGGCCGGGCAAAAGCCGAAAGCCGCTTCGATCCGCCCTATACCACCGTTCATGTCGGCACCGTCAAAGGCGGCACCGCGCTCAACATCATTCCCAAAGAATGTTCCTTCATTTGGGAATACCGGCTGTTACCGGGCGAGGATGAGGATGAGGTGATCGAGCGTTTTCGCGCCTTCTCCAATGACGAGATCCTGCCGCGAATGAAGGCGGTGTCGGATGACGCGGCGATCGTTACGGAGGCGCGCGCCCGCGTACCGGCGCTTGTCCCTGAAGAAGGATCAGACGCAGAAACGTTGGTGATGCGCCTTGCCGGCACCAATGAGACGCTTGCCGTCAGTTACGGAACCGAAGCCGGCATATTTCAGAACGCGCACATCCCCGCCGTCATTTGCGGTCCGGGAAACATTGAACAGGCGCACAAACCGGATGAATTCATCGACCTCTCAGAAGTTGAGGCATGCACGGCATTTCTGCGCCGGCTAATTGCCTTCGCCGCTACCTGAAATTTTGATTAGGGCAAATAGTCGCGCAGGAACTGCTCGATATTCTTTTCGAGTTCCACTGTTGCCGCGTCGACCAGCGCCGCCGTCATCGCATGAAATAAACGCTCCCGGTCTTCGAGAGATATTCCTTCGATTGCGGTATTGGAATGATCGGCCTGGCCGGTCGCAAAGGCGTCGCGAAAGCCACGCTCGGACCTAATCTCGAGTGTGACCTGCAGCCGCCCGTCATAGCGTTCCGATTGTTCCTTGGTGAAAGCGCCTCGAAGCCCTTTGGCTTTTTCGAGTTTGGTCTCGACAACACGCGCATCCTGAATGATGAACCGTGCCGTGCCGGTTTCGCCAACCGCCCGAAGACGATCTTTCGCCCACTGGCGAATCGCGCGTGCCGGCGAGGTCGGAAACAGATGTTCTACATTGGGAGAACGCAATGTCGGCGCATATTCTTCGATCACCTCAATTTGGGCGACGTTCAACGCAATCGGCGGCAAATGATCATAGGTCAGCGGCGGAATCGGTTCGGGAAGCGACGGGGCTTCACACGCCGCCAATATCAGGACAAGACCAACTAACGAAAGGCGCATTCGGCGTGCTGGTATTTGGAGAATTGCCAGAATTCGAAATTGCATTGCGGTCCAGAGTTCAGAGTCAGAGTTCAAGTAATAACTGGTCGCATTGTCGCGTTTGCGGCATCGGCTGACAAGTCGCGTTTGCCGCAGCCGCTGACAAGCGCCATCAAAATAGTGGGCATTGAAACCGCGGATACTAAGCCGGGCGTGCGTCTTCTTCGGTGAAGTCATATCGCGCGCCGCAAAATTCGCAGATGACATAAATATGGCCATCTTCGACCATGTCGACCATTTCCTCCGCCGGGAAGGACTGCAGCACATTGTGCACTTTTTCCCGGCTGCACCGGCACTTGGCGAGCAACGGAGTCGTCTCAAAAACCCGTACACCGTCCTCGTTGAACACCCGCCACAGCAAATCGCGTGCGGGCAGCGCGGGATCGGCGAGTTCGTCCGGGCGGATGGTCCCAACCAGGGCACGGGCCCGGTCCCAACCGTCATCATCCTCAAACTGGTGGCTTCGGTCTTCAGTGCCGCCTTCACTGCCCCCGGTTGTCGCAATTTTCTGGACCATGACCGCACCGCCGCGCCACGCAGCGGCGACATCCTTATCGGAAATTCGGGCAACACCAACGGCAAGGCTCGCCGCCAATTGTTCTGACTGGCGGAAATAATTTTCGGCGCATTCGGACAGCGTTTCACCGTCCAAGGGCACGATGCCCTGATAAGGCTCCATGCCGGGGCCTTGATCGACGGTCCACGAGAGATAGCCCTCGCCCAATAATTTCCGGAGCGGTGTCGCGCCCAATGATTTATCCGAGACTTTTGCGACCTGCTCTTCATCGAAACGTGCGTAAGCGCGGACTTGACCATTTGAATCAATATCGGCAAGCAGCATCGTAATCGGACCATCGGTCCTAACCTGCAACGAGAAAACGCCGCGGTATTTCAGCGCGCTCGCCAACACCGCCGTCAACGCCACCATTTCACCGAGCAGGTAGGACACCGGTTCTGGATAATCGTGTTGGGCGAGAATTGTATCCAGCGCCGGTCCAAGCCGGACAAGACGGCCACGAAGCGCGGTCGCCTCAACCTGAAACGGTTGGATCAGATCATCCAGCGGTGGCGTTGATTCGGGTGGCGGTTCGGCTATGCCAGGCACCAGGTCAGAATGCCTTTCTGGGCATGCAGTCTGTTTTCGGCCTCGTCCCAGACCACCGCTTGCGGCCCGTCGATAACGGCGGCGGTGACCTCTTCGCCGCGGTGCGCGGGCAGGCAATGCATGAACAGCGCATCCGGATTGGCGACGGCCATCAGCCGTTCATTCACCTGATAGGGCGCGAGTTGTTTGTGGCGGTCGCTGTTGCCCGAATCCGCGCTTTCATCCGACATCGAAATCCAGGTATCGGTGATGACGCAATCGGCGCGCTTGACGGCCTTCTCTGCATCGTCGGTCAGTTCAATCCTCGCGCCTTGATCTTTTGCCCAGGCGAGAACCGGCTGAGGCGGCATCAGGCCCGGTGGGCAAGCGAGGCTTAGCTCGAACCCAAACTGCGCCGCCGCATGTATCCACGACACCGATACGTTGTTGCCGTCGCCCGACCAGGCAATGCGCCGCCCTTTAATGGCACCGCGATGTTGTTCAAAGGTCATGATATCGGCCATCACCTGGCACGGATGCGAGCCATCAGTGAGACCATTAATCACCGGAACGGTGGCATGTTCGGCAAATTCCAACAGCGCCTTATGATTGTCGTTCCTGATCATGACGGCATCGACATAGCGGGACAGAACCCGCGCGGTATCAGCAACGCTTTCACCGCGCCCGAGCTGTAATTCCGATCCATTCATCTCGATGGTTTGGCCGCCGAGCTGCCGCATGCCGACATCAAACGAGACCCGCGTCCGCGTCGACGGCTGCTCGAAGATCATCGCGAGAACCCGACCGGACAATGAAAGTTCACTGTCGGCGGCGCCCTGCGTTGCGCCCGCCCGCGCGTTTTTTCTGGCGACCGCTGAATCAAGAATGCCGCGCAAGTCAGCGGCATCGATTGAATCGAGATCGAGAAAATGCCGGAGCGAACTCATGATTCAAATTCGCCGAGAACCTGATCGAGCACGTCCAAAGCCCGGTCAATTTCGGCGTCACCAATATTGAGCGGCGGCAAAAGCCGAACGACCCCGTCACCGGCGACAACGGTCAGCAATCCGGCATCAACCAGTTTGCCGATCAGGGCGAGATTATCGCCCCGGACTTTGAAGCCGAGCATCAGGCCGGTGCCGCGGACTTCCAGAATTTTATTATGGTGCGAAATTTCGAGACGCTCGAGACCGGCGCGAAGTTTTTCGCCGTTGTCGACGACGTCCGAGAGAAAGCCATCGGCAAGCATTTCATCGAGCACGGCGTTGGCGACCGCAACCGCAAGCGGATTGCCGCCGAAGGTCGAACCGTGCGTGCCGCCGGTCATGCCTTGTGCCGCCTTTTCAGTCGCCATACAGGCTCCGATTGGAAATCCACCACCGAGCGCCTTGGCAACGGCCATGATGTCAGGCGCGGCCCCGGCCCATTCATGGGCGAAAAGTTTTCCGGTCCGGCCCATGCCGCATTGCACTTCGTCGTAGAACAGCAAAACACCGGTCTCGTCGGCAAGCGCGCGCAATTGGTGGAGGGTCTCGGCCGGCAATTCCCTGATTCCGGATTCGCCCTGAATTGGTTCGACCAAAATGGCCGCCGTCTGATCGGTGATCGCCGCCTTTACCGCGTCGACATCGCCGAACGGCACCTGATCGAAGCCATCGACAACCGGGCCAAATCCGGCGAGGTGTTTTTCCTGTGCGCCGGCGGCGATGGTTGCCAATGTCCGGCCGTGAAAGGCGCCCTCAAAGGTGATGATCCGGTAACGACCCGGATTGCCCGTCATAGCGTGATATTTCCGGGCCATTTTGATGCCGCACTCAACCGCTTCCGCGCCCGAATTCCCAAAAAATACGGTATCGGCAAAGCTGTTGGCGACGAGCCGTTCCGCAAGCCGCGTCTGCCCCGGGATCTGGTAGAGATTGGACGTGTGCCAGAGTTTTCCAGCCTGATCCTGCAGCGCCTTAACCAGGCCCGGATGACTGTGACCGAGGCAATTGACCGCGATGCCGGCGCCAAAATCGAGGTAACGCTGGCCTGAGGTATCAATCAGCCACGCGCCCTCACCCCGCTCAAAAGCGACTTCAGTCCGACCATATGTCGGCATAACGGGTGTCACCACAATCGATCTCCCGAAGGCAAAAAACTAGGAATAATGGGTTTCGCGAAAGGCGGGAGAATATGGGTTTGCGCTCAACTCTGTCAACAAACCTGCCGGGGCCGGGTCAGAAAACCCGCAGGGGCCGGGCGCATAATTTCGCCCCGTCAGTCTTTCAGTTTGAAACCGGTGGCCAGCATGAAATAGCAGGTTGTCCAGAGCACGATATTGAGCCCGAAAAGGACAAGCAGACCAAGCCACACCGGCGAATCCGACTGGCCGATAAAACCGTAACGGAAGCCGTCGATCATGTAGAAAAATGGATTGAAATTGCTCGCCACCTGAATCGCGGACGGAAGGCGTTCGACCGAATAAAAGGTGCCCGACAGAAACGCGAGCGGTGTCACGATGAAATTGGTAATGGTCGCAACGTCATCGAATTTATTGGCCCAGATCCCGACCATCACGCCGATGATCGACAGCGTCGAAGTTGCAAGAATGACGAACACCAGCGAAACCAGCGGCGCGCCAATCGAATAATGCACAAACGGAAACAGCACGAGGCCAACCACAGTGGCAACAATGAGGCCACGGGTGATGCCGCCAAGCGCAATGCCCAACATCAATTCGCCCGCGGTCAGCGGCGGCATCAGAACATCAAAAATATTCCCCTGATGTTTGGAGACGATCAAGGTCGTCGTAGAATTCTGAAACGAGTTCTGAATCACGGCCATCATGATCAGGCCGGGCGCGAGGAACTGCAGAAAGGGAATGTCGCCGGTGCCGCGGCTGCGGTCGCCCATCACCAGCGAAAACACCATCAGAAACAGTAGCGAAATCATTGCCGGTGCGGCCATGCTCTGAATCCAGAGTTTCAGAAAACGCTGGACCTCTTTTGTATAGAGCGTCCAAAGGCCGAGAGTATTGATGGCGCCAAAGTCGCGCAGTTCATTGCGCGGCCGGTAGGGCAGCGGCGTTTCGTTGAGGGCGGGATCGGACGACATGATCGGAATTTCGGGCGTCACTTGCCCTGCGGCGGCGTTTCAACGACGACATGCGCAGCCGGTGCCGCACCTTCCTTGTCTTCGCCAAAAAATATGGTCGTATGCGGGAACGGAATTTCGATGCCGAGCTCGTCGAATCTTAATTTTACGCGGCGATTGTATTCGCGCTTGATCCGCCATTGCTTGCCGGGTTTGGTTTTGAGGCGAGCGCGAATGACGACCGCTGAATCTTCAAACCGGTCAAGACCCATGATCTCTGTAGGCGCGATTATGTCATTGCTGAATTTCGGATCGGCGCGAAGTTCTTCACCGATTTCCCGCAGCACCTTCGCGACATCGTCGGTATTTTCGCGGTAGGCGACGCCGATTTCGGCAAGGTGATAGGCGTAATCCTTGGTGTAGTTGGTGACAGTCTCGACGGAACTGAACGGGATTGTATGCACCGTCCCGCGCACGTCGCGTAGCTTGATCGTCCGGACCGTGAGCGCCTCGATTGTGCCCTCACAGCCCGCGACTTCGATGTAATCACCAACTGCGATGGTATCTTCAAACAAGATGAAGGCGCCGGTGATGATGTCTTTCACCAGCGTTTGCGCGCCGAACCCGACCGCCAAACCAATCACGCCGGCGCCCGCGAGAAGCGGCGCAATATTGACGCCGAGTTCCGACAGGATCGCGAGTGCCGCAATGACCACGACTAACGACAGCACGACGCTTCGTGCCAGCGGCAACAAGGTCCGGATGCGCGCACTTTGGACGATTGTGCCGCCGTCCGAATCGCCGCCGTTCAAAAGACGGTCGATAACCGCGTTGGCGCTTTCCCAGATCAGCAATGCCATCAACACGATGATCAGAATGCTGAACGCCCGCGACAGGATCAGCGCGCCGAAAGTCGTCTCAAAGAAGGCAAAGGCATCGATGTCCCAAGCTTCGAGAATGGCGAACGCGGCGATCAGATAAATCACCGCGGTCACGACCCGGTGGACAATCCAGAGGTAACGATCGGCTCGCGCTTCGAGTGCCGGGAAGCGCGCCTGCATTTCGCTGCTGATGCGGAACAACCGTCTCACCAAGCGGCGCACCACTTCGATCAATCCACGGGCGACCAATAAAATGACGATGGTCGCGATCGAGCCCTGGGCGATCAATTCAAATCCACCGGCAACTTCGAGCGCCCAAACGATGAAGACGGCAACCAGATAAAGTGATGCCAAAATGTGCCAGACGTCACCGAGACGGGCGCGAACAACATCGAATGTCCCGGCGGATTCTGAATCCGCGTCCCCTCCGGAAAGCCAATCCCGAACGCCGACACGATTTTGCGTGACGAACGTCAGCATCAAACCGAGTTCGAGGAGCCCAACGGCCTTGGTGATAACCGCGTAACCGGCTTCGGGCATGCCAAACAGCAGTGCGATCTGCGCGACCAAATATCCGTAAACGCCGAGATTGACCAAACGACGGAACCAGACAAAGAGATAGGCCGCCGTCTGATCGGCAATGGGAAGAAGCCGAAGATTGGGCGCAAGCGGCGTCAAAACGGCACGCGCAATCGTCGCCAGACCACGCGCAAACGCGATCGCCGAGATCACTGCGACCAGTACACCACGGGCCGAGGCATCAGGGGCGAGGACGGCAATGACGGCAAAGGCAGCACCGGCAAATACAGCGAGCGGCACCAGGTCGATCAGCGTTCGAAGACCAAGCAGCGGCACCCGCACCCACAATGTCGGCGCTTCGCGGCCCTCAATAAAGCGGCGCGGTTTCCGTAGAAGGGCCCGGCCAATGGCCATCAGAACCAGCGACACAACCAGCATGATGACGAGGTCGAGCAGCAACGCGCCCCAAAAGGCGGCACGGTCCGGGTCCTGAAACTGGGCATCCACCCAATCGACGATTCGGGCGGGATCACCGACGTTGGTGCCGAGGCCTGCGAGACCTCTTGCCACCTCACCCAGTTTCGCCGAGATCGCGGCGAGAGCCGGCTCGCCGGTTTCCGGTTCGGACGCTTCGCCAGCCCGAAGCGCAAGAAGGCCCTCAAGCTGAGAGATCAGAGCGTCACGGGCGTCCGGGTCCCGCAGCGTTTCGATCAGCGCCTGCGCATTTTCTGTTCCGACTGCGCTGAGACCCGCATCATCATGGCCGCCCGCCATCGCCGGGGCGATACCGAGCGAGAGCCAAAGGATGACCAGACCTCCGCCAAAGAAGCGACGCAGGTTGGAGATCAGGGGGAATAATATTTTTGGGCGCAGATGCATTGGCGTCCTTATATCACGGCATGCCAAGTATCACGGTAAAGCAATGCAAAAACTCGATATGATGCAACAGACATGAACAAGCGCCGCGGAAAAAAGGACAAAACTGCGTCAGCCTCCGGGTCAGCCGGGAATAAGGCTGACGGCGAAGCAACCGCCGCCAAAGTCCGAGGCCAGGAACGGCTACGTGCTGGCGACGCAAAAAAGGCAATTGCAGTCGCGCCAAAAGATGCGGAGGCGCATTTTTTTCTTGGTAATGGGTATTTGGCGGCGGGCAATGCCGCCCGTGCCATTGCCGCATATGACGCCGCCGTTGAGATCAACAATAGTGTCCCGGAAGTGTTCAACAATCTCGGCACCGCGTTGCAGATGGCGGGCGACAACATGCGCGCCATTACCGCTCTGACCCAGGCGCTGGAACTCCGGCCCGATTTTGCCGAAGCACATAATTCGATTGGCAATGTTTTATCGGCGACAAGCCGCATCGAAGAGGCAACCGTTCATTTTCGCCGCGCCGTCGAAATCGCACCGGACCTTTTGAGTGCCGGCGCCAATTTCGGGCATGCGCTGCTTGATCTCGGTGAAGCCGACCAAGCGCGAATGAAATTTCAGGAGCTGATTGCCAAAGCACCGGATTTCGCCCCGGCCCACAATGGCATCGGACTGATTTTTCAGCACGAAAACGATCACCGTGCCGCAATCGAATCGTTTACGGCGGCGCGCAATGCGGACCCTGCCTACGCCGAAGCGCTCAACAATCTTGCGGTATCGCTGCAGGCGATGGGCCAACACGAAGACGCACTTGCGCTCTGCCGGCAACTGGTTGATTCGCGACCGCATCTCGCCGCCGCGCACATGAACCTCGGTCACATGCTGCAGGGTGTCGGCCGTCACCGCGACGCGGTCCGTTCATTTGAAGAGGCGTTGCGACTCGATCCAAAACTTGACGAAATTTACGCATTTCTTGCCCATTCTCGCATGTATCTCTGCCGCTGGGACGGGCTTGCCGAGATTGAATCGAAACTTTTCGAGACCGTCGAAAAGGGTGTTGTCACAGTGGCGCCCTTCGCCCTGCTTGGGACACCGGCAAGCCCAGAAATTCGCCTGAAAGCAGCCGCAAAATCGTCACGCGAATCAGCCGCGACAGCCCTGCATCTTGATCGCTCGCTCGCCTTTATTCATACGCGGAAAAAGGAAAACGCCTTCGCATCGGATATGTCTCACCGGACTTTCGGCAACACAGTGTCGCGGTTGCCTTTCGCGGATTATTCGACGCCCGGGATCAAAAAGATTTTGAATGGTTCGGCTATTCCCTAAGCCGGCATGCCGCCGATGCGACCGCGTCGTCCTTTGAGGCTGCATTCGACGGATTTCACGACATCAGCCAAAGTGGTCTTGCCGAAGCGGCGCAGCAAATCTACAGCGATCAGATCGACGTACTTGTTGATCTCGCCGGACATACGCGGGACACGCGGCTTGAATTATTTTCTCTGAACCCCGCGCCGGTGCAGGCTCATTATCTTGGCTACGGCAGCACCTTGGGGGCGAGTGATATCCCTGCCTGATCACCGATCCGGTTCATACGCCACCGACGCTCGCGCCCCATTGTTCGGAAACGCCGGTCTATTTGCCCGATACTTTTATGGCGGCGACACCGTCGGAAATTTCCGACAGGGCGGTAAACCGAAGTGAAAATCATTTGCCCGAAGACGCCTTTGTTCTCGTCAACTTCAATGCCCATTACAAATTCCACCCGGAAATTTTTTCGACCTGGATGGAATTGTTGCGCGATCTTCCAAAGGCCGTACTGTGG
>JAPYRS010000081.1 GCA_029936875.1 Alphaproteobacteria bacterium | reverse complement strand
GGACCGTTGCTTTAAAGTCGCCAACAAAGACGACCTCGTCTCCTAGGCGGAGACGTTTTGCGGGTTTTGCCAGTGACGCCCAGGCATTCTCTTGCACGGGCCGTAATAGCGTTGCCTCAAATTGAACGTCTCCGCGTTGACCCGAAAGGCGAGCGGGTAATACGCGTGTGTTATTAACGACCAAAAGGTCCCCTGCCCGCAGCAGGTCCGGAAGGTCAGAGATATTCCGATCATCCATTGCATCGTTCAGCAATAGAAGCCGCGCCGAATCACGAGGCTGGGCCGGTCGCAATGCGATTCGATCGGGTGGGAGATCAAAATCGAAATCTGATGTCTTGAGTGCCAAGGTGAGGCTCTACGAAAACACAATTTTTGGGGATACCGGCGACATAATCGAAATTTTGATCGCCGTAATCACATTTGGAAAGGTTTGCTCTTTCCTATTCCTCAATATCCGCGGCCATCCGTGCGCGAACGATAATGTCTGGACTGCGAACGGCGCCGTTCTGAGACATGTCGCCCTTCTTGATTCCATCCACAAAGTCCATTCCTTCGAGCACGCGGCCCCAAACCGTGTAATTGCCATCGAGCCCGTCATTGTCTCCCAGCATGATGAAAAACTGGGAATCCGCACTATCAGGGTGTGGCGCCCTCGCCATCGATACGATGCCCCGGACATGAGGCTCGTTGGAAAACTCCGCCTTTAGTTTTTGGCCCGAACCGCCGGATCCATTTCCGTTCGGATCACCGGTCTGGGCCATAAAGCCTTCCATGACCCGATGCCACTTTAATCCGTCGTAATATCCCTCGCGGACGAGCTCCTTGATGCGCGCGACATGCACGGGCGCAAGATCCGGGCGCATTTCAATTACGATTCTCCCGGACAGGAGATCAATGTACAAAATATCGTCTTGCTCAACTGCAGAGGTATCTGGTGTCGTCATCAGAATAATTCCAAGAAATGTTGCAAAAATAATCCCGGCAGTACCGAAAATTGCCCGCATAAAACTAATCAACCTTCGTCCGCTCGCGAAGCCGTTCGGCAACGGGTTCTGAAACAAAACTTGAAATATCGCCGCCAAGAATAGCGATTTCCTTTACGAAGCGAGAAGCGATGAATTGGTGACTCTCCGAAGCCATCAGAAAAACGGTCTCAATCGTCGGATTGAGACGGGCATTCATGCCGACCATTTGAAACTCAAAGTCAAAATCGGAAACCGCACGCAGCCCGCGAATAATTATCGAGGCGCCGGCAGCGGCTGCGAAGTGCATCAGCAGGCCAGCCATGGGCTCAACGTCGATTACGAGGTTGTTACTTTTGGCGATTTTCTCGGTCTCAGCGCGCACCATTTCGAGCCGCTCAATTTGCGAAAACATTGGGCCTTTGCCCTTATTGTCCGCAACTCCAACAACCAACCGGTCGACCAGGCGCGTGGCGCGGGTGATAATGTCGACATGACCATTGGTGATGGGATCGAATGTCCCCGGATAGACCCCGGTACGATTGCCACTCATTGTCTCACCGTTGGTGTGATTAATTGCGGTCTATTCATCATCAGTGCCTTCGGATGAATTCTCATCAAGCCCTTGATCATCTTCGGAAACCGCCTCTAATTCGGCGTCACCATCTTCACTCAACTCTTCGAGAACAGACCCGTTTTCAGATTCCGGCTCAGCGAGCGAGGCGGCAGACACAACCTTTTCAGCATCAGCTGTTTTGAACAGCGTCACACCCTGCGTATTGCGCGACGCAATCCGAATATCAGATACGCCGCTACGGATCAATTTTCCAGCGTCGGTCACCAGCATGATCTGGTCGCTATCGGATACAGCCCCTGAGGCGACGACCGGACCGTTGCGATCAGAGGTTTCGATATTAATGATCCCCTGGCCGCCACGCGCGGTAATTCGATACTCGTAAGCGGATGTCCGCTTGCCGTACCCATTTTCGGTAATCGACAGAATAAACTGCTCTTCATCGGCCAGTTTTTTCATCTGTTCCGGCCCGAAGGGTGCCTCGACCACGTCGCCGCCCTCTTCGCCCTCGGATCGCCGCATTGAACTGGCGTAGCGCAGGTACGCGTCGCGTTCTTCAACATCAATCTCGACATGATGCAGGACCGACATCGAAATTACGCGGTCCCCCTTGGCAAGCTTCATCCCGCGCACACCTGTCGTCGCGCGACCCCCGTGAATACGCAGGCCCTTAACCGCAAATCGAAGGCATTTGCCGCTTCGCGCCGCTAGCAGAATGTCATCTTCTTCGGTCGCGGCACCAACGCCGATCAGGCTATCGCCTTCACCGAGTTTGATCGCGACGATCCCGGACAGCCGGACATTGTCAAATTTGCCAAGATTAATCGGGCGAATGATGCCCTGCGCCGTTGCGAACACGGCTGTCAGCTCTCCCCAGGTTGATTCGTCTTCCGGTAGCGGCAGCAACGCAGAAATTACCTCGCCCTCACTCAAGGGCAGAAGATTGACCAGCGGTTTTCCCCGCGCCTGAGGTGTGCCAATGGGAAGTCTGTAGGTCTTGAGCTTGTATGCCTTGCCGGTCGACGAGAAAAACAGAACCGGGGTGTGGGTGTTGACGACGTAAACCTGACTGACAAAATCCTTTTCGCGCGTGCTCATCCCGGCGCGGCCTTTGCCACCGCGGCGCTGCGCGCGGTAGGTCGAAAGCGGAACACGTTTGATGTAGCCCGTGTGCGAAATGGTGATGACCATTTCTTCACGCTGAATCAGGTCCTCTTCTTCCTGGAGGACAAAGTGTTCTTCAATTTCTGTGCGACGCGGCGTGCCAAACTTTTCTCGCATTTCGACCAAATCGTCGCGAAGAATCTTCATCAATCGGTCGCGGCTGCGAAGGATGTCGAGGTAATCGATAATTCGGGCGGCGATGACCTTTAGTTCATCTGCGATTTCGTCGCGACCAAGCGCCGTCAACCGCTGCAAACGCAATTCCAAAATTGCGCGCGCCTGCTCTTCGGCGAGCCGATACTTTCCGTCGACAACGCCGCGCCCGGGGTCGTCGATCAGGTCGATGAGCGATTCAACGTCTTCAGCCGACCATTCACGCGCCAACAGCGCTTCCCGAGCCGCTGCGGGATCTTTAGCCTTTCGAATGAGGGCAATGACTTCGTCGATATTTGCAACAGCAATCGCCATCCCGACCAGGACCTGCGCACGGTCCCTCGCCTTACCGAGATCAAACTTTGTCCGCCGGGTAATGACTTCCTCTCGGAATTCGATAAACGCGGCTATCATTTCCTTGAGATTGTGAATCCCGGGGCGGCCACCGTTTAACGCCAACATATTGACGCCGAAGTTGGCCTGAAGTTGCGTGAACCGATAAATCTGATTGAGAACGACGTGTTCGTTCACATTTCGGCTGACTTCGACAACGACGCGAACACCGTCCCGATCCGATTCGTCTCTTAGATCAGCGATCCCTTCGACCCGACCGGATCTCGCCAGGTCAGCAATCTGTTCGACAAGTCGCGATTTGTTCACCTGAAACGGAATCTCGGTGATGATGATCGCCGTGCGATCCTTTTGGGCATCCTCGAATTTTACTCTGCCCCGCATCGTGACCGACCCCCGGCCAGTCATTAGGGCATCGCGAATGCCCGCCCGCCCAAGAATGATTCCCGCGGTCGGAAAATCCGGGCCCTTAACGAATTCCATTAACCGTTCGATGGTGACGTTCGGGTCGTCGACATAGGCGCAACAGGCGTCGATTACTTCTTCGAGATTGTGCGGTGGGATATTTGTCGCCATGCCGACGGCAATGCCACCACCGCCATTTACCAGCAGGTTTGGAAACCGGGCCGGAAGAACAACCGGCTCGCTAATGGTTGAATCGTAGTTTTCCTGGAAATCAACGGTGTCCTTGTCGATATCCTCGAGCAGGGCATGTGCTGCCTGCGCCATCCGAATTTCGGTGTAGCGCATGGCAGCGGGCGGATCTCCATCCATCGAACCGAAATTTCCCTGGCCGTCCAAAAGCGGCAGCCGGAGAGAAAAATCCTGGGCCATCCGAACCATGGCTTCGTAAATCGCCTGATCACCATGGGGGTGATACTTACCCATGACTTCGCCGACGATCCGCGCGGATTTGCGGTAAGGCTTGTTCCAGTCGAATCCACTTTCATTCATCGAATGAAGGATTCGACGATGCACCGGCTTCAGACCATCTCGCACATCAGGCAAGGCCCGGCTGACGATCACGCTCATCGCGTAATCAAGGTACGAGCGCCGCATCTCTTCTTCGATGGTTACAGGCGAGACATCGCTGCCCGTTGGCGGTGGAGGCGGAACCTTAGTATCTGTTGCGGCCACTATTGTCCTTCTGCCCTGCTATGCGATCCGGAAGCCATAGAAGACCCGGTTCGTTTGGCATTTAATGGGCGTACCGAGGGGTAAAAATTGGATGCCCCATACACATCGCGACGGGCCCCGTATGGCACCCGCCGCACGCCTGATTATAGCTGAATTACACCCTGTCTGGACAGGATTAAATTTTGAGAAAGATCATTAAATTCAACGGCTTACAGGCATCAAACGGCGACAAAATTTGACGCATTCCGCGGACCGAATAGCAATCAAAATTTGAAGATTTCAGCCCCGAATTTTGACCGAAATGGAACCGGCCCGCCCGCTCTCCCTGCGGCTCAGTCAGGCGAAATTGCGGCCGATCTAGAACGGAATCTCGTCGTCAATTTCTGCGCTGGGGCCGGGATCGGCGCCGATCGAGTCCTGACCGGCGTTTTGAAAGTCCCCTCCACCCGATCCGCGGCTGTCGAGCAGAACCAGTTCTCCCTGGAACCGCCCGAGCACGATTTCGGTGGTGTATTTGTCCTGACCCGACTGATCCTGCCACTTTCGCGTTTGAACCTGACCTTCAAGGTAAACCTTGCGACCCTTCTGAAGATAATCCTGGGCAATCTTGCAAAGGTGCTCGTTGAAGATGACGACACGGTGCCATTCGGTCCGCTCGCGCCGCTCTCCGGTCCCCTTGTCGCGCCATGTCTCTGACGTCGCGACGGAAAGCTGAACAATGGGGCGACCGTCCTGCGTTTGGCGAACCTCTGGGTCGCGCCCAAGATTTCCGATGAGAATTACCTTGTTGACGCTTCCTGCCATGGTCGTTCCTTTTCGTTTTTCTGTAATCGCAAAGAATTATTGGGGCCAGTTTAAGGGTTGAGATGCCTACCCGCCACAGGGGAGTTATCCACAGGCACCGGGCCCGCAGCCGGCCGTTCCAAAAAAATAGTTAACCCCCAAAGCAATCCATTTTGGAAATTTTGGGCCGCCTCGGCGTATAGTTTCGTGTTTCCCTTCAGCCAGTGAGAATGCCGTGCCTTCGACAAAACGCCGACCCGACCTGAAATCAATCGTTATTCGCGGCGCCCGCGAACACAATTTGAAGGGATTCGATATTGAAATCCCGCGCGACAAATTGGTGGTCGTTACCGGGCTATCCGGCTCCGGAAAATCCTCACTGGCGTTTGACACCATCTATGCGGAAGGACAACGGCGCTATGTCGAAAGTCTATCCGCATATGCCCGACAGTTTCTGGAGTTGATGCAGAAGCCCGATGTCGATTCGATTGACGGCTTGTCCCCTGCAATTTCCATTGAACAAAAGACGACGTCGCGAAATCCGCGGTCGACAGTCGGCACCGTAACTGAAATCTATGACTACCTCCGGCTTCTCTACGCCCGCATAGGCGTTCCCTATTCGCCGGCGACGGGACTTCCGATTGAAAGCCAAACTGTCAGTCAGATGGTCGATCGCGTTATGGCGATGCCGAAAGGCAAACGCCTTTACCTGTTGGCACCAAACGTTCGCGGCCGAAAAGGCGAATACAAAAAGGAAATTGCAGCGCTACTCAAGAAAGGCTTTCAGCGGGTCAAAGTCGACGGAACGATTTACGAAATTGAAGAAGTCCCAACGCTCAACAAGAAGGTCAAACATGACATCGAAGTCGTGGTTGATCGCCTGGTTCTTCGGGACGACATAGCCCCTCGCCTCGCCGACAGCTTTGAAACGGCCCTCATGACTGCTGACGGACTTGCGATTGCCGAAGACGCGGATACCGGCGAACGAACCACCTTTTCGTCAAAATTCGCCTGCCCGGTCTCTGGATTTACCATCGAGGAAATTGAGCCGCGACTTTTTTCCTTCAACAATCCATTTGGCGCCTGCCCCAATTGCGACGGGCTCGGCACGGAAATCTATTTTGATCCGGATCTGGTGGTCCCCAATCCGCGCACCAGCCTCCGCAAAGGTGCAATCGCACCGTGGTCGAAGTCATCGTCGCCCTACTACACGCAAACCCTTGAAAGCCTTTGCCGTCACTACAAAGTCTCGATGAATGATCCCTTTGAGGACCTGCCAGAAAAGGTCCAGGACGCAATTCTTTACGGATCCGGCAAGGATCGAATTTCGCTGACATACGATGACGGCGATCGAAAGTATTCCACCTCCAAACCGTTTGAAGGAATCCTGCCGAATATGGAGCGGCGCTGGCGGGAAACGGACTCCGCATGGATCCGGGACGAGTTGGCGCGATACCAAAACGAAACCGAGTGCGAGCCTTGCGGCGGCCATCGCCTGAAACCAGAAGCACTCGCAGTCAAAATCGGTGGCCGGCACATTAGCGAAGTGACGCTCATGTCGATCGACAATGCCGCAGTATGGTTCAAACAATTGCCGCCGCTGCTAACGCCGAAACAACGGGAAATCGCCGATAGAATCTTAAGGGAGGTAAACGAGCGCCTCGGATTTCTTGTGAATGTCGGTCTCGATTACCTCACGTTATCGCGCAAGGCCGGGACACTCTCTGGCGGCGAAAGCCAGCGCATCAGGTTGGCCTCGCAGATTGGCTCTGGCCTGACAGGCGTCCTCTATGTCCTCGACGAGCCGTCAATCGGGCTGCACCAGCGTGACAATCGCCGCCTCCTCGATACGCTGGAAAATCTTCGCGACATCGGCAACACGGTAATTGTTGTTGAACATGACGAAGAAGCCATTCGCGACGCTGATTACGTGATCGACATGGGGCCGGGCGCCGGCATCCACGGCGGCCACGTTGTCGCCAAAGGCACACCCGCAACGATCATGAAATCGAAAAAGAGCATGACCGGCCAGTATTTGACCGGCCGTCTCTCGGTCCCGGTCCCGGTGTTGCGAAGAACGGGCAAGCCCGGTCAATTCCTGAAAATAATCGGCGCGCGATCAAACAACCTTCAGGAAATCGACGTCTCGCTGCCAGTCGGCGTCTTTGTCTGCATCACCGGCGTATCCGGCGGCGGTAAATCAACTCTTATTGTCGAGACTTTGTACAAAGCGCTGGCGCGGCGTCTCAACAACGCACGGGCCATTCCCGGTGGCCACGACGCGATTGAGGGCATGGAGTATCTCGACAAGGTCGTCGATATCGATCAGTCGCCAATCGGCCGCACACCGCGCTCCAATCCCGCCACCTATACCGGCGCGTTCACCCCTATTCGGGATTGGTTCGCCGGACTTCCTGAATCATCGGCCCGTGGCTACAAGCCCGGTCGATTCTCGTTCAACGTTAAAGGTGGCCGGTGTGAAGCGTGCCAAGGCGACGGTCTCATCAAGATCGAAATGCATTTCCTGCCCGACATCTATGTCCAGTGTGATGTCTGCCTTGGCCGTCGATATAATCGGGAAACCCTCGAAATTCATTTCAAGGGCAAATCGATTGCCGACGTTTTGGATATGACAGTCGAAGTCGCAACCGAATTCTTTTCCGCGGTTCCGTCCATTCGCGACAAACTTGCGATGCTGCAGCGTGTCGGCCTTGGATATATTCATGTTGGCCAACAGGCGACCACACTTTCCGGCGGCGAGGCCCAGCGCGTGAAGCTCGCCAAGGAATTGTCACGCCGGGCAACGGGTCAAACCCTTTATATTCTTGATGAACCGACCACCGGGCTGCATTTCGACGATGTCCGAAAACTTCTCGAAGTGCTGCATGCCCTGGTCGATACCGGCAATACCGTGGTTGTGATCGAACACAATCTCGAAGTGATCAAGACCGCGGATTGGATTGTCGATCTCGGGCCAGAAGGCGGCGATAAAGGCGGAAGGATTATGGCCGAGGGATCGCCCGAAACCGTCGCTGCGGTCAAATCCAGTTACACCGGACAATACTTAAAAAGTCATCTCGGCAACGCTCGCCCGGCCGCCCGGAAATCACCTAAATTATCGGTGAAACCTTCGGTGAAGAAATCCCCAAAATCGTCAGCGAAGAAGTCAGTGAAAGTTGCGGCGAATCCCAAGAAGCCAGCTGCGAGGAAATCGAAATCACCTGTTGCCAAAAACAAGGTTTCGACGAAGCGCGCGGCTGCGACGCGGGGTCAACCCAAACGAAAAAAACTTGCCAAGATCAATAAGGTGGCAAGGCGCAATACGCTTGCAAAGCGCCGTTAATCTCGCCGCCCGCGATATATCAAGATCAGTGAATAAAAGTAGATTGCAACGCCGATTATTCCCACCGCCATTCCGGGCGTATCGTTTATGGGGTTGAGAAAGACCATCAGGAACCCAATGACCAGAAATACCAGAGCGAGATTGCGCAACATCCGGCCGCGCTGCGCCCGCGGTAATTCTGTAAATCGGTAGATTCTACCGCTACGAAGAAAGTCCCATTTATCGCGATTTGACCTAAGCATACGCAAACCTATCGGCAGGTCGGTTGCGCGACAAGCGAGCGAGGCATATTGGCTGCACCGACACCCTCGGATAAACTAGACCCATGACCAACCCAGTACACATTGTCGGCGGCGGCCTCGCCGGCTGCGAAGCTGCGTGGCAGCTCGCGAATCTCGGCATCGCCAGCATTATTCATGAAATGCGACCCGTTCGAGGCACTGCCGCGCATGTCACCGAATCTTTGGCCGAACTTGTATGTTCGAATTCATTTCGATCTGACGATGCTGAGAAAAGCGCCGTCGGGCTTTTGCATGAAGAAATGCGAAGATGCGGTTCGCTGATCATACGGGCAGCCGATGCCAACAAGGTGCCGGCAGGGTCTGCACTGGCCGTAGACCGTGAGACTTTCTGCGCTGAAGTCGAAAATGCACTAGACGCCGAGCCGTTAATTGAAATTCGGCGCGAAGAAATAGATGGTCCTCCGCCGGCATACTGGGATTCGGTGATCATCGCAACAGGCCCCCTCACCTCTGATCTTCTCGCAGATGCAATTCACGAAATAAGTGGAGAAGATTCGCTGGCATTCTTCGATGCCATTGCACCGATCATTCATCGTGACAGTATTGATTTTGATAAGGCTTGGTTTCAATCGCGGTATGACAAGGGCGGTAAAGATTACATCAACTGTCCGCTCTCGACCGATCAGTACTACGCGTTCATTGATGCCCTTGTTGCAGCCGATGCCATGCCGTTCCACCAATGGGAAAAGGAAACGCCTTACTTTGAGGGATGCTTGCCGATCGAAGTGATGGCGGCGCGTGGCCGTGAAACATTGGCATTTGGGCCAATGAAACCGGTTGGCCTCACTAATCCTCATAACCCGGCAAAACCCCACGCGGTGATTCAGCTTCGTCAGGACAACACGCTCGCCTCTTTGTTCAACATGGTCGGGTTTCAGACAAAAATGAAACACGGTGATCAGATCAAATTGTTCCGAACGATACCGGGTCTCGAAAACGCTGAATTCGCGCGGCTCGGCGGCATCCATCGCAATACATTTCTCAATAGCCCCCGCGTTCTCGATTCGGAATTACGCATGAAATCCGAACCAAGAATTCGGTTCGCCGGACAAATCACCGGCGTCGAGGGGTATCTCGAAAGTGCGGCCTGCGGTTTACTCTGCGGCCGCATGGCCGCTGCCGAGCGACATGCAGTGACTTGGGTTGCGCCACCCCTTTCGACAGCGTTGGGTGCGCTCCTAAACCACATCACGGTCGGCGCCGATTCCGATACCTTCCAACCGATGAACATCAATTTCGGTCTCATGCCGCCACTTACAGAACGCATGAAACGAAAAGATCGAAAACCGGCCTACGCGCGCCGCGCCCTGGTCGATCTCGATCACTGGATTGGAACACCGCAAGTCGCACAGTAAATTCGGTGCCGCGGGATTACAGGAACGCAACAAGCCAAAAGCCCGGATATGCGTTTGCTCCGACCAGACAACGTTACCTTGCAGCATGACGGAAAATTCGGCTATATAGGCTTTGCTATATCAATTTCCTACTACATATTGTGGGTATTTAGTAACCTATAAAGGGGGGTGACCCAATGGGTGGAATACTTTCGAACCTTCGATCCACGGTAATTTCCGGGATCATTCTTGCCATCATCATGATTGTGGTGATTGCGGTTTGGCACCCCGGTACAAACATTTTTGGCCTGGACGGTGAGTGGTGGAGGTTTTTCCTTCGCTTGCTGCATGTTCTGTCGGCAGTGATGTGGATCGGTCTACTTTGGTACTTCAATTTCGTTCAGATCCCGAACATGCCGAAGATTCCCGATGAACAAAAACCGGCAATCAGCAAAGTCATTGCGCCAGCCGCACTGTTTTGGTTCCGCTGGGGCGCAATGGGCACGATTGTTACCGGCGTCATCCTCGCGATCATGAATGACTACTTTGTTGATGCGTTGTTGATCGGCATCGTCAGCGATGTGCCCAAAGATACCGCAATCGGTATTGGCATGTGGCTCGGCGCAATCATGTGGTTCAACGTCTGGTTCATTATTTGGCCAAACCAGAAGAAGGCACTCGGTATCATCGAGGTCGAGGCCGACGTCAAAGCAAAATCAGCACGGACAGCGATGCTTTTCTCGCGAACCAACACCCTGCTATCGATCCCAATGCTCTACGCAATGGTATCGGCGCAAAACCTGTTCTAGCGTCTATCGAGTACTTGGACGAAAGGGGCCTTCGGACCCCTTTCTTTTTCCGCTTCAGCTGATCGCGATCAGGGCGGCAGCGATGCGCCGGTCTTCGGCAAGAAGAACATTGTAGGTTCGCGCGGCCGACCCGGTGCCCATCAGTTCAATTATGATTTTGCGGTCCCGAAGCACCTGGCGCAATTCTTCCGGAAAAAACGCAATCTCTTCGCCGCATCCCACCAGCAGTATTTCTGTTTCCGGCACTTCCTCGAGGAAGGATGTTAGGTGGTCCAAAGTCAGCGCATCAATCGATACGGCAGCCAACGGTTGAACGATGGTGGGTGACAGCAGCACGCTACCCTCATAACGAACGCCGGTGATGCGGAACCCGCCGTCACCATATGAATTGACGATCTGCCGGCCGGCTTCAACTTCTGGGGTGATATCGATGGCATGCCCCTGTTCGCATGTCGCGTTGGGTCGGCTAAACGATCCCTTATTGGATCACTTCACTCGGCACGGTTTTGTCTTTGCTTTTGTCGTCGCCCATATCCCGGCGGACACCGAGGTACAGCAAAATTGGCGAGGCGATGAATATCGAGGAATAAGTCCCGACGATCACGCCCCATATCATCGCCATCGTGAAGCCTGATATTACGGCACCGCCAAACACGGCGAGCGCAATTAGCGCAAGCAGCGTCGTAACCGAGGTCAGTGTCGTCCGCGAAAGCGTGTCATTGATGCTTTTGTTCAGTAGTTCCGAAAGCCCAAGCTTTTTGTACTTCCGAAGATTCTCCCGAATTCTGTCATAGACCACGACCGTATCATTCATCGAATAACCGACAATTGTCAGGATGGCCGCAATAATCGACAGATTGAATTCAAGTCCGGTCAGCGCGAAAAACCCGAAGGTTAGAATGACATCGTGGGTAAGCGCGGCGACGGCGCCAACGCTGAATTGCCATTCAAACCGAAACCAGATGTAGATAAGCATTGCGACCAAGGAGCCCAATAATGCGAGCGTCCCGTCTCGAAGAAGTTCGGCACTCACTTTTGGTCCGACAAATTCGACCCGGCGGTAATCAACGCCGCCACCGATTTCGGTCGCAAGCGCTTCCTTGACGATTTCGACGGCGCGCTGTTGAGCTGTCGCATCACCCGGTTGGCGTTCAATTCTAATCAGCACGTCGTCCGGCGCGCCAAATTCCTGTAACGCTATCTCGCCCAATCCGAGACCGGATAAGGTTGATCGCAATTGAGTCAGGTTAGCCG
>JAPYRS010000080.1 GCA_029936875.1 Alphaproteobacteria bacterium | reverse complement strand
CTTTTTTGATGACGGATTTGACGGAAGGGATCACAAAGATTTTCCCGACCCGTTCACGGTTGATGCGGAACTTGGTTTCAAAGACCCGATTTTTAAAAGCCCGGAATTCTTGAAACTCGTCGCTGACGGCACCGTCACGCGCGGCGGCATAATTGTCGATGGAACCGCAGCTGCGGACGTAATTGACGGTACTGAATTTAGCGACATTTTGAAGGGCTTCGGCGGCAACGACACGCTCAACGGTTTGGGATCCGGCGACAAGCTCAACGGTGGTCCCGGTAACGACATTATCAATGGCGGCGCCGGAAATGATCTGCTGGAAGGCGGCGACGGCGACGATACAATTCGCGGCGGCATTGGTGACGACGGCCTGTTCGGCGGCTTGGGCAACGACACTCTGTACGGGGAGGCCGGGGACGACATGTTGCTGGGGGAAGGCGGCAACGACCTATTGATCGGCGGTGAGGGGGCGGATGTGCTGCTCGGCGGTGCCGGTTCCGACACGCTTTCGATCCTGGATACAAGTTTTCTCCGAATAGATGGAGGATCGGGAAATGACATCCTTAAGGTCGCGGGCAGCGGCATCACCCTTGATCTGACGGTCATCGGCAATACCAAGATCCAGTCGATCGAACAGATCGATCTTACCGGAACGGGGAACAACTCTCTGACCCTCGGCATCCAGGACCTGTTCGATCTCTCCGACACGTCCAACCAATTACTCGTTGATGGGACTTCCGGTGATTCGGTTACCGTTTCCACGCCGGGGTTCGCGGCCGGTGGAACCCAGATTATCGGAGGTACCACCTACAACGTTTATTCCTCGGGCGGGGCGACACTATTAGTCGACGCTGAAATAACGAGTGTAACATTGGCCGGAGTTTAACGATCTATTCGATCCTGATTCCCTCGTGCGGCGGCTATACGATTGACCCGAGAATCCTCCGAGCCTGATCCCAACACTCTCAATTTTTCACCATCCAAGGGATTTGAATCCTGGTTGAGTGGTGAAGGGTCGAGCCTCGTGTTCACCACCTACCGAGCCGGCAAGATTTTTCTTGTTGGACTGAGTTCAGAAGATCGGCTTTCGATATTTGAACGAACAATCGACCGATGCATGGGCTTGTGGGTGGACGGCAATTCGCTGGTCGCTGCGAGCCACTATAAAATCCTGGGTTTCGAGAATGCACTGCCACCGGGCGAGGTCCATGACGGTTATGACCGCCTCTACGTCCCGCAAGTCGGTTATGTAACCGGCGATCTCGATGTCCACGACGTTGTCCGCGACAGTGGTGGACGCACGATCTTCGCAAATACTCGATTTAGCTGCCTCGCGACCACCAACGACCAGAAAAGTTTCATACCGATTTGGACGCCACCTTTCATTTCAGAGCTAGCGCCAGAAGATCGGTGCCATTGTGAACGGCATCGCGCTCAAGGACGGCGAAATCAAATGGGTGACCATGGCTGCAGCGACCGACACGAAGGAGGGGTGGCGGGATCGTCGTCGCGACGGTGGTCTGGTCATGGACGTCACATCGAATTCGGTCGTTCTTGACGGGTTATGCCCCATTCGCCGCGCTGGCATGGCGGCAAACTTTGGCTGATCGATTCAGGGCTCGGGTTCCTCGGTACCGTTGATCCGGAATCTGTATCTTTCGAGCGGAAAGCGTTTTTGCCGGGATATGGGCGAGGCCTCGCATTTACCGAAACCCACGCGATTGTCGGAATCTCCCTTCCCCGTGAAAATAACGCCTTTTCGGGTCTCGCGTTGGATGAGAGCCTAAAACGCGCGAAAATCGATCCACGATGTGCTGTGCTGATCATTAATCTGGAATCAGGCGATGTTGAGCACTGGCTCCAGATCGAAGGCCTGATAACGGAGCTTTACGACGTTGCCGTAATTCCCGGTGCCAAGAGACCGATGGCAATCGGTTACAAAGGAGAGGATATCCAGCGCGTTCTCCTGATCGGCGAGGGCCCGGACGGAAATATGGCCGACCCGAGCCCGGAAATGACAAACAAGAACTACCCGATTCAGCCAACGATTGATTCCGTCGGCCGTTAAGTGTTTATTCACCATGAATCCTTGATCCTACTGTTCGTGTTATGGGATTTTATGGAAATCGGCCGATGGGGCCGGGGCAGAAGACAGAACTGCGGATGAAGCATCCGAGGGACGCAGTAAGCAGCTTGAAACTCCCGTTGACGATCATGGCAATAGGCCTGATCTCACTTAGCGCGGGAGTGCACGCGGAACCGATCGAGGATGTTGTCCGCACGGCCATTCAGACTCACCCCACCGTGCTGGCTGCCGCAGCGGTCCGGGATTCTTCGTTTGAGGGGATCGCGGAGGCGCGTGCCGCGCTGTTTCCGACGTTAGACCTGCGGTCCACCGCAGGCGGCGCAAGAACGAACAATTCGACAACGCGTGGCCGGACCGGACGACTGAGTACTGACGGTCAGAGCGAGTTCATGTCACGCTTTGAAAATAGTCTGACATTCAGCCAGTTGCTGTTTGACGGCGCCGGGACCCGCAATCGCGTTGAGGCAGCACGTGCGCGCCTCGGCGCATCTTCACTTCAGCTGCTGGATACCGGCGAACAATTGGCACTTCGCGCAGCGACCGCCTATCTCGATGTCGCGCGTAATCGCATCCTGTTGAATCTGGCCGAAGCTAATGTCGCTGTTCATGAAAATATTTTGAACGGCATCAGGATCAAGGCCGAGGCAGGTGGTGGCAGTGAGGCCGATGTCAGTCAGGCAGAGGCACGCCTTGCTTTCGCATCGGCGACAATAAATCAGTTGAGCGGTGCGCTTCAGGATTCAGAGGCGATATTTCAGGAAGCCGTCGGCCGGTTCCCTGAAGAAATTGTAAAACCGCCGCCGCTTGAGGCAGATGCGACCGCAGAATCGGTGGAAACTGTTGTCGCGGACGCGATCGCTCACAGCCCGACCGTCAAGGCTGCGGCAGCCACACTTGAATCGCGCAGGCGAGACTATGGTGGATCGAAGTCGCAGTTCCTGCCTCGGGTCACATTCGATCTTGGCGGAACGCGAAATGAAAATGCCGGTGGCGTTAAAGGGCTGAACAACGACTTCACCGCGCAAATTGTGATGACCTACAATATATTTCGAGGCGGCGGCGATTCCGCTCGGCGCCGAAGCAGTGCGGCGCTGGTGCGTGAAGCAATCCAACGTGAAGGTGAGGCGCGGCGGACAGTTGAAGTAACCACGCGGGTCAGTTTCCACGCGCTGACGACCGCTCGGGATCAATTACCCGCTTACCAGCAGCAAGTTGCGTCGAGCGAAGAAGTTGTGAGTGCCTATCGCCAGCAATTTACATTGGGCGAGCGCTCGTTGCTGGACCTCCTGGACGTCGAGAATGAGCTGTTTCAGTCGCGAGTGGCCCTGACCAACGGCGAATTTGGAATTCTTCTCGCTTTTTACCGCGTCCAGGCGACATCCGGGCGTCTACTCGAATTTTTTGGCATTGAAGAGAATACTGAAAATCAGGATTGAACCGGATCCGGCCCTTCAAATTCTGCTACCGCACAAGATCATTGAATGAACGGCTCTTCCCGGTAACGATACCCGCAGGATTTAATAATCGTATGTGCAATTTGGTGCCGCCTTGCACCGTTGCCGGGGGAGAAAGAAATGCCGACTGTAATGGTAACCGGAGCGAGTCGTGGAATTGGCTACGAGTTTGCCCGTCAATATGCCGCCGATGGATGGGACGTGATTGCAACGTGCCGTAATCCCGAGGGTTCCGAATATCTTTACGAGATCGCCCGCAAGTACGACGGACGCATTACGGTCGAACGCCTCGATGTTCTTGATTTTGGATCAATTGAAGCACTAGCGGAGAAACTGAAAGATCAACCGATTGATATTCTGATCAATAACGCCGGTATTATGGGGCCACGTCGCGATGAATTGGCCCTGCAGAGTTTTGGAACGATGGACTATGAGATTTGGACGCGGATCCTCCGGACCAACATTTTCGGTCCCATGCGGGTGGCTGAATGTTTCGTTGGTAATGTTGAGGCGAGCGAGAAAAAGATGATCGCCAACGTCTCTTCCCGAATCGGGTCGAATAGTGTGAAAGCGCCGGTGTTTGCTTACGGGACGAGCAAGGCCGGGCTAAACAAGGTCACAACATTGATGGCGGAAGTTTTACGGGAGAGAGGCATTTCGGTCGTCGCGCTTTGCCCGGGTCACGTGAAAACCCATCTCGGGGGCGTCGACGCGAAGATTGAGCCGCTTGAAAGCATCAACGGCATGAGAAAGATAATGGAGGAATTCACCATCGAGCGGACCGGTGAGTACATCAATTACGAGGGTAATGTTCTTCCTTTCTGACGGTTGGACGAAATTTGCGAGGCCGGTGGCCAGACGTCGGGATTTGATCCTCTCTTGAATTTGCTCGATAACCGACCGTCGGTCTGGCGGCCAATCCCGTCTCCGCCCGGGTCGTTCGAAACGTGGCTGGAGTCGCTTGGGTGATCCCGAAATGAGCCTCTTTCTTGCAAAACGTCTTTTTACATTTGTGCTCACCCTTGTCGGTGCGTCGCTTCTGATATTTTTGGCGTTGGAAGTCCTGCCCGGAGATCCCGCGCTTGTCATTCTTGGCGTTGATGCACCAGAGAGTGCCGTTGCGGCGCTGCGCCTCGAACTCGGTTTGGAAAAACCGCTGCCTCAACAATATTGGGACTGGGTCGGGGGGCTAATGGTCGGCCGGTTCGGGACCAGTTATTCCTACAGCGTTTCCGTACTCGACCTGATTTCGGCCCGACTCGCCGTGACGATTCCGCTCGCAGTCTTCGCGATGATTCTTTCCGTGGCATTTGCGTTCGCGCTCGGAATTCTGGCTGCAGTCCAACACAACAAGGGCACGGACGTCGCTGTGATGGGGATTAGCCAATTGGGAATTTCCATCCCCAATTTTTGGTTGGCGCTCATATTGATCATGCTGTTCGCGGTGGACCTTCACTGGTTCAGTGCTGGTGGATTTCCGGGGTGGGCCGGATTCTGGCCTGGGTTTAAGGCGCTGGTACTGCCGGCGATAGCCCTCGCGACGGTACAGGGCGCGATCCTCGCACGTTTCACGCGCTCGGCAATTCTTGATACGATTCGCGAAGATTATGTGCGGACGGCGCGCGCCAAAGGTTTGACCCGTACACAGGCCCTTCTCCGCCACGTTCTACGAAACGCGATGATCCCTTTGATAACAATTATGGGTCTCCAGTTTGCCAATCTCTTGGCCGGAACAATCATTGTCGAAAATGTATTTTCCCTGCCCGGAATTGGCCGCTTGTTACTTCAGGCGATCACCCAGCGGGACCTTGTCATCGTTCGCGACCTCGCCTTGCTGCTTGCGGCGATGGTGATCGTCGTAAACTTCCTGGTCGACGTTCTCTACTCCGTAATCGATCCGCGCCTGACCGCGCGCGATATTTGAGTGCCGAATATGTCGACAGTCCGGCGTTCCAAAATTCGAAGTGCGTTCTCCCATCGCTCATTTCTTGTGGGTGCGGTGCTGGTGGTGGCGATGTTTGGCATCGCGGGCATCTCTCTTTATTGGACTCCTTTTGATCCAACCAAGCTGAATATTCCAGAGCGTCTTGCGGGGCCGAGTTCGTTGCACTGGTTAGGGACCGACCAGTTTGGACGGGACATCCTCTCTATTCTCATGGTCGGAACACAAAACTCGATTCTGGTTGGGGTCGTGGCGGTTGCGATCGGGATATTGTTCGGCGTCTCGCTTGGCCTCACCGCCGCCGCAGTCAAAGGGTGGACGGAAGAGCTGATCATGCGGGCGAGTGATTTGCTGTTCGCGTTTCCAGCGATCCTTCTCGCCATTCTTTTGATTGCGGCGACAGGGCCTGGCGCGATTAACGCGACAATCGCGATCGGCATATTCTCGATTCCCGTTTTTGCGCGCTTAACGCGAGGCGCGGCAAAAGTGATCTGGGTACGGGAATTCATTCTTGCAGCGCGCGCCGCGGGCAAGGGACGATTCCGAATTACAGTAGGTCACATACTGCCCAACATCCTCAGCGTCATCGTTGTTCAGGCGACGGTGCAGTTTGCGCTCGCCATACTTGCGGAGGCGGCGCTGAGTTACCTGGGTATCGGTTCGCAACCGCCGACGCCTTCCTGGGGCCGCATGTTGAGCGACGCGCAATCATACATTCTGCTCAATCCATGGCTTGCCGTTTATCCGGGTGCGGCGATTGCGCTTGCGGTGCTGAGTCTGAATTTATTGGGTGACGGGCTTCGTGACATCATCGATCCCCGCTTCGTTCGGGAGCGATGAAAATGGCGTTGCTCGAAGTCCGAAACCTCACCGTCACGCTGAAAACCCGCCGGGGCAAGGCGAGGGCGGTTCGCGATCTAAATTTCAAAATTGATCGTGGTGCAACAATTGGAATTGTCGGTGAATCCGGTTGCGGTAAGTCGATGGCCGGGCTTGCAATGATGGGCCTGCTGCCGGACGGGGCAATCGCGACCGGAGAGGTTCTGCTCGACGGTGTGAACCTACTCAACGAGCCGGAATCATCTCTCCGCCACATTCGCGGAAAACGAATGGCGATGGTTTTTCAGGAACCGATGACTTCGCTAAACCCAGTCCACACGGTTGGTCGGCAAGTTTCGGAGGCGTTGCGAATTCACAAAAAGATTGGCGCACGCGCGGCCGTAAGCGAAGCGACCGCGATGCTGCGACGGGTCGAATTGCGAGACCCTCAACGACAAATCAACAGCTACCCGCACCAGTTATCAGGTGGTGAACGCCAGCGCGTCATGATCGCGATTGCTCTTGCCTGTGGTCCGGACATCCTGATCGCTGACGAACCGACAACAGCGCTCGATGTGACAATCCAACGGCAAATTCTCGATCTGATTGCCGGTCTCGTTGAGGAATTCGACATGGGACTTCTGCTGATATCTCATGATCTAGCGATTATCGCGCAGCGTGTTCAGCGATTGCTCGTAATGTACGGCGGTGCATGTGTTGAAGAGGGCGAGACCCGCGCCGTTTTTGCAGGTGTCGCACATCCCTATACCCTTGGACTTATGGCAGCCATGCCGAGGTTCGACGGTACCTTGGACCGCCTTCCCACAATTCTAGGAACTGTGCCGGCAATCGAGGACCTTCCACCGGGGTGCCCATTCGCCGGTCGCTGCGAACTTACGATTGGCGCCTGCCATGAAATTACGCCGGATTGGTCTGAAATCGGACCTGATCACACCGCCCGTTGTCTTCGCCTCGACGCGGTTCGGGAAAGAGAGGCGGCGTCGTGACAACCGAGCCCAAGATGGAGACGGAAACGGTTCTTAGCGTCAGTGGACTTGAGAAACACTATCTGCTACCCCGCAAAAATTTGTTTGAACGTCGTCATATCGTTCGTGCCGTCAGTGGCGTCGATCTATCAATTGCGCGGGGCGAGAGTTTCGGCGTGGTTGGTGAATCGGGGTCCGGAAAATCGACTTTGGCCCGGTCGGTGATGGGACTGGAGAACCTCACCGCAGGTCGGGTCCAAATAAGAGGCCAGGAGATTCAAACACTTTCCAAGCATTCCCTTCGCAACCTTCGGCGTGAATTCCAGATTGTGTTTCAGGATCCCTTTGGGTCGCTCGATCCCCGCAAAAGAGTGGCCGACATTGTGTCGGAACCGCTCGGCCTTATTGAAGGGCTGTCACGACGAGACAGGAGATATCGAATTGATCAGTTTCTAAATGCGGTCGGCCTCGTGCCAGATGACGGGCGAAGATATCCGCATGAATTTTCGGGCGGACAACGTCAGCGGATAGCGATTGCGCGTGCACTCATAACCGTGCCCGCGTTGATTGTTGCGGATGAACCCGTATCGGCTTTGGATGTTTCGGTTCAGGCTCAAATATTGAACCTGTTTCGCGATCTTCAGGATGAGTTTGGTATGGCCTATCTATTCATTAGCCATGATCTCGCTGTCATCCGATTCATGTGCAACAGGGTCGCGGTTATGAAGGCTGGAAAGTTTATCGAGGTGGGTGACGTGGCGAAAGTCTTCTCGAACCCGGAACACGACTATACGCGCGCCTTACTGGATGCAATTCCTCGTATCGAGATGTAGGACCGGCTTGTGCGCTGTGAGGGCGCCCAGGACATCTGCGCCGTTAAGGCGCCCAGGACATTGCCGCAATTTCGTTGATGAAGTCAGGCCAACTTGCCCACATCCCGTTCAGGCCTTTTCTGGCGACGCCAAGTTTCGGGCCCTCGAAAATAAATCCGTTAACCGCATCCTCGGTCAGTTTGCGCTGCGCCTGCTGTAAGTATTCGGTTTGCTCGGCAACGGTTGTGGCTTGGCGAAAATTTTCCATGATGGTCCGGAATTCGGCCGAGTCGTATTGCCAGTAATAGTTTGGGTTCTCGTAGCGATCGAGATCAAGCGGCTCGACGTGGCTGATAACAGTCAAATCAAACTGTTTTTTCGTGAAAACCTGTTCCAGCCATTGGCCCCATTCAATATTTTCAATCTTCGCGATGATGCCGACCTCGGCAAGCATGGCCGCAATAACCTCGCCGCCGCGGCGCGCATAGGTGGGCGGAGGCAGTCTCAGAGAAAGGTTCAGCCCATCCGCATAACCGGCCTCCCGAAGAAGGGCACGCGCCTTGTCGGGGTCGTAAGGATAGACGTTGGTCAGATCGAGGTAGGCAGGCTGGTGGGGCGCAAAATGTGACCCAATCGGCGTTCCGTAGCCGGCGTTCGCCGCATCAATAACACCCTGCCGATCAATCGCATGCATGAGCGCGCGACGGACACGCACGTCGGCGAGGGGCCCTGCCAAATTGTTAATCGCGAGGATCGTCTCCCCCTCGGTCGTTCCCTTCAGCGCCGTAAAATTCGGATCGCTCTCGAACTGGCTGAACATTTCTGGCGCGCTCAAATTAGGCATGTAATCGAGATCGCCGGCCAACAATGCCGCTGCCTGCGCGGCTGCGTCATTGATAAACCGAAAGGTTGCCAATTCGATTTGGACATTGGCTGCATTGCGGTGAGCGGCGAATTTCTCGAGCCGAACCGAGTCGCCCGGAATCCATTCGATAAAGCGATAGGGCCCGGTGCCAATCGGATTTGTCGCGTTCGATTCTGCGGATTCGGGCGCAACCATTGCTGCCGGTGCTTGCGCCATCTGAATTGCGAAAACGGCGGACGGCGCTTTGAGCGTCAAAATTACCGTGGCCGGACTGGGCGTTTCCACCCGGGCAATATTGCTGAAGACCGCCTTCAGTTTGTTTTTGCTGTCCGTTCCTGAATTTCGTTCGACATTGAATTGCACATCGGAAGAATCGAAGTCCGTGCCATCGTGGAACGTGGCTCCGGGAACGAGGTGAAATTGATAGGTCAGGCCGTCGTCGGATATTGTCCAGCTGTTCGCCAGCATCGGCCCAACTTTGCCGGTTTCATCAATCCGGGTCAGGCTTTCAAAAATGTTGTACATCGTGACCTGACTGATCGCCGCCGCGGCGCCCGTCGTCGGGTCAAGACCAGGTGACGGTTCAAGTCGCATTCCAATCGAGACAGAATTTTTGGATTGCGCTATCGCCGGCAGGGCAAAGGCCACCACAAGCAATAGGGTAGTCGCAATAATCCTCATGCACAGCACCATGATAGAAGGATGAAACAGACGACCAATCGGTCAATAATTCGAAAGGAGGCAGGTCTTGGCGGCAGTTTATAGCCGCGCCTTAACCACTAGTCACGATCTAAGCGTCACCATGACTTGAATCCCACGGCCAATCTGAAATAAAGGCCCTAGAGGCCGGATTATCCGTGCGGATACCCATTGAACAGGGGGGAACGAATTGAAATATCTACACACGATGGTGCGAGTGAAAGATCTCGACGCATCACTCGACTTCTACTGCAACAAACTCGGGCTACACGAAGTCCGCCGACACGACGTGCCTCAGGGCAAATTTACGCTCGTGTTTCTGGCTGCCGACGATGAAGACGCGATGGTCGAGCTTACCTACAACTGGGACACTGAATCATACGACGGGGGACGTAACTTCGGCCATTTGGCCTATGAAGTTCCGGATATTTACGCTGTGTGTCAGCGTCTCATGGATGGTGGCGTGACGATTAATCGCCCGCCTCGAGAAGGTCGCATGGCCTTTATCCGTTCTCCGGACGGAATCTCCATCGAACTACTGCAAGCGGGAGACGCGCTGCCGGAGCAGGAGCCATGGGTATCAATGGAAAACACGGGGGAGTGGTAGCGCGAATAGCCCAGCTAATGCGCCTATCTGAAATGCAAAACCCGGACCTGCTGGCGCAGGCCCGGGCTCGCAAAACGTACTAAAACCAAATTGACCTTACGGTCTAGTTTTGGCCCCTGAACAACCAAAGAATAATGCCGAGCGCGATTAGTCCGACGAGGCCGGCGTCACCGAGCTGCGAAATCAAACCCATGAGATTGTCAAGAATGTCACCTGTGACGAAACGCACAGGTGCGTCAAACAAGATCTGTAGGACCAGTCCTACCGGAATCAGCGCTAAGCCAACACCCGTAATCGATTTGATCCATCCTTTAACTCTATCAAGCCAGTCAGGCATGCTTCCCCCTTATTCGTTCTGTACATAGGACTGCAGGGTTAACAGAGCGGGATTTTGCATGTATTCGTGTAATTGTCCATAGCAATTAATTGAACTTAACTTCAGGGTGTCTTTAAGGCCGAAAAATCCCAGAAATAGGGGATTTTTGTGGTTTTGATACCTTATCTTGTGGGTTCCCTTCAGATGTCACCACTTCGAGGGGTCCCTGAAATTGGTACAACTTGACGAAGTCTTTAGGAACCAAGTTGATCTGATGATCAGCCGAAATCGATCTGACAGTAACGGGAAATATTCGTAAACATAGTCAGTCGACGTTTGCGGGATTCCGGCTCTCCTGAATATTCCATTACATGGTTGAACCTTCAAAGTCCTTCATCGCCGCCCTTTCAACCGTCCATTGTGCGGACTCGAATCAAAGCCTATCCTCGCGCCTAGGGAAGCGGACTATGCAGGAAACGTAATGGCGACACGGCAGGTCCGGGCACTGACACGAGGACTTGATGTCCTCCATGCCCTCAATCGCAAAAGCGGTCGCACAGCGCGGGATCTAGCCGAAAGCACCGGTTTGCCCCGTCCGACCGTGTACCGCCTTCTTGAGACGCTGGAGGCAACCGGGTACGTCGCCCGGGATGCCGGCGACGATCGTTACCGGGTGACGAACCGCGTTCGCGCATTAGCCGACGGTTTTGATGACGAGGCCTGGGTCATCGAAACCGCAATACCGCTGATGCGGGCGTTGTGCGAATCCATCGTCTGGCCGGTTAGCCTCGCGACAATCGACGGCGATGCAATGCTTGTCCGCGTTACAACCGACAGCCAAAGCCCGCTCGCGACGACCTATTTCGCAACTGGCGACCGCTTACCGATCATGGGATCGGCGGTTGGGCGCGCCTATCTCGCATTTTGCGGCGAGCCTCGATCTACGGCGATCTTGGAACTGATCTCGAAGTCCGATGATCCGGCAAATCGAGTGGCTCGTAATCCGACCCAGGTCGCCCGTATTTTGGGCGATACCAGGCGCAATGGTTATGCCTATCGGGAGAAGGGACCCTTTGGGACGGTCAGTTTTGCCGTCCCCATAATGGGCAAAAGCGGCGTCGCTGCATGTCTGTCCATGCGTTATTTTGATTCGGCGATGACCGTCGCTGAGGGTGCGGAGCGGTTTGTACCGACATTGCGGACTACGGCGGAAAGTATCGCGACCGTCGTTTCGTAGCGCCAAAATTCAAATTTGTTGAGCGGTCCGATGGGATTTAGCCGCCGTTCGCCCTTGCCTTTAACGAATTTCGATCAGCGTATTCGCCAGTTTGGTAGGGACGTTTGCGCGCGCCCAGGGGCTTTCAACTCCGACCGCAATATCCCGTGCCGCAAGGAAGCACGCCGCGCAAGCGCGTGGTCGCCGCGACGCGCGCTTGAGGCCGCAATCGTTGAAAGGATCCATGCCCGGTCAAGATCGCTCTTAACGTCCAGTGCCGCCGCATCAGCGAGTAGAAATGTTGTTTCTGCCGCGGCGGTGTCGCCGCTATTTGCCTGCGCCGTCGCGACGATCCAAAGGGACTGCGTGCG
>JAPYRS010000079.1 GCA_029936875.1 Alphaproteobacteria bacterium | reverse complement strand
CACTTGGTCGCAGAGGCTCGGTATCCTTTATTACACCTCTGATTCGTGCTATTAGCGGACTGAAATGTCGAAATTCGGGTCTGAACCGGTAATGAAGCGAATAATTATGCTTCTCGCTCTCATCGCAATCGCCGCGCTTGTTGCGGGCGGCATTGGATTCGTTCTGCGTGAAGTGGATGAGCGTGCGTTATAGGGTCCCATCGTCGCCGAAGTTGAAGAGGAAGATGAAGAAGAGGACCTGGAAATTGATCTCGATGATATCCGTGCATTTCCTTTGATTGCCGTGTCGACGCCGCTCATGCTCGGCAACAAAGTTGGCCGTTATGTCAACATCGCCGCAGTCTATCAAGTTGCGGGGCCGGTCAGTCTTGCACATGCACGCAAGGTTACGCCGCTATTGCGGGATGGCCTTGTCCGGGACTTTCACAAGAATCCGGTATCGCTCGCATCCGATGGACGTAGCCTCAATATGGTCGATTTGCAGCGCCGTTTCTTGAGGTGCGGCAAAAAGATTATTGGCGACAAATTGGTGATAAGCGTTGCGGTCGAAGAAGCGTGGCGTCGCATCAAAATACCGGCTCCTGCGCCGCCGCCAAAACCCAAGCCCAAAGGCGGCCATTAGTTCCCTTCAAGACCCCGGATTTTCCTTTTGAACACAGCGAAGAAGAATGTAGGCGTCCTGGCCGTGTGTCAGGCGCTCCTCAACAGCAATAATTCGATGCTTGCGGTGACTGCGGCGTTGGTTGGCTATTCCATGTTGGGCAGCGATAAGACTCTGGCGACGGTACCGGTTTCTGCAATGGTGATCGGCACGGCCATTGCGACGATGCCGGCTGCCCTGCTGATGCGGCGTATCGGCCGCCGCGCGGGATTTCGGGTCGGCATCCTGCTCGGCATTACCGGTGCGTCGGTTTCGGCCTTTAGTCTTTTCAGCGGAAATTTTTGGCTATTTACGTTTGGCATTCTTTTGCTTGGTATGAACACGGCGTTTGGCCAGCATTACCGGTTCGCTGCCGCCGACGTCGCAACCCGCGACTTCAAAGCGAAGGCGATTTCGTATGTTCTTGCAGGCGGCGTAATTGCCGCCTGGGCCGGCCCGGAAATCGCAAAGTGGACTGTCGATATCATTCCCAATGTTCGCTTCCTTGGACCCTATCTCGCGATGATCGTTGTTTCGATGGTGGCTTTCGTCACTTTAGGGTTTGTCGATATTCCAAGGCCGACGGAAAAGGAACGTGCCGAAGTTGGGCGTCCATTTTGGGAAATTGCCCGCCAACCGGTTTTCTACGTGGCAGCGCTGTCGGCGCTGATCGGGTTTTCGGTAATGGTGCTGCTGATGACAGCAACGCCGATTGCGATGCTGCATTTCAATCATGAATTTCACGATGCCGCCTTTGTAATTCAATGGCACGCGGTTGCGATGTTCGCGCCTTCCTTTTTTACCGGCACGTTGATCAATCGGTTCGGCGTTCTGGCGATAATACTCACCGGTGTGGGGATGATGTCCGCCGCTATCGTGACGGCGCTGCTCGGCGATAGTGTGCCGCATTTCTGGGTGACGCTGGTGTTGGTCGGCATCGGCTGGAACTTCATGTTTATTGGCGGCACCACACTCTTGACTGAATCCTATACCGAGGCCGAAAAAGCCAAGGTTCAGGGCGCGAACGATATGATCGTATTTGGCATGGTTGCCGTCTCCTCACTGTCATCGGGCATATTGCTCCAGACCTTCGGTTGGGGCGCGGTGGTGCTCGGCGCCATTCCGCTGGTCGCCGTTGCCGGGGTTGCGGTGGTGGTATTCGCGTTCCTTCGACGGCAAAGGGCTGCGGCTGCGACCTGATCACAGGCGAAACACACGTTTTTCAGTGAAATGTCCCCGCATGGGGCTCGAATTGGGCGCGTTTTGGTTGCCTTCCCGGGGCTTCTCTGGCATGTTCCCGCCGAATTTCTGAGCGGGATTTTGGCGACCGGGCTGTTTTCACGGCCCGGGCCTAATATTTCAATACCTTGAAGGGACTAAACCGATGACGGACTGGCTTTGGTATGCGATTGCCTGCGGGATATTGGCGCTCCTCTATGGCGTTTACGCCTCGCGATCGGTGCTTGCGGCCAGCCCCGGCAATGAACGGATGCAGGAGATTGCCAAGGCCATTCAGGAGGGCGCAAACGCGTACCTCAACCGCCAATACCGCACCATTGCCATGGTCGGTATCGCCATTTTCGTCCTGCTCTTTTTCGCGCTCGGTGCCACCGAGGCGATCGGGTTCCTGATTGGCGCGTTCCTTTCGGGTGCGGCTGGCTTCATCGGCATGAATATTTCGGTGCGCTCGAACGTACGAACCGCAGAAGCGGCGCGGCAAGGTTTGGCGCAAGGCCTCAAGATCGCCTTTAAGGCAGGCGCCGTTACCGGCATGTTGGTGGTTGGCCTCGGCATCCTCGCGGTCACGGTTTATTATTTCATCCTGGTTGAAATGGGCGCGGCCGGTCGCGATTTGGTCGAGCCCTTGATCGCGCTTGGATTTGGCGGATCGCTGATTTCGATATTCGCCCGTCTCGGCGGCGGAATTTTCACCAAGGGCGCTGATGTGGGGGCCGATCTCGTCGGTAAAGTTGAAGTTGGCATTCCGGAAGATGACCCCCGCAACCCGGCGGTAATCGCCGATAACGTCGGCGACAATGTTGGCGATTGCGCCGGTATGGCGGCGGATCTGTTCGAGACATACGTCGTCACCGTTGTTGCGACGATGCTACTCGCCTCCATTTTCTTCGTCGGTGATCTTCAGGAGAGCCTGATGGTTTACCCGCTGGCAATTGGCGGCACCTGCATCATTACATCGATTATCGGCACTTTCTTCGTTCGTTTGGGCGCAAGCAAAAATATCATGGGAGCACTCTACAAGGGCTTCATTGTGACGACAGTGCTGTCCGCAATTGCGCTTTGGTTCATCACCGATTGGGTAATCGGATCGACCACAATCATGATCGCTGCCGACGTTGAATTCACCGGACGCAGTCTGTTTTATTGCGGCTTGATAGGGTTGGTCGTGACCGGGTTGTTGATTTGGGTCACTGAATATTACACCTCGACCGCATATCGGCCGGTCCGCAGCATTGCCAAAGCCTCAACAACCGGCCACGGCACCAACGTCATTCAGGGCCTCGCGATCTCGATGGAAGCGACCGCGATTCCAACCATTATCATCGTCGCTGCGATCATTTCGACATTCCAGATCGCCGGTCTGTTCGGGATCGCAATTGCCGCAACCACAATGCTGGCGCTCGCCGGTATGGTTGTCGCGCTTGATGCCTACGGCCCGGTTACCGATAACGCCGGTGGCATCGCCGAAATGGCGGATATGGATGAAGAGGTTCGGAAAACCACCGATGCCCTCGACGCCGTTGGCAATACGACCAAAGCCGTGACCAAGGGTTACGCGATTGGTTCTGCCGGTCTTGCAGCCCTCGTCCTGTTCGGGGCCTACACCGAAGACCTCAGTTTATTTTTCCCCGAGGTCGAAGTTGATTTCGCGCTTTCCAATCCCTACGTCGTGATCGGGCTGCTGTTGGGCGGGTTGCTGCCTTACCTGTTCGGCGCGATGGGGATGACAGCGGTTGGACGTGCGGCCGGTTCGGTGGTCGTTGAAGTCCGCCGTCAGTTCAAGGAAATTCCCGGCATCATGGAAGGGACCGCGAAACCCGATTACAGCCGGGCTGTTGATCTGCTGACCAAATCAGCAATCAAGGAAATGATTATCCCTTCGTTGCTGCCGGTACTGGCACCAATCGTTGTCTATTACGTCATTCTGCTGATTGCCGATCAGGCGTCGGCGTTCGCAGCGGTGGGCGCGATGCTACTCGGTGTCATTGTCACCGGGTTGTTTGTCGCAATTTCAATGACCGCTGGTGGCGGCGCATGGGACAACGCCAAAAAGTATATTGAAGAAGGCAATCACGACGGCAAAGGTTCGGAAGCGCACAAAGCGGCGATTACCGGAGACACGGTCGGCGATCCGTACAAGGATACGGCGGGCCCGGCGGTCAATCCGATGATCAAGATTACAAATATTGTCGCGTTGCTGCTTTTAGCGATGTTGGCCGGCGGCTAGTAATCGTCGACGACATTCCCGCTGCCGGTATTGTTAAACCGACCGAGGTTGCCGAACAGCTGTTCTAAGAAGCCAAGCTCGCGACCCGATGTCGGCGTTGTTCGGGTGACCGGGTCGATAAGGCGTCCGTCTTCCATCGCGTAACGCTTGATGTCGTCGATGTTGCCTTCTTCGTCAAAATGGATTGCCAAGATCTGTTGATCGAGGACCTTTTCATTGAAGAAGGCGAGTTGTTCGGTGCGCTTGCTGATGTAGTACCAGGTCGAATCTTCGAACGTACTGACAGCGGACGGTGATCCAAGCACGCGCGCGACAGTGTTGCGGGTGTCGAGTCCCGGCTTGAGGACATTGATCAGTTCTTCGTCCGGAATAAATCCGTGGCTGTCGATTCGCAGTGAACATGCGAATAGACTGATCCCGAGAAGAAGAAAGACGAGCCCGCGGGCATTAATTGGAATTCGAAAAACCATGAAACTCGCAACAATTCGCCCCGCAGAAGTCACTCTGATTTCTGGTCAAAAGGGGCGGTCTGATCTTTGGAGATATTGCATCGGCTCTGGGTGCTGTCAACCAAAGCCCGGCAATCAATAATGCTCGGCGGGATAAAAAAATTGTTGGGCGGCGGGGCCCATCTGGATGCGGCGCATGGGCTCTACGTTAGTCTTGTTGCACAAGCGCGTTCTAAGGCCTTTTTTCAGCCGCCGCTTTCGGTTCCGGACACGATCGACGGCCGTTTTGAGTTAATCGCGCTGCACGCGTTCCTGGTCATGCATCGATTGAAAGACGCGGGCGAGGGTGCCGCCGAGATTGCACAGGCGTTATTTGATCTGATGTTCAAGGATCTGGATCAGGGCCTTCGTGATCTCGGCTCAAGCGATATCCGTGTGGCACCTCGGGTGCGCCAGATGACGTCGGCCTTTATGGGCCGAGTCGAGGCTTTCGGCAGCAGTATCGAAGGCGCTTCAGGCGAACTTGAAGCGGCAATTGAACGCAATCTCTACCGCGGCGAAAAACAGATTGAGGACGCATGCGCGATTCTTGCTGCCTATATGCGGCGCGAGGCTGAGGCTCTGAAAAATCAAGAATTGGCGACCCTATTAACCGGCGCCGTTCAATTTGGGGCACCACCGGTCGCGGAAAATTAAGGAATTCTTCCTAGGATTGGTACTGATTGTTGATATTGATGCCCAAGCACACCTTCCAAATTGAGGAAATAAAAAAAATGACCATTTTAAGGGCATAGGAACTGTCCTATACCTCGGAAAAATTGGAATTGACCATTCATGGCTCTGCTCGTATGTTCCGCGACTGAGGCAGCGCCCGGAAACCTGCCCTTTATCATCACCTCAATGACCATGAACACTGTCGCCAAAAGTGAAGAATTTAGCCGTTTGATTGCGATCGAACCCGGTGGATTCTTTGACATCGAAGCCGATGCCGATGAATGCAAATGCGTTTGCCGGCGATTGGGGCTGCTGGTGGTCAGTTCTCTGGTGGCAAAGGGCCGTGTGGTGCCCCAATCAGGTGGGTCAGTTATATTGACCCTCCAGCTCCGGGCCGAAGTCGAACAGGCCTGTGTAGTCACTCTCGACCCGGTTCCCTGCATCGTTGAGGAAAAGGTTGAGGTAACGTATGTTCCAGAATCTGAGGCGGAGCCCCCGAAATCGGGCAAGCCCCGCGAACTTGACGTTAATCACTTCAGCGATGATCAGGAACCGCTTGTCGGTACAGAGATTGACGTTGGTGCGGTAGTAGCGGAGCATTTGGGCTTGGCCCTTGATCCCTACCCGCGAAAGCCGGAGGCGGTGTTCGAGGCTCAGCCGGGGAGCGTCGAGCTACATCCGTTTGCGGCGCTGAAGGCTTTAAAACCCGGCAACTGAATCGAACCTAAATGGGCACCAGGTTTTCTGTTGCCCAAAGCGTATTGAAAGCGAATTACGAATGGCTGTTCCAAAGCAAAAAATATCGACCTCACGGCGCGGTCAACGCCGTAGTCACGATGCACTCAAAGCGGCGGGCTATGTCGAGTGCCCCAATTGCGGCGAAAATAAACGCCCTCATCATGTCTGTGCTGAATGCGGCCACTACGGCGAGCGCGAAGTGCTGGAAGCACGGGATTCGGTCTAGCTCGGACGGCGCCGGAGACACTCTTTGGATTCAAACCTAACACTGGCACTCGACGCAATGGGCGGCGACAAGGCCCCGGGTGCGATCATTAAGGGCATCGATATCGCCCGCAAACGGTATCCCAACGTGCACTATCTGCTGTTCGGCGACGAGCGGCGGATCGGCCCAATTCTGAAACGATTCAGCAAGCTCGGCGGCATCTGCGAAATTCGCCACACCGAAGAGTTGATCGGTTCTGAAGACAAACCGAGCCACGCATTGCGGCGCGGAAAAAATTCGAGCATGCGTCTTGCGATTGACGCTGTCCGTGATGGTGACGCGGCGGGTGTTATTTCTGCCGGTAATACCGGCGCGTTGATGGCAATGGCCAAATTCGTATTGAAAACCGTGCCGGGGATCGACCGGCCCGCCATTGCCGGGTTTTTCCCGTCGATGCGCGGCGAAAGCGTGATGCTCGATCTCGGCGCAAATGTCGATTGCACGACAGAAAACCTCGTCCAGTTTGGCGTCATGGGGGCCGCCTTTGCGCGCACCGTCCTTGGCATTCAGCGCCCCAAAGTCGGTCTTTTGAACGTCGGCACCGAAGAGCTGAAGGGCCATGAAACGGTCAAGGCGGCGGCAGAAATATTGCGCGAAATTGAACTCCCGTTTGAATTTTCAGGATTTGTTGAGGGTAGCGATTTCGGACCGGGCACTGTCGATGTGTTTGTCACCGACGGCTTTACCGGCAACATCGCGCTGAAGACGGCTGAGGGCACCGCCAAGTTTTACGCCTGGAACCTGCGCGCCGCGTTCCGGCGCTCGTTAATGTCGCGGCTCGGTTATTTGCTCGCCCGCCCGGCGTTGCTCGCGCTTCGTGAGCGGCTCGATCCGCGCAGTTACAACGGCGCATTATTTGTTGGCCTCAACGGCGTCGTCATAAAAAGCCACGGCGGTACTGATGCGCGGGGATTTGCAAGCGCAATTGGTGTCGCAGTGGACATGGCGCATGGCAAATTCAACGAGACGCTAATCGAAGATCTTCACGCTTTTATCGCACCTGAGGCTGCGCCGCGCGCGGCATCTTTGTGACGGTTACTCGCTCGGTCATTCGCGGCTGCGGATCGCATCTCCCTTCACGCCTTGTTACCAATGAAGAACTGGCGAAGACCGTCGATACCACCGACGAGTGGATAACGTCCCGGACCGGCATCAAACAGCGCTATCTCGTCGGCGACGATGAACTGACCTCCGATCTCGCCTTTGGCGCCGCTAATGCGGCTCTCGAACAGGCTGGGATGACGCCGGACGACATCGATTTGATTGTTCTGGCGACGACATCTGCCGATGAGACATTTCCGGCGACGGCCACCACCCTTCAGGCGCGCCTCGGCATGGATCATGGTTTTGCCTTTGATATTCAGGCCGTCTGCTCGGGCTTCGTTTACGCCCTTTCGACGGCCGATAGCTTTCTTGCCACCGGTAAGGCCAAAGCGGCTCTCGTTGTGGGTGCTGAGTCGTTTTCGAAACTGCTCGATTGGGATGATCGCGGCACCTGTGTCCTGTTCGGCGACGGTGCCGGCGCGGTTGTGCTGGAGGCCCAGCCAGGCGAAGGGACAAACGCCGACCGCGGAATTATTGCCACCAAACTTCACAGCGATGGCCGCCTGCATGACGCGCTTTATGTCGACGGCGGACCGTCCAGTACCCAGACCACGGGCAAAGTCCGTATGAAAGGTAAAGAAGTCTTCCGCCACGCCGTGGAGAACCTCGCCTCAGTGGTTCGTGAGGTGTTGGACGAAGCCGGCATGACCATGGATGACATCGATTGGCTGGTGCCGCACCAGGCCAACAAGCGAATTCTTGATGCGACCGCGCGCCGGCTTAACTTCGATCCCGACAAAATTGTCGTGACCGTTGACCGCCACGCAAACACCTCAGCCGCGTCCGTTCCACTGGCGCTTGCGGAGGCCGTCGGTGATGGCCGAATCCAGCCCGGACATCTCGTATTGATGGAAGCAATGGGCGGTGGATTCACCTGGGGCGCGTGCCTGGCCCGCTGGTAAGTCCGGTTCCGGACTTGGCAGGGACATAAGAACTACCCGCCATCCCATTGATATCGCTTTAATATTGACGCGGGCGTGCCCACAGGGTTACGGTCTTGGCGGGAGAAGGCAGGGGGGTTCCCATGACGGGGAAGACGGTTACGCGCGTCCAATTAAGTGAAGCGGTCTATCAAGAGATGGGCCTGTCGCGGAACGAATCCGCCGACTTGGTGGAGTTGGTTTTAAGCGAAATCGGCAAGAGCCTGGTCGGCGGCGAAACCGTCAAAATTTCATCCTTCGGCAGTTTCTACGTCCGCGAAAAAGGCCAACGGATTGGCCGCAATCCAAAAACAGGCGAAGAAGTCCCGATCCTGCCACGGCGGGTTCTGGTGTTCCGTCCGTCCCATGTTTTGAAAGACCGTATTAACGGAGTCTCAATAGACAGCGCCTCAACTGACGGCAGTTCAGCCGCCGCGGACAGCTAGGCTACATTTCCCATGGCTAAGGCACCTGGCGCATTTCGAACAATTAGTGAGGTCGCAACCGAACTAGAAGTGCCGCAGCATGTGCTGCGCTTCTGGGAAAGCAAATTTGCCCAGGTTCGGCCCCTGAAACGAGGCGGCGGACGCCGCTATTACCGGCCCGAAGACGTCGAGCTTCTGCGCCGAATTCGCTCATTCCTGTACGACGATGGCTACACCATCAAGGGCGTGCAAAAGCTGCTCCGGGAAAATGGCCGCAAAGTTCCCGCCAATCCGGGTCGCTCTCCGGTTGCCGCCAAGCGGTCGAGTGATAGCGCTGTTTCCCTCACCCCCGCGCTGCGTACCGAAATCCAATCGGTGATCGACGAATTGCTCGATCTTCGCGGCCAATTGGCGCGCGCCAAGGCGTAAATTCCGCGCCGACTTTCCAATCCGTTTTCCAGTTTGGTTGATCGCATCTCGAACCGGTTTTCGGGAATGATCGCGGCTGGAATACCATCATCAATCGAAAAATAGGGAGAAGACCATGACACCCGAAGGCCAGGCTGCACTCGATGAGATTCGCGAATCACGCGGATACACTTTGCCCTTCCACGAAATTCTTGCCGAAGCCAATCCAGAGTTTCTCACGCGCTACAGTCAGCTCGCATCCTTCGTCCTGTTCGGCGACGAAGAAGGGCGCGCCATCGACCTCAAAACCCGGTATCTGATTTTGGTCGGCATTACGACTGCCGTAAAAGGCGACCGCGAAGGGATCGAATTTGCCGCGACGCGTGCCGTCCAAAACGGCGCGAGTTGGACGGAAGTTTACGAGGCCGCTTTCCTAGCTGCGTTACCGGCTGGCATCCCCGCGTTTGAGGGCGCATGCCGCACGTTCGCGGAGCTAAAATCCGGAACCGGGGTGGTCAAACAGGATGAACTGCCGCCGAAGTAATCTCGCTATCCGCGGCCCCCGCGCCTAACAACGACGGCGAAGGCCGTCATTCAACCGATGTAGAAAACGCAGGGCTGGGTGCCTTTGTCGGGCAGTAATTGCCAGGCGTTGTTGCGAGCGATCAATTCGGTGAGGGGCGGCGTCTCGACTCCATTTTTGGAGGTCAGCGCCGGACCGGTTTCATCGAGGTCACCGAAAATGCGGGCATCGGTCGGGCACACTTCGACACACGCCGGCTCCCGTCCTTCATCGATCCGGTGATAACAGAAGTCGCATTTCACCGGCACGCCAATCGGAATCTCTGAGGCGTTGGGATTCTTGTAGGGCGCACTGCCGGCGAAACCGCCAGACTTATTGTCTTCAACTTTGAACCGTTGATCGTAGGGGCAGGCGGCGATGCACGATCCGCAGCCAATACATAGGTCCCAATCGATCAATACGATGCCGTCGTCGCGCGCATAGGTCGCCTTGGTCGGGCAGACCGGAATGCACGGCGCATCTTCGCAGTGATTGCAGAGGATCGGGAAAAAGACGCGGCTCGCGTTCGGGTAGGTGCCAACTTCGCGCTCCAGCACCATCGTGTACATGATGCCATTCGGCGTGCTGTGCTCAACTTTGCAGGCGATTACACATGCGTTGCAGCCGTTGCAGCGCTCGAGATCGATAACCATGCCAAGGCGTGCCATTATTTTCGCCCCTTCGGTTCGACTTTTGTGAGTTTGACGCGGACGCAGCTATCAACCTGGCCGCTCCAGGTATCGACACGGTTCATTGTCGGCGGCGGCAGAAAATTGTTGAACGCCGTGCCCTTGCCCTGCGAAATCACCATGTCGCGCGCCCAATGGCCGAGCGTGCCAGGAATACCGAGGCATTCCGGGTGCACCAGCTCGGTCACTTTGACGATGCCTTCGTCCTTGGTCCAATGGCTTTCAATGATCACGTGATCGCCGTCCTGCAAGCCCTTCTTCCGGGCTGTCGCGGCGTTGACCATGACCTTGTGCAAGTAGGGGTTGGCGCTGGCAATCTCATCCACCCAGACATTTTCGGCGGTCACAGAAAACGTCTGGAACGGCACTTTGAAGTTGACCGTAATCAGATCAAAATCGCCGTCCTCTTTATGGGCATCGCAGGCGAAATACTGCAGCAGCGGATTGTAGGGCGCGAAGTCCCAATCGAGGCCAAGCTCGTCGGTGACTTTTTTCACATCTTTCGCGGTGTCGATCAGGTGCTCGAAATAGATCGGCACCCGCGCCTCCATAAAGACACGCGGGTAGGCTTCTTCCAGCGTTTTTGCACGGGTAATGATGCAGCCGGTTTCATCCAACTGGTCATGGCTGTAATCGGGGCCAATCACCGTCTTCGCCTGACGCTCAGCAATGTCGGCGACGCTGTGGTGGCCCTTTGGGTCGACATGAAATTCGGGATCGATGTTCCAGACTTCGTTGCCGTGTTCATAAAATTCTTCGAGCATGCCAATCCGTTCGGCAAGCTCCATGAACACGTCTGTCCACGGACGTACACCTTCAGGCGGATCAATCACGCATTGGCGCATCAGCCAGAACCAGTCGCCCGGCCCTGGCGTGATGAAGGCGTACGGGTCATTGGCCGGAAACAGATCCCAGCGCTCGAGATCATGTGCGTCCGGCAAAACGATGTCGGCAAATTCTGCCGTCTCATCAATTAACGTTCCGAACGAAAGCTGAAACGAAAACTTCTTTAAGGTCGCCGCCATCGCGTCCGCATTGTGGCTGTTCATCATCAGGTTGGTGCGATGTTGGATCAGCATTTCCGGTTTGTAATCAAAACCAAACGCTTCCGGATCGTCGATCACCATCGGGTAAAGCGCGCGTGTGAATAAGGCGCCCGGGAACAGTTCGTGGAGGTCGAGTGTTTGCGGCCGCTTCGCCTCGGCGGGTGGATAAGGCTTGTTGTATTTGGCAATTTTCTGTGCCGGGATCAGCAAGCCATCTTCCGAGGTTTCCGGCGCCCAGGTGGGGCCAATTGGATTGACACCGCGCTGACCGCCCGGCACATCAAGATTGCCGACCATCAAATTGATCATGTGCAGCGCCAGCATCGAGTGGCCGCCGCCCTTGTGCGCACCCGATCCACGTTTGAAATGAAGCGCCGCCGGGCGCAGCGGAAACTGCTGGCCCTCAACCATGATGGTCGAGCCAATTTGGGCGGCCTCGACAAATTCAGCCGTCAGGCGGCGGATCGTTGTTGCCGGCACCGTGGTGATGCGAGACATCTCGTCGACATCGAACTGTTTGAGATGATTGCGCAGCAGGCCGAAGGCCGGACGGCATTTCTCGCCGTTCACCTCAAAGTCGCCGTCGAGCGCCGGCTCACCGCCGTAGGTATCAAATGGCCGGGCAGCGTTCAGCGAATCGTCCCACACCAACGGCTTGTTGGTCTCGGCGTCCCGCATATAATGCCCGTCTTCGCCGATCAGGTAGGGACCATTGGTCTTGTCGCGAATGAACGGCTCGTCGAACTTG
>JAPYRS010000078.1 GCA_029936875.1 Alphaproteobacteria bacterium | reverse complement strand
TAACAACCTAGATGAGGAAAAACCCATGAAGATTGCCATTCCCGACGTAATTTCGAATTCCTATTTTCCCGCGCTGGCGGCAGTCGAACTTGGGTTTTTCAAGGATGAAGGCCTCGACATGACCTTCGAGCAGGTCGTGCCGGTCGATAAGGCGATGGAGGCAATGCGCGACGGCGAAATCGATTTCGTTGCCGGTTCCTCGCACAGCACGCTTGCCGCCTTCCCGCAATGGGAGGGTGCGAAACTTCTCGGCGCACTGGCACAGGGCATGTACTGGTTCCTGATTGTCCGCACCGACCTCAATGCCACCAAGGGCGACATCAATGCCGTCAAAGGCCTTCGCATCGGGGCCGCGCCGATGGTTGAGATGGGCCTCCGGCACATGCTGGCCGAATCCGGCATCGACATTAAAGAAGACAAAGTTGAAATCGCGCCGGTGCCGGGCGGACTGGTCAAGGGCAAGGGTTTTGGCATGATGGCGGCGAAGGCGCTGGCCGAAAACAAGATCGACGCCTTCTGGGCGAACGGCATGGGCGCGGAAGCGGCCGTCCGCGGTGGTGCCGGTACAATACTGCTCGACGTCCGTCGCGGCGACGGCCCGGCCGGCGCGTTCAATTACACCTTCCCGGTGATGGTCGGCACCGATGCGATGATCGAAAAAGATCCGGAATCAGTCGCCGCGGCCATCCGCGCCTTGGTGAAAACCCAAAAGGCGCTGATCGCCGATGTCAGCATCGCCACCAAAGTCGGTGAAAAACTTTTCTCACCCGAAGAAGCGGTGATGATCGCCGATGTTGTTGAGCGCGACTTGCCGTTCTATGACGCGTCGCTCAGCCCGGAGTTTGTCGTCGGCCAAAACAAGTTCAGCCAGGCGATGGGTATTCTTGGTGATGACGTTTCCTATGAGCAAGTCGTCGCGACACAGTTCCAGGACCTTTGGAAGAGGTAAGACACGCCTAAAACTCACCGTAAATTTTTTGAAGAAAGCGGCCCATGTGCGGGTCGCTTTTTTTATGGGGGACATCGGAACGGTGAAACCACTTGATCTGGTGAAATTCGGATTTATCGAAGTCGAGAGATTGCGTGCGCTTCCCGTTCAACAGTTGTTCGTGGGTGCTCTCCCGGTTCGACATGGCCGCCCGTCGGCAACCATAGGCCTGCATTGATGTGGTCGACGAGTAGAAGATGGTCGCCGTCGACGACCAGAAAATATGAAACCAAATGTTTCGGCGAGACATCCGGTTTCTTAAGTCGGCAAAGCTCGACGCCGGACTCAATCCATTCAAGGACGCCTTCTTTGTCCCGCGATTCAACTTCGTCAAACGGGACAATTCGTTCAACTTCTTTTCTGATTTCCTCGCGCATGACCAATCTTTTAATTCAGGACATGGACGATTGGAATGGATAGTGACTGGCTGAAGTTGGAGTCCTTCGCGCCGCCGCGATCGTCGGAAAAAATTGGTAGCGGGGGAGGGACTCGAACCCCGGCACGTGGAGCATGATGCAGCGTGCCTAGGCGATCTACCAAGGGAACTCTCGACCGCCGTAGGTTGCCAGCGAGCTATAGGGCTTCACTAAGATCAAAGTTCAACGGGAACCTATCATTCTTAACCTTCGTCCGAAGATCACCCGTTAAGCTTGCTTGCCGGCAGGCAGGCAGGCAGGCAGGCAGGCAGGCAAAAGGTACTCAAATCGCGATCCAGGGAAGTTTGATTTTCAAAGGTAGGCTATTGAATCCGCAAGCGATAAAACTGAGGGGCTCGCAATGGTTGGGCCCGCTTCGGCAAATTCTTCAAAGTTGGATTGATGATCTATCAGCATTTGGCTGGAAGGTTTGATTCCGGTCGCGTACGCATATTCCTTTCCGGTGCGGACAATGCGGATTGCAGCGGCGTCCGAATTCGATCCAATACGGACGCCAGTGTGGAAGCAAGGTCCAAGTACGAGTTGACGCCTCATCGGGATTGGTCAGCAGCACTAGGCGGCCAAACAATTTCAATTCGCTCAAACACCGTCTCGATTCCGTCGTCCATCTTGAAACCTTCACGTTGTGCTTGAGCAGCGAAGTACTCCTTGTGAGCGGATAGCCACCCCTAACAAGTGCGATCTCCTTCGCCATCATCCCAGGCGAAAGCTTCGTCAACTGGGAAATACGCTTTCGCAACATTCTTGGGAATACGCCAGATGCGGTTTGGGCACCCCAGGCCGTCCATGACGAAAACGAAATTACCGAATCCTTAGTGCTGGTCCTTTAGTTTTTTCATCGCAGCGTCAAGCTTCTTGCGGTCCATATCGCCGGATGGATTGGCCGCTGTCGGCAGGAAATTTCGAAATGTTGCGAACTCGCGCTGACTAAGATCATAAAGTCGACGCATTTCAATTAACGGATCGGTATGATCGTCGACTCGAAGGTCGAGCCACGGATATTGCTCGGTCGTGAAGATCTTTAGTGCTGCTGACTGGCGGCCCCGTTTGTCTCCGCCAGCGACTTGCCCTGCGTCAAGTGCGTCAAGCAATCGTTCGGCGAAGGGCTTGGTCGCACCATTCTTGTAGCTATCGAAAGTATCCTCAACGACCGCCCTTCCAGCCAGCATATTTCCAGCCACCGAAAATCCATCACCGATTTTGTGTCCGCACCAGTCGACACATTCACTTCCCGTGCGGGCGGCAACGTTTCCGGCATCGTCGATCATATGCACCTGGCGTTGTTCTCGTCCTTCGTCGACGGCCAGCAGTAAATCGATAATATTCGAGACAGACTTGCCGTCTCGCATCATGCGGAGGCTGGCAGGCCCAATCGTCGGGTTCACGAACGCCTGGGTCGCGACGGCACCGGTGCGGCTCTCGATGAACGGGCAAACGGCACCGACCGCGAAGAATTTTGTTGTGACGGCAACGCCGAGCGCTCCCGTTTCGGAATCTTTCGCGACGATGGACCAAGTCATTCCCTTACCCTCGATTGTACCAGCGCGCTGTCAAGCGCCTCATTTGCCAGCGAAACATTGAACAGTGTTCAGCCTACCTCGGTAATATCTGATGGTTAATCAATGGTGCTGCCAATCGTTTTCATTGTCGGTTCTGTTGGGCGACAATCCAAGCTCTTCCCCGGTCGTCGTCACACCCAAACCCAATACCGTTCGGTTGGCGTAAGCGAAGTAAGCCGTCACCTGATTGACCTCGAGGATTTCACCGTCGTCGGCGCCATCCTCGCGCAAACCGTCAATAATTTCTGAGGACAGGTCGCTAGGTGTGACGGTCAGCGCTGCCGCATAACGTAACAATGCCGCTTCTTTTGGCGAAAATGTGCCTTCCGTTGCGCCGCTTTTTAATGCTGAAATTATTTCGCGCCAATGTTGATCATCAGCCAAGGCCCGGCGTAGCCCGGCTTTGTGGTGTTCGACGCAATATTCGCAGTTATTCAACGCGCTAACCTGGACGCCAATAGCCTCCAGGAACCACACCGGCAATTGATTAGCCGCGTTGTGGAGGACATGCTTATAAAGAGAAAGGTGCCCTTCAAGCGTGTGCGGGCGCAGACTGTGGGCCAATAATATATTGTCGATCTGGCCACTTGGCGCTTTGATGCGATCGTAGATTTTTTTCAGTCGCCCGCGTGCCGATTCGTAGGGGATTATTCTGATCCAAGCCATGACTGTGTTTCCCTTCTTGATTTGCCGGTCTCAGAATTGCGGACGCTCGGGCTGCATCGATCGAATACGGGGGACGATCATTTGAGTGCGCTACTTAAAGTGGATGATCTCAACGTTGAGTTTCGCACAGAATTGGGGTTGGTAAAGGCCGTAGACGGCGTATCGTATGATATCGAACCGGGTGAGACGGTCGCGATCGTCGGCGAATCCGGATGCGGCAAATCCGTTAGCGCGCTCGCTGTTTTGGGTCTCGTGTCGACACCGCCGGGCAAAATAACGCGCGGCACAATTCAATTTGGTGGCCGCGATCTACTCTCTCTAAGTGAGGCAGAGATTCAGAACGTGCGTGGTCGGGAAATTGGAATGATTTTCCAGGAACCCATGACCTCACTCAATCCGGTTCTCAGCATCGGTTTGCAATTGACTGAATCACCGCGCCGGCACTTCGGGTTGACGCGCGCGCAGGCAAAGACGCGCGCGATTGACCTCATGAAGATGGTTGGAATTGCAGACCCAGAGAGCCGGCTTAAACAATACCCGCATCACTTCAGCGGCGGCATGCGGCAGCGCGTGATGATTGCCCTTGCCCTCTCTTGTGAACCAAAATTGATTATTGCCGATGAACCGACGACAGCGTTGGATGTCACCATACAGGCTCAGATTCTCGAACTGATGAAGAGCCTAACGGAACGCCTTGGCGCGTCACTGGTCATCATTACGCATAACCTTGGCGTCGTTGCCCGCTACGCTAATCGCGTCAACGTCATGTATGCAGGTCGAATCGTGGAATCGGGCACGACGACGGAAATATTTAGCCGACCGCAGCACCCCTATACGGTCGGACTGCTCAATTCCGTTCCGAGAATGGACCGGGATCATGGCGAGCGTCTCGTGCCGATCAATGGTCAGCCGCCCGACCTAGCCAAGTTGGATTCTGGGTGCGCCTTTTACCCGCGCTGCACCTGGGCGAAAGAGCAATGTCTCGAACCGTTGGAAATTCTAAATTCGAATCGTGACATCCATCAAACTGCCTGCCTGATGAGCGCGGAGTTGTAAAACATCAACTCGGGTCGCAATCGAAACGCCGTTTAATTTGATCCCCCGCTTCTGGTCTCGCGCACATCCAGCACGTCGCGCAACGCATCGCCGACAAAATTAATGCTGAGAACAGTGAGCATGATGAACAGGCCGGGGAAGACTCCAATCCACCAGGCCCGTGAAATGAAACTGCGTCCATCAGCAAGAATAAGCCCCCATGTTGGAGTCGATGGGTTTACGCCAAGCCCTAGAAAGGAAAGCCCGGCCTCCGCCAGGATCGCATAAGAGATACTTACGGTTCCGACAACAATCAGCGGTGCTGCCGCATTGGGGAGAATGTGCAGCCACATAATTCGGGCATCTGACGCACCAACTGTCTTTGCCGCTGCGATGTATTGCTCTTCCTTGATCGTTAGGACCATGCTGCGCGCGACACGCGCGAAATCGTCGATGAAGGCCAACGACACCGCAATAATCACGTTGAATAGCCCGGTTCCAAATACCGCCACGAGATAGACAGCAATAATAAAATTGGGAAACGCCCACTGAAGGTCGATGTACCGCATGATGATGTTGTCGAGAAATCCACCGTAGTAACCAGCGACGACGCCAAGGAAAACCCCAAGCACAAGGGCCATCGCAACGGTCGAAATGCCGACAAACAGTGAAATTTGCGTGCCGTAAATCAGGCGGCTCAGCAAATCGCGACCGAGATCGTCAGTACCGAGTGGATGGGCCCAGCTCAGGCCTTCCATCATGTCAAATGCTTGTGCGTTCGGATCGTAGGGCGCGATCAAAGGCGCCAATATCGCCATCGACACAAAAATTCCAAGTATTACGAATCCGACCATCGCCCGTTTGTCGCGCAAAAGGTAACGCAACCATCGCGTCCTTTCCGCTGAGACTTCGAGCTCGTCGGCGTTCTGGGTATCGGTGACGATGGCCAAACCAGATGCCCCTAGTCGTAGCGAATTCTGGGATCGATAACCGTGTACAGGATATCAACCAGAAGATTAGCGAAAACAAAGATTGCCGAGACGACGATGATCGAACCCTGGACGACAGGGTAATCACGATTGAGAATCCCTTGAATCAAAACACGACCTAGCCCTTTGATCGCGAAAACATTCTCAACAATTACCGTCCCGGCCATCAACAGCGCGATTGCGATCCCCATCACCGTAACCACCGGAATCAGGGCATTGGGGAACGCATGAACCAGGATCAGCCTGGTCGTCAGTAACCCTTTTGAACGGGCTACCCGGATGTACTCCATTTGCAGGACCTCAAGCATCGACGACCTGATCATGCGTGCGATGACGGCTGCGAACGGCGTACCGATCGCGATCGACGGTAATATGAGGTGCGAAAACCACGGCCAGAATCCCTCTGCCAGCGGCACATATCCGATTGCCGGAAGCCAATGAAGATTGGCGGCAAAAATAATGATCAGAATAATTGCGAACCAAAAATCGGGCATGCTCAGGCCCAGAAATGCGACGATGGTGACGATGTGATCCAGCGGTGAATTCTTGCGAATGGCGGAAATCAAACCGGCCGGTACCGCAATTATCATCGCGATGACGAAAGAAAGTCCGGCCAGCGATAACGTTCGCGGCAACGCCTCAGCGATTGTCCGCGTCACGTCCATCCGGCTCCCGTAAATCGACTGGCCAAGGTCGCCGGTCAGAAGGTGCCCGAACCATTTGAAATATTGGACGTATATCGGTTGGTCCAGCCCGTACTTGGTGCGTAGAAATTCGACGGCGTTGGGATCTTCGACGTCAAACAGCATGGCCGCGATCGGGTCCCCGGGAAGAATGCGGAGCATGAAAAACACGAGCGTCGCGACAGCGAACATCACAATAATGGCGCCGATAATTCGTCGAATGAGATAGGCGGTCATTTGGTTCCGAATCTCAGTTGAAGGGAGGGTGGGAGTCTATCAAACGAGACCCCCACCACTCACTTACAGGTATCGCTGCTCAGGTGAACGAGACGCGGTCGAGATCGACGAGGCCGACAATGCGGCTCCGGGACGGAAAGTTGACTTCCTTTCGATGCACCAGGGTGTCCACCGGGTGATAAATAAACGCCGATGCAACTTTGTCAGACGTGATCCGGTTGACCTTTTGCACCAACTCCCGGCGTTTGTTCAGGTCAGAGGTGCGGCTTTGTTCGTCGCCAAGTTTGTCGACATCAGCTTCCCCGAAATGCCCGAAAGCCATTGCCGATTTGTCACGGTTCGCACCGTTAAGCCTCGACGTTGACTGCATGAAATCGACAATGCCGTCATCCGGGTCAAAATCGCCGCCCGAACCGATTCGCAACATGTCGTAATCGACCTTCTGAAACTCAGGGACAAGCACTTGGAATTCCCTGATCTCAACATTGATGGTGATATTCAGATTGGTCTTGAGCATGTCTGCAATTATCTGCATATCACGACGAACCGGCGGTCCACCCTTCATGGTCAGGGTCGGGAACCCGTCGCCATTGGGATAGCCCGCGTCCGCCAGTAATTTCCGGGCGGCAGGCGCGTCGAATTTCTGGTTACTGGTTTCGCCCAGATTTTCGTCAAAGAAGAAACCCATCGCCGGATTGATTGTACCAAACGCTGGCACACCACGGCCAAATTGAGCGCGTTCAATAAACCGGTCTCTGTCAATGGCTTTGGCTATGGCGAGGCGAACTTTGAAACCCTTTTCCTTCATCAGTTCGGAAACAGGTTTGTCAAAGCTCGGTACTTTGAAGGGGTCGCGCCACGGATTGAGAAAGACCGACTGGAACCCATTTCCGCCGATGATGTCGACAACGATTTCCGAATTTGCCATGAATCGATCAACCAGTTCGGGGGCAACCGGATTGCCACCAATAAGCTGAATGTCGCCAGCTTCCATAGCTGCCGCCAGTGGCTCAGGCTCACTGATGGGGGTGATGTTTACGCCGTCAAGAACCGGGCGCTCCGGGTCATAATAGTCGTCGAACCGGCGCAGTTTGACGCTTTGGCCAAGGGTGTGTTCGGTGACACGGAACGGCCCCGTGCCAACCGGTGTAAGGCCGTACTGTTGGGGGCCGAGTTCTTCAATCGCACCGCGGCTAACGATAGTCAGAGCGCGGCCGCTGGCCCGTTCAGTCGTCTTGACGAAGAAAGACGCCTGCGGTGCCGAAAGTGTAAATTTCACCTCATAGTCATTCAACTTTTCAAGCGATGCGACGTTTTTCAGTAGTCCGCCGTTAATCGACCGGTCAGGGTCCTTCGAACGATTGAAGGTGTAAATCACATCGTCAGCCGTGAACTTGTCACCGTTATGGAAGGTGACTCCCTCACGAAGCTTGAAGACGATTTCCGTAGCGGAATTGTTGACGGTCCAACTTTCCGCCAAATCGGCTTCGGCGACCAAATCGGCGTTGAGATGCGTCAAGCCGCTAAGGACACTTGAAGTTATCTGAAATTGAAGCACCTGGTTGATGCGCGCGGGATCGAGCGTCGTTATTTCGCCGACACCGGCCCAACCGGCTTCAAGAATTCCGCCGCGCTTCTGGGCAAAAGCCTTTTTGGCGCCGGGCAATAGATGCCAGGCCGTCAATGTCCCGGAAACAGCCATCAAACGTAGGACTGATCGCCGCGAAATTTGTGAACCCGAAAGGTTTTCCCGGGTTAGACCGAAAAGTGGATCCTTGGGATCAAAATCGTAAGCATCACGAAGTTGATCTTTGATCTCCTGTTTCTGATCGGTACTCAAGTCAAACTTTTTCGTACTCATCTTTTCCTCCCAAATTAAGTATGAAGTGTGGTTGCCTCTTTACTGTCGTTACTAAGTTGCGGTGTTGGGATTCCGGCCGACGGACAAGCGACCAAATGTTGCGGGCTTATTTCATCAAGGGCTGGAATATCTTTTCGGCAGGCATTGATTGCGAGGCCGCAGCGCGGGTGAAATACGCAGCCGCTTGGCGGATTTTGGGGGCTCGGCACCTCGCCAGGCAGAATGCCGGGTGGGCGCGCGGCTTCGGCAATCGGGTCCGGAATTGGTACCGCTGCAAGCAAGGCCTGGGTGTAGGGATGGGCCGGGTTATCAAAAAGGATTTGGCTATCAGCAATCTCGACGATCTTTCCCAGATACATGACGGCGACACGGCTACATAAATTTTTGACGACACTTAGGTCGTGACCGATGAACAGATAGGTAAGGCCAAGCTCCTGCCTGAGATCTTCAAGCAAATTGATGATCTGCGCCTGAATTGAGACATCCAACGCTGAGACAGGTTCGTCGCAGATGATCAGATCGGGATTGAGAGCCAGTGCGCGCGCGATTCCGACACGCTGGCGCTGGCCGCCGCTCATTTCATGGGGGTATCGCCTAGAGATCGCGCTCGGCAATCCGCAAAAATTCAGTAGTTCGCGGACTCTCTCTGCTCTCTCGGCCGACGAATTCAATTCGTTATGAACAATCAACGGTTCAAGAAGAATGCTTCCAACTTTCATCCGCGGGTTAAGCGATGAATATGGATCTTGAAATATAGCCTGAACGCGACGTCGCATTTTCAATGTCGCTTTCCTGTCCAGCGATCCGATATCGGCGCCGTCCAGGTGAATGGTTCCTTCCGTCGGGTCTTCGAGTTTCAGAAGGCATTTCGCGATCGTCGTCTTGCCACATCCAGATTCGCCAACGAGGCCAAAGGCTTCACCTTTCCGAATCTGAAAACTGACACCATCGACAGCTTTTACCTGAGCGACAGTGCGCTGAAAGACAATTCCCCGCGTGACGGGAAAGTGTTTTTTCAGGTTTCTAACATCGACCAAAACGTCGTCGGATGGCTGGACTTTTGCCAAAACGATGTATGCCTCCCCCAGGGGCCAGCATGACGGCCCATCGAAACCGGAAACGCGAACTACGCGGCACTAAAGTAGCGAGTATCACCCCTCATTGTCAGGCGTTCAAGCAACTCACAAACCTGTGAGGGTCTTTCAAGGGTCTAACGGTTTCGAATTGCCGATCTCTCGATCCTTCGTCGTGTCCTATCTGTATTCTGTGGTGAGGCTTGGGGACACCACCGCAGGGGACCCAGCGACCACCCTTTCCGAACCGGCCATCTTTTGCCCCCCGGTAGCCGGTTTACTCAGAAAGGGGACCCAACAATTGCAGAAATAGTAGGACCGCCGCTGCATGTTCGTAACAGATTGAGAAGGCGATTTGGGGCCCCGCAGGGTGCTTACCCCCTGCTTACCCGGCCAAATTTGACATTTCTGATTTTCTCTAAACCATTGAATTCATTGGTAGCGGGGGAATAATGGCTCAAACTCCGGCACGCGGAGCATGATGACGCGTTCCCTTCCCTCCGCCAGCTCTTCCGAAGTTTGTTCCGATCTCTGGTTGATGACAAGTATCTTCAACAGCGGACCATGGCATCAATTAAAATATCTTAACCGTCCTTCGCATACCCGAGATACGCCCGCCGAACTTCTTCGTTGTCGCGCAATTCGGCTGCCGTTCCCGCGCCGACGACCTTTCCGATTTCGAGGACATAACCGCGGTCGGCGATATCGAGACTCCGCCTCGCATTTTGCTCAACTAGCAGGATGCCGACGCCAGCGTCCCTAATCCGGGTGAACGATTCGAAAAGCTCGCCACAGAGAAGTGGTGACAGCCCAAGCGACGGTTCATCCAAAAGCAGATAGTCAGGCGCGGACATTAACGCCCGACCAATGGCCACCATTTGCCGTTCCCCGCCACTCATTGTATGCACGCGCTGTTTCCTCCGCTCCGCTAGTTTTGGAAAAAGTTGGACGACCAGACCCAAATTGTTTGCCTCCTGATCCCGCGCACGGCGCGGATTGGCGCCAAGAAAAAGATTTTCCTCAACCGTAAGATCGGCAAACAGTCCTCGATCTTCGGGTACCAATGCGATTCCGGCCTCGACGACCTCGTGCGCAGGCAGTGGCGTAATATTTCTGCCGTCCATTAGAACTTCACTTTCCGGTGCCCTTTGGCCCAAGCCTGCGATTGCGCGAAGAAAAGTGCTTTTCCCAGCGCCGTTTGCACCAAGCATGACGACGATTTCGTTCTTGGCCACCGTTATCGTCACGCCCTCGACCGCGCGATGGTGGCCGTATCTGACCGAAAGATTCCGGGTCTCAAGCACCGGCGTCACCAAGATACGCGCGAATGACCTCATGGTCGGCGAGGACATCATTGGGCGATCCTTCGGCAATCTTTTGACCACCATTCATCACGACGCAATTATCGCAAAGGCTGCGGATCGCATCCATGACATGCTCGACGATGATGATGGTTCGCCCATCGGCCCGCATCTTGCTGACCAAATCGATTCCGACTTTGAGTTCAGTAGGTGTCAACCCCGCTAGCCACTCATCGAGAAGCAGGATTTTTGGGTCCGACGCAAGCGCCCGCGCCAACTCAACGCGCTTCTGATCGATATAGGTCAGCGTGCCGACCGGCGCCATTACATCACCACCAAGGCCTACTTTCTCGATAACCATTCGGGCATGGGATTCAAGTTCGCTTCCCCAACGACGCGCGTGACCAAACACGCCCCCGGCCATAACGTTCTCCAGAATCGACATCGACTCGAGCATGCGAACAATCTGGAATGTTCGGGCGATTCCCATTCTGGCAATTCGGTAGGCACTCGCGCGCTCGATATTTGCACCAAAGAGTCTGATCTTTCCGGCGTTGGGTCTAAGCGCACCGGAAATTAGATTCATCATCGTCGTCTTGCCCGACCCGTTGGGACCGATCAGACCAAGAATTTGGTGCTCCGCCAATTGGAATGACATGGCATCAACCGCGACAAGACCGCCAAAAGTCTTCTGAGCGCTTTGAACTTCAAGGGCGATGCGGTCAACCATGGCGCGCAGCTTTGAACCGGCGACGGAAGGCGTTCTCAACCAGCCCCACGACACCATTTGGGATGGCATATACGATCAGCAAAATGGTTATGCCGAGCACAAGTGTTGATTGGTTGGAAAATCGACCGGTCGCAAAGTCCCAGAGAAAAGTGAACGGGATGACTCCAAGAAGTGGGCCCCATAGTCTGTGTTTCCCACCGAGCAGCGCCATTATCACCACAAGAATTGATAACATCGGGCTGAAGGCAATTGTCGGTTCGATGTAAGTAAAGCGCGGGGCGAGGACCGCCCCGGTCAGCGCCGCGAATGTACCCGTAATTATGAACAGCAAAATTTTCGCGCGGGCGGTATTGATCCCACTGTGGACGGCAACGGTTTCATCGTTGCCAATAACGCGTAGAGCAAACCCAAGGCGAGACCGCCCGATCCGCCATCCAATCAGATAAATGGCCGCCGCCAATCCGAGAAGTTCCCAATAAATAAATTCCGCGGTGATGTCGGTAAAGACGAAGATACCGCTGGATGTCCCCAACGTCGTTTGACCCCAGGTCATGAGCTGCCGTACCAACTCGGCAAGACCCAGCGTAAAAATAAGAAAATAGACGCCCGACAGGCGCAACGTCGCCAAGCCAACTACTCCGGCTAGGACGGCACCGGCAAGTCCCGCTAGCAATATGAGCACCGGCATCGGAAACATGTCCAAACCGCCGCCAACGACATACATTCCGAGCCCAAAAAATGCTGTCGTCGCTAGAGAAATGTAGTTGGTCGGCCCGGAAAACACTGTCCAGGATGTCGCGAGGACTGTGTACATA
>JAPYRS010000077.1:5738-12391 GCA_029936875.1 Alphaproteobacteria bacterium | reverse complement strand
ACCCGGCGCTGATCCCGGCAGCAATTGATGTGAGCCGGGCGAGTTACAACAAGATCCGCCAGAACCTGTTCTGGGCCTTTATCTACAACGTCGTTGGGCTACCGCTCGCTGGATTTGGTTTGCTGACACCGGCAATTGCCGGTGCCGCGATGGCGTTTTCGAGCGTCAGTGTGGTTTCCAATTCGCTGCTGTTGCGGCGCTGGAAATTCCGCTCAGGTGATCGGTCATGAGTACGGGAGTGCAACAACCTCAGGTCGTCGCGGAGGGGGCCAACAGGGACAGAGCAAGAAATATCGGCAGCGCCGCGTCAGAGACCGGCGTCACACCAAAAACCATTCGCTATTACGAAAGCATCGGCCTCATTCCCGAAGCCGTCAGAAGTGAGGGCGGGTATCGCCAGTACTCCGAAAAAGATGTGCAGACGCTGCACTTTATTGCACGTTCTCGCAGCCTCGGATTCAGCGTCGCCGAGATCGAAGAATTGCTGTCTTTCTACCGTGACCACAATCGAACGTCCGCCGATGTGAAGGCTGTCGTTGAGGCGCGTATCGGCGACATCGAAAAGAAAGTCGCTGAACTTTCGGCGATGAAGGCAGCGCTCGCGCATCTTGCCGAAAAATGCCACGGCGATGATCGGCCCGACTGCCCGATCCTTGAAGACCTTTCAGGCCGCAATGCCTCATGAAGTTTTCGCGACCATTCCATTTGCTGCGCGCGGTTCTGCCGGCATTGTTGTTGATCATTCCGGCAAGCCCGGCGCACGCCGAAGGATGGACCGCAAGCGACCCGAAACCAGTTCGGACGACCAAATCGAAAACGGGACCAGTAATCGCAATTGTCATCGACGATGCCGGGCTAAACCGTGCGCGAACCGAACGCGCCATGAAACTGGGTGTGCCACTGACAATGGCCTTCATGACCTACGCGCCCAATCTTGACGCCCAAAGTGAAATGGCGAGACGCCTCGGCCACGATATTTTCCTGCATGTGCCGATGGAAGCGATGGCCGATTCGGAAGACACCGGACCGCAACCATTATTGACCGGTCTGCCGGCGGCGGACTTTCGCGAACGCCTTAATTGGAATCTCGCCCGGCTGAAAGGGTATGTCGGCGTCAACAATCACATGGGGAGCCGCTTCACCGCCGACCGTGAAGGCATGAACCGTTTGATGGCCGAGCTCGCGCGTCGCGATCTGATTTTCCTCGAGTCGCGCACAACCTCCGAAACGCAAGCGCGCCCGGCTGCGGCAAGCAGTAACGTGCCGCTGCTTCGGCGCGACGTCTTCATCGACAACGACCGCGACCTGGAATCAATAAAACGCCAGCTCGATCTTGCGGTCCGCATCGCCCGGCAAAAAGGGTATGCCATCGCCATTGGCCACCCGCGGCCTTGGACACTGACGGCACTGGAAGCCTGGCTTCCGGATGCCCGTGCAAACGGAATTACGTTCATCCCCGTAACCGCAATCCTGCGGTCGGACATGCATCTCGCATCAACCAAGCAATAGGAGAATATTATGACCAAGACCTATCTCGTCGAAGGCATGAGCTGCGGCGGCTGTGTCACCTCGGTGACCAACGCGATCAAGGCGCACGCCGAAGGTGCCGAAATCAGTGTCGATCTCGAAACCGGCAAAGTCTCAGTTGAGAACGGCCCGGACGAAGCGGTCGTCGGCACGGCTGTTGAAGACGCTGGCTTTGATTACAAAGGCGTCGCCGCATAATTCGGTTAGGTGACGGCCAATTTTTTGAGCCGTTGCGGCTTAGTTCAATAAAAAACCCGTCGCCTGATTTGGACGACGGGTTCCGAATTTGCTGCTTTCGCTCTGAGGCGTCTACATTCCGGTGAGGCCGCCGCCGCTATGCGTCGGTGGGGTCGGCGCGCGGTTTGGATTACGCGGTGCGACACTGCTGTATCCACCGCCGGCGAGAAACGCGTCGCTCGCGACGATCGCTGCGAACGTGCGCTCGTTCACGCGCACCGGATAGCGTACTTCGATGGCCATTTGATATTGCTGAATGAGATCGGACATGATCCCACCGGCCATCACATCTCTGATTCGGGCCAGCGCAACAACATCGGTTTCGCCGGTCGGCGCTGAAATATCAGAGAGCCGCGCCACCGTATAGCCAAGCCCATCGGCGGTCGGCGAGATTTCATGTTCACCAATATTCAGCTCGAACATGCGCGCGACCAGATGAATTGAAATTGCCGGGTCCGGGGCTCCGCCGTCGCGCGTGAACGGCTCGGATTTCCGCAGCTCGGCCGCATGATCGGCGGCGAGGGCGGTAAAGCTTTTGCCGCCTTTCAATGTTTCAAGTGCGGCTTCCGCTTTCTTGAGTGACGCCGCAACCCTTTGTTCGTCGCGCCATTGGGTAAGGACTTCACCGCGAATCGTCTCAAGCGGGCGCAGCGACGGCTCGGCAATCGAATCAACCCGCAATATCAGGTAGCCGCCTTCGGGCGTCTCAATCGGTTCGGTATCAAAACCAACATCGGCCCGGAAGGCCTCGGTGATAAACTTCCGCGCCGCCGGCAGCTGCGTCTGGGGATCGCCGTTTCGGTTGCGGCCTGCGGCGTCAATCGCAGCGATCGTCTCGGATCGCAGGCCGAGATTTTGCGCAGCCGACTCGAGGCTGACGCCGCCGCCCAATTCATCCTGGATGCGGTTGGATAAGTCCCATACTTCATCCGCCGATATGCGAAGCGCGATTTGGCTCCGAAGTTCTTCACGAACGTCTTCAAGTGGTGTCACACCACCGTCAAGAATTTCTGTCACCCGCATGACATGCCAGCCGAAATCGGATTCGAGTGGCTCGGTAAGACCGCCAGCGCTGAGGCCGAACACCGGCGCTGCAAGCTCTTCCATCATGTCGCCGCGACGAACCTCGCCAAGCAAGATTGCCCCGGCATTAATGGCGTCGGTTGCTTCCGCAACCGCCACAATATCTTCGCCGGCCTGGATGCGGTTGTAGGCCGCGCGTGCAGTCGCTTCGTCGTCATAAAGAAGCTGCTCGACGACGCGACGTTCCGGGACGCTGAATTCATTGAGGCGCGCCTCGTATTCTTCCCTGATGCGGTCGTCTCCGACGTCAATGAGCTCAGAAATCGAATCCGGTGAAATATTCACGTAGGTTACGGCGCGGTATTCGGGCGCTGTATACCGACCGGCATTATCCTGGTGGTACACGACCAGCGTTCCCTCGTCGGGATCAGAAATCGGTTCGCCGGTGTTGTACAGAATGACAAAAAATTCGATCGCGCGCTGTTCCCGACGGTAGCGATAGACCGGCTCGATCATCCGGTCCGGTGCGTACTGCCCGGCGATAATACTGGTCATCAGAAGATCGCGCGATAGATCCCGGCGCAAAGACTGCTCATACGCCTGCCGGCTCAACCCATTGTTAAACAGGATCTGGTCATAGGTCAGTTCGTCAAATCGCTCGCCTCGAAAAAAGTTCGGGTTTGAGCGAATGTCGTCGGCAATCATCTGATCGGAAATGGCGATGCCGTAGCCGTTTGCGACTTCCAGCAATAGTGCTCGGGACAGAAGACCGCGAAGCGCCGAATCCGGAAGCTGAAAGTTTCGCGCTGCAGCCGGGTCAAGTGGACGACCAAGACGCTGCGACCAGGATTGCAACTCACGGCTATAGGCCTGACCAAATTCGACCACGAGGATTTCGTATTTTCCGACAGTCGCGACGGCTTCACCGTTCGGATCATTATTGAATATTCCGCCGACACCCCAGACGGCGAAACTAAGAACCAGCAGTCCGATGAAGATTTTGGCGAAGATCGAGCCGACGCCCTTACGCATTTGATTGAGCATTATGAGCCGCGATTGCAGTTGAGATTTCGGTTGGGGAGGATAGGCGGGAGGGCGGGTCGCGGCAAGGCAAACCCCCGTGAATGGCGCTTTATTGATATGCCATTGTTTGATTGGTGTTGATAACATTGGGCCAATCCGGCTGATCTGGCCGGTCCCGCCTGAATTTGATACACCTCCAGCACGATATCAGACCGCCATTTCCCTCGATTCAGCTCCCGGAACCAATCCTCCATGTCAGACGCGCCTGCCGATTCAGTGACCCGTACACCGTTAATTGCCGGAAACTGGAAGATGAATGGCTTTAAGGGTGAGGGCGAGACGCTCGCCGCTGCCATCGCCGACGATGCCGGTGCCCTCGATAACAACGCTTGTGAAATCCTGATTTGCCCGCCAGTGACGCTTTTGAGCCGGGTCCGGGAGACAATTGCTGGCCGCACGATGCTCGGCGCACAGGATTGCGCTATTGAGCAATCCGGCGCATTTACCGGCGATATCAGCGCTGAAATGCTGGCCGATGTTGGCTGCAGTCACGTCATTGTTGGCCATAGCGAGCGCCGCATCAATCATCAGGATCACGACAAAATTGTCCGGGCCAAGGCCGAAGCCGCCCACCGCGCCCGCCTGACGGCAATCATCTGTATCGGCGAAACCGAGGCCGAACGGGAAGCCGGAGTCCTTCGTGAGGTGCTTGCCCGGCAGCTCACCGGATCTCTGCCGCCGGAGGCGACGCCTGAAAACACAGTCATCGCCTACGAGCCGGTTTGGGCGATTGGCACTGGTAAGGTCGCTTCTGAAGAAGACATACTCGCCGTTCATGCCTTCATCCGCGAAGGGCTGCTGGCCCTTAAGGGACCGACCGGCGAGGGCTTCCGCATTCTCTACGGTGGTTCAGTCAAACCCGACAATGCGGCAGAGATATTGGCCCTCGACAACGTCGACGGGGCGCTGGTCGGCGGGGCAAGCCTCAATGCCGACGATTTCTGGGCAATAATCGAAGCCTGCACTGGGCTGGAGGCCTAAGGTTTTGAGTCCATTCTTGCCACTGGTATTCGCCAAAAGCTCTGCTATAACAACGCCCAATTGGCCCGAAACGAGACCCGACTGAATCCCCCAGACACCCATGACCATTGTTGTTCTTGTCATCCACGTCCTGATCGCGATTACGCTGATCGGAGTCGTTCTTCTTCAGCGCAGTGAAGGCGGCGCGCTCGGAATCGGCGGCGGTGGTGGCGGTCTTGTATCGACCCGCTCGGCTGGCAACATCCTGACCCGAGCGACCGGGTTCCTCGCCGCTGGTTTCATCGCCACCTCTATCATGCTCGCCGTTCTCGCCGACACCGGTCGCGAAGAGACATCGGTTATCGAAAGCACGGCCGACGAACAATCCCAACCCGCGGAAGAAGAGCCTGCCGGCCCATCGGTTCCGAACCGCTAGAATGCGGCGAGGTCGGATCACTCCCACCTCTATTATTCAGAGACCCTCATTTTCTCAGTCGCCTGTTGGCCCTCGGTTATCATTTGAATTTCCGTCATTTGGTGCGCGGCGCGGGCATTGCCGTCACCAACTTTATTTTTGCGGCGAAACTTTTTTCCAAACAGTTGATCTATCGGGGTCGCATGATTTCGCCTATGGTGACTGCCCATGACGCGGTTCATTTTTATCACCGGCGGCGTGGTTTCCTCACTCGGTAAAGGTTTGGCATCAGCAGCCGTAGGCGCGCTATTGCAGGCGCGCGGTTATACGGTCCGGCTTCGCAAACTTGATCCCTACATTAATGTTGATCCGGGCACGATGAGCCCGATTCAGCACGGTGAAGTCTTTGTCACCGACGACGGCGCTGAAACCGATCTTGATCTCGGCCACTACGAACGTTTTACCGGTGTGGCGTCACGAAAATCCGACAATGTCACCACTGGGCGCATCTACCAGACCGTGATCGCCAAGGAACGGCGCGGTGATTACCTCGGCGCGACCGTTCAGGTCATTCCGCATGTGACCGACGCGATCAAGGAATTTGTGCTGGACGAGACCGAGAATGATGATTTCGTCCTGGTCGAAATTGGCGGCACAGTCGGCGATATCGAGAGCCTGCCGTTTCTGGAGGCGATTCGTCAGCTTGGCAATGAACTTGGCCGCGACGAGGCGATGTACGTCCATCTCACGCTGATTCCCTATGTGGCCGCATCCGGCGAGCTCAAAACCAAACCGACCCAGCATTCAGTCAAGGAACTCCGCAGTATCGGCATTCAGCCCGATGTGCTTATGGTCCGGTCTGATCGCGCAATTCCGGAGGCAGAGCGGAAGAAAATATCGCTGTTCTGTAATGTCCGGGAAGAGGCGGTCATTCCCGCGCTTGATGTCTCCAGCATCTATGAAGTGCCGATTAGCTACCACGCAGAGGGCATCGACGATCAGATCCTAAAAATTTTCAGAATGGAAAACGTCCAAGAGCCGGATTTGTCGCGCTGGCAGGAAATTCTTGACCGCGTGACCAATCCGGAAGGCACGGTCCGCATTGCCGTTGTTGGCAAATACACTGCCCTCCAGGACGCGTACAAGTCGCTCAACGAGGCGCTCACCCACGGGGGCATCGCCAACAAAGTCAAAGTCGAACTCGACTGGATTGAATCAGAGAAATTCGAATCCGAAAACGCGGCACTTTACCTGGAAGGCGTGAACGGCATTCTGGTACCGGGTGGATTTGGCGAGCGTGGTTTTGAAGGTAAGGTGACGGCCATTCGTCATGCCCGTGAAAACAATATTCCCTATCTTGGTATTTGCTTTGGTATGCAGGCGGCAGTGGTTGAGTATGCACGTAATG
>JAPYRS010000077.1:0-5728 GCA_029936875.1 Alphaproteobacteria bacterium | reverse complement strand
TCGGAATTTGCTTTGGCATGCAGCTGGCGGTAATTGAGGCGGCGCGCGCGCTTGCCGACATCCCCAACGCCGGTTCAACCGAATTCGGCGGCTGCAAGGATCCGGTCGTCGGCCTGCTCACCGAATGGATGGACGGCGAATTACTGCAGCAGCGCGGCATTGACGAAGACCTCGGCGGCACCATGCGGCTCGGTGGTTACGACTGCGATCTCTTGCCAGGCTCTCTGGTTCATCAAATTTATGGCACCGAACGCATCAATGAACGCCACCGCCACCGGTATGAAGTGAATTTCAATTACCGCAAGCAGTTGGAAGATGCCGGAATGGTGTTTTCCGGCATGTCACCGGATGGGACTCTACCAGAAATTATTGAACTGCCCGATCACCCCTGGTTTGTCGGCGTCCAGTTTCATCCTGAGTTGAAATCAAAACCGTTCGATCCGCATCCGTTGTTCGCCTCGTTCATCAAGGCGGCAATGGAACAGTATCTGGTGTATCGATGACCAACGCGCGTCACGTCGATGTTGGCTCTGTGCGGTTCGGCAATGATTTGCCGTTCGTGCTGATCGCCGGGCCCTGCGTGATGGAAAGCCGCGACCACGCGTTGTCGGTGGCCCAGGCAGTCGCCGAAATCGCCGATAAACTCGACATTCCGTTTATCTTCAAAACATCGTTCGACAAGGCCAATCGCACCAGTGCCGATAGCGAACGCGGCCTTGGACTTGAAGCCGCATTGCCGGCATTCACTGAAATTCGCGAATCCGTGGGATGCCCGGTCCTGACCGACGTTCATGCGCCGGAACAATGCGCGGTCGTCGCAGAAGCCGTCGACGTTTTGCAGATCCCGGCGTTTCTGTCCCGGCAAACCGATCTGCTGATCGCCGCTGGCGAAACCGGCAAAGTCGTCAACATCAAGAAGGGCCAGTTCCTCGCACCCTGGGACATGCCCAATGCGATTGGAAAAGTCACGGGGACCGGCAACCACAATGTTCTGCTGACCGAACGCGGCGCGAGTTTTGGCTACAACACGCTTGTTTCCGACATGCGCTCGCTGCCGATCATGGCGGAAACTGGCTATCCGGTCGTCTTTGATGCGACCCACAGCGTGCAACAACCTGGCGGGCAGGGGGCCACCACCGGGGGACAACGTGAGTTCGTCGCACCACTGGCACGCGCTGCCGTCGCCGTTGGTGTCGCCGCGATCTTTATAGAAACCCATCCCGATCCCGACAACGCCCCGTCCGATGGTCCCAACATGGTGCCGCTCTCCGATCTCGCCGCCATATTGGAAACACTGAAGGCGATTGACGCTATTTCGAAGTCCGGTATCTAAACTCCGCATCAACACAGGAACCCGCACCCGCCCATGACCGCCATTGTTGATATCAACGCCCGCGAAATATTTGATTCGCGCGGAAATCCCACCGTCGAAGTCGATGTCCAGCTTGAATCAGGGGCGCTTGGCCGGGCCGGCGTGCCGTCCGGGGCGTCCACCGGTGCATACGAAGCGGTCGAGAAGCGCGACGGCGGCGACCGTCACGGCGGCAAGGGCGTGCTTGATGCAGTCGAGGCCGCCAACGGAGAAATCTTCGACACGATTTCAGGTATGGACGCGACCGAACAGGCGCTGATCGATCAGGCGATGATTACGCTCGACGGCACCGCTAATAAATCCCGCCTCGGCGCAAACGCCATTCTCGGGGTATCGCTAGCCGTCGCTAAGGCTGCGGCGATTTCACTTGGCCAGCCGCTTTACCGCTACATTGGCGGCGCGTCCGCACACCTGCTGCCGGTACCGATGCTGAATATTCTCAACGGCGGCGCGCATGCTGATAATCCGATCGACATTCAGGAATTCATGGTGATGCCGCTGTCGGCGCCGACGTATTCGGATAGCCTCGAGATGGCGTCGGCCGTCACGCGGGCACTGCGGGACAACTTAAAATCCGCCGGTCATTCGACCAATGTCGGCGATGAAGGTGGGTTTGCGCCCAATCTTAAATCAAGCCGCGAAGCACTCGACTTCATCATGAAGGCGATTTCGGACGCAGGCTTTGCCCCCGGTGAAGATGTCGCCATCGCGCTCGATACTGCCGCCACGGAACTTTACCGCGAAGGCAAATATCATTTCGCGGGTACCGGCGAGACGATCGACGCCGCCGGCATGGTGAAAATGTATCAGGGCCTGGTCGGCGATTACCCGATCGTCTCAATTGAGGACGGCATGTCGGAGGACGACTGGGAAGGCTGGGCCGAACTCACATCGGTGATTGGCGGCAAAGTACAACTGGTCGGCGACGATGTCTTCGTCACCAACCCCGAACGCCTCAACATCGGAATCGAAAAGGGCGTCGCCAATGCGATCTTGGTCAAGGTCAACCAGATCGGCACGCTGACGGAAACTTTGGCAACCGTCGAGGCCGCGCACAAGGCAGGCTACCGCGTGGTCATGTCGCATCGGTCCGGCGAGACCGAAGATGCAACCATTGCCGATCTCGCGGTCGCAACGAATTGCGGGCAGATAAAAACAGGTGCGTTCGCACGCAGTGACAGGGTGGCGAAATACAATCAGCTTCTCCGGATCGAAGAAGAACTCGGCCCGGTGGCAAAATACCCCGGCCGGGCAGCCCTGCAGTAATCAAGCGCCGGCATCGCCTCCCAAAACTGAGTCTTTGCGGCCACAACACCGGTTAATGTTGGCTGAGATGTGCAGGGCGCTTGACCCCAATGAATCAAATGTGATTCGATTCATTCATGGGTATCGCCCTTGGAATCAACCGCCGCCTCCGGCCCGCGTTCTTGCCATTTCTCGGCATCGCCGCGGTGATTTATTTCGGTTACCACTTCGTCGAAGGGCAGCGCGGGCTAATGGCCTGGCTGACACTTTCCGAGCAGATCGAAATGGCTGAAACCGAGCTCAACATTCTTAAATTGGAGAGCGCCGAGACCGGACATCGGGTCGCGTTGCTCAGCCCAAACGGGCTTGATGCTGATATGCTGGACGAACGGGCGCGGAAAATTCTCGGGTTGTCGCGAAAGGACGAAATTATCCTGCTCGGCCGCTAAATCCGCGGATTCGGCGCCGCGTTCCGGGCAATGCTGTTTAATCATTTCCAAGTTAATTTCGAAATAACTTATAAATTTCAGCACTTTATTAGTGTTTTCTTGCGCACTTTTAGGGTCGCAAACGACACCCTGTTCACCTATGCTTTTGGCCCTCCCGGAAACTGGCGTCCTTAACCGCGCTGATTAGGCATAACAACAACCCAAATTTCATGGCTAAACCGGCAACTTCCAATCCAATAAGAAAAAAAGCGAAGACGCGTAAATTGGCTAAGCCCAATGCCACGCCGGACGAGTTGCTTGGCTATTACCGCGACATGCTTTTGATCCGCCGCTTCGAAGAAAAAGCCGGCCAAATGTACGGCATGGGATTAATCGGCGGATTTTGCCATCTCTATATCGGCCAGGAAGCGGTTGTTACTGGCATCCAGGCATCGATGGAAGAGGGCGACGCCTTCATCACCACCTACCGCGACCACGGGCACATGCTGTCACTGGGGATGGAACCGCGCGGCGTAATGGCCGAACTGACCGGTCGCCGCGACGGATATTCCGGCGGCAAGGGCGGTTCGATGCACATGTTCGCCCGCGAAAAGAATTTTTACGGCGGCCACGGCATTGTTGGGGCCTCGGTCTCGATTGGTGCGGGCCTCGCGTTCGCCAATTCCTACCTCGGCAATTCCGAAGTGACGTTTTCGTTCTTTGGCGACGGCGCCTCCAATCAGGGCCAGGTCTACGAATCCTTCAACATGGCGGCGCTGTGGAAACTACCGGTGATCTTCGTAATCGAAAACAATCAGTACGCAATGGGAACCTCTGTTGCACGCGCGACAGCGCAGACAAAACTTTACCGGCGCGGCGAAGCCTTCGGTATTTCCGGGTCGCAGGTCGACGGCATGGATGTGCTCGCCGTTCGCGATGCCGCCAAAAAGGCAGCAACTCACGCGCGCAACGGCAAAGGTCCTTACATCCTCGAGGTCATGACCTATCGCTACCGCGGCCATTCGATGTCGGACCCGGCCAAATACAGAACCCGCGAAGAGGTCAACAAAGTGCGATCCGAAAGCGACCCCATCAATTACGTCCGTGACCTTTTGATCGACAACAAGATTACCGACGAAGACGCACTCAAAGAAATCGACCGCGAAGTGAAGGCTATCGTCACCGAAGCCGCCGAATTCGCCCAGCAAAGCCCAGAACCTGATCCGGCCGAGCTCTACACCGACATTCTGGCGGCAGAGTAGGTTTATTGATGACCATCCCCGTTCTCATGCCAGCCCTCTCGTCGACGATGACCGAAGGAACTGTCGCGAAATGGCTGAAGGCCGAAGGCGACGCGGTAATGACCGGCGACATCATCGCTGAAATCGAAACCGACAAAGCGACGATGGAAATCGAATCCCCCGGCGACGGCCTGCTTGGCCGCATCTCGATTGCTGAAGGCACTGAAAATGTCGCCGTTAACGCAATGATCGCCGAAATTCTTGAGGACGGTGAGGATAATTCGGCCCTCGGCGCAACCGTTGCGGCGGTGGTTGCAGTGGACGCTCCCGTCGCGGCGGCACCGGCCCCAGCTGCGGTCTCGGTCGCGCCGGCACCAACGCCGCCCGCACCCGACGCTGATATTCCGGCTGGCACGGAAATGGTCCAGACCTCGGTGCGGGACGCCCTTCGGGACGCGATGACTGAAGAAATGCGCCGCGACGAAAAAGTTTTTCTGATGGGCGAAGAGGTCGCCGAATACCAGGGCGCCTACAAAGTCTCACAAGGCCTGCTGGAAGAATTTGGTTCGGGTCGCGTTGTCGACACACCGATTACCGAACATGGATTTACCGGAATTGGAGTTGGCGCGGCCTACCGCGGCCTTCGCCCGATCATCGAATTCATGACCTTTAACTTTGCCATGCAGGCGATTGACCAAATCATCAACTCGGCCGCCAAGACGCTCTATATGTCGGGCGGCGCGATGTCGGTGCCGATTGTTTTTCGTGGCCCGAACGGGGCGGCGGCACGGGTTGGCGCCCAGCATTCGCAAAACTATTCGTCGTGGTACGCGCAGATACCGGGCCTGAAAGTGGTCGCGCCCTATTCGGCGGCGGATGCAAAGGGCCTCTTAAAATCAGCCATCCGCGATCCCAACCCGGTGATCTTTCTCGAAAATGAAATTCTTTATGGGCAATCGTCCGATGTGCCGGCGCTCGATGATTACACCGTGCCAATTGGCCGCGCCCGCATTGTTCGTGAAGGGGTAGACGTGACACTGGTGACATTCTCGATCAGCGTTCGCGATGCGTTGCTTGCGGCCGAGGTTTTGGCAGGCGAGGGCATCGACGCCGAAGTGATTGACCTCCGCACTTTGCGCCCGCTTGATACCGAAACTTTGCTCGCGTCAGTGCGCAAAACTCATCGCGTGGTTGCTATCGAAGAAGGCTGGCCGGTCTGCGGCATTGGTTCTGAAATTGCCGCCCTGATGATGGAACAGGCTTTCGATGAACTGGACGCGCCGGTGCTACGCGTTACCGGCAAGGACGTGCCGATGCCGTATGCCGCCAATCTTGAAAAACTCGCTTTGCCGCAGCCGGAAGATATTGCTGCCGCCGCGCGCAGCGTTTGTTACCGCGCCTGAGGAGAGACCTATGCCGATTCCCATTCTAATGCCCGCACT
>JAPYRS010000076.1 GCA_029936875.1 Alphaproteobacteria bacterium | reverse complement strand
CTCCAGGGCCGTCCCCGGTGCATGCTGGGATAGATACCCCGGGTCGCGGGAAGTTGACCTGGAAATCCAAGTTCTGCGTCGTGGCGACTGCCGTCCCAATCATCCGGCGTGTAGATCGGCTTAATTTCCACGCCCGACCGGTTGCGGCGGGGACGCTCGGTTTTTACCTGCTCTGAATACTCACGGCGCCAGCGCGCCTCATCGCTTTCGGCGGGCGTTCCCTCTATTTTGTCAGTTTTCTGATCGATGATATTCATGATCCGCCTTCCCGTTTATTGATCGCCTTTTGAAGCGCGTACAGTCGTGGTCAGTTCCCTGACGGCATCGACGATTTGCTCTCGGGTCGATCCCGGATGAAAGATGCGGGAAACGCCGGCGTCCAGCAGCGGTGCCTCGTCGTCATGCGGAATAATACCGCCCACGACGACAGCTATGTGGCCCATGTCCGCATTTTTCAACGCCGTCATTAGTTTTGGAATTAGAAGATGGTCGGTCGCGAGCGAGCTTACGCCGATGACATCGACGTCCTCCTCAATCGCAAGGTTGGCAACCGCGTCGACTTTCTGCCATGGGCTGGTGTAGACCACTTCCATTCCGGCATCACGTAGATAGGCCGCCACGATCCGGCTGCCCCGGTCATGGCCGTCAAACCCTATCTTGGTCACCAGAACTTTCGGCGTTTGATCCGCTGCAAAACCTGACGGTTCGACATCCATCGTTTCTGCTGACGTGTTCTTCATCGCCCATCCCCTTTATCAATCGTATTCCGAAGAAGCCCGACAAATTGCTTGGCAATGTCCGCAGGCTTATCTGCGTCACCGTCGTTTCCTTTTTGATACCAGCCTTGAGAGGAGTTCAGCGCCCCGAGCAGAAGCAGCCGCAAGTACGTCAAGGACACGCCTTTCCGCAGCGGCAGGTCTTTAATTAAATTCGTGAATATGGCTTCGTATTGGTCTCGCAACAGGATCAGTCTTGTCCGTGCCGGTCCGGGCTCTCTGGGCAGTTCCCTAATCACCACCTGGGCGTAGTCGCTGCCGTCAAGCAGCGTACCCATGTGTGCGGCGCAGGCTCGTTCCAATCGCTCCCAGGGCTCAGCGCAGGCCGCAATTGCCCTTAGTACCTCGCCGGTGATCCGTTTCACGCCCTCTTCGTGGACCGCAACAAGCAGCTCTTCCTTGGAAGCAAAGTGGTAGTAAATGGATCCGGACAAAATGCCGACGTCTTCGGCTATATCCCGAACCGACGTTCTGTCGTACCCCTCACGGCAGAATCGTCGGGCCGCTGCGTCAAGAAGTTCGTGCCTCCGATTTCCCTGGCGTACCGCCTTCTTGTCGACTTGCTCCGGCAGCTTGAATGTATTTCCTTCATCTCCTGCGCTATGAGCCGGCACTTTTGGCTTAACTGAACGAGTCATTATTTGAACCTTAGTTACGGTCGCAGTGAAATCGAGTCGCCGCACGATGTTTTCATCGGTCGGCCTAGTTTTGTCTAATCCTTGTTCCGGTTATCGGCCCACGCCTGAAGGGCTTTGATTTTGGTATAGCCTCCCGCGCCCTCGACGACACCTTCCGCACGACCATCGTGTATACAATCCACTGGACACAAAGGGACACAGATAGCGCAGTCGATGCAGTCTTCGATACGAATGGCCAGGCGGCCCAGAAAGTCTCCTTCGACGCGATAAATAGCGTCGACTTTTCCCGGGCATGCATGGTCACAAGCGCCGCACGCGATGCAGGTCTCGTCGATATAGAAATGTCCCGATTTACGCGCCACAGTGCATCAACTCACGAAAAAACCGTATCGAACGCCGACGAACCACTAATAAAGCTCTGGAGACTCTGGTTGTAGCGGTAGAACAAATCGCGGCGCAGAGGATCATCCGATGTCACGTTCATGGGCGCATGGAAATGGCTAAGATAATTAATCGTTTGGTCCAGCGCAGGCCGTCCGTCGCCATCGGAGATGCTTTCGATCATCGCCCGCCACGTCTCAAGCGATCCCTCAAGCATGAAATCGGGGGTCGGGGTCTTACCCGATCCCACGTCCTCAACATTTAGGACTTCGAACGCGTCAAACGTGACGCGCGCTATCCAGGGCGATCCCTTCGGCCCACCATCAGTCACGCAGAAATCAGCCACGCAGTCGCAATAGCCAAGTTTTTTATAGTGCTCCAGGTTGTCCTTCATAAGGGCAGACAGCCGTTCAAACCATGACAGCGATGGGAAGGGAGTACTTTCCTCGGCGGCCCCTTTCGCGGACGTCTTGGTTGCTACGCTGCCCATGGCGCGGTCCTCGGTAAAGTGCAGCGGGCATGCCGGTCCAGTCCAACGCGATCACAGCGCTGCAGGTATTCGCTGATCAACATGTCCCAAAGTTTCGCTACACCGTCCAGCCCCTTGGTCTCGGCGTACTTTATCCCACCTCCTAACAGCACCGCGAGCGGTTCGATAACCGTCGGCTCGGTCAGAGTGGTCAGCATTACCTGTTCCGCAATGTCGGCAAAGCGGTGCAATTCCTCGGTCGCGGCCGCCCGGTCAGGATGTTTGTCCAGGTAATTTTTGACCTGCATCACGCCGTAGGACACGTGCCGTGCCTCGTCCTGAAGGGTCAGCCGGAATATTTCTTTGTCCAATTGGGTCGGCGCGATCATTTCGCCCGACCGGAAGATGGTCAGCACCATGCCTTCGGCCAGCAAGTTCAGCATGAACGAGCCCATGGTGTGATTGGGCGCTTCCAAGATAACTTTTAAGGCCCATTCGAAACCCGGTGATGCGTGCAGCAGGCCGCCGCCGATGATGGCGCGTTTTCTGAACACTTCCTGATGACGGGCTTCATCCATCATCTGGGTCACCATGAACATTTTGACTTCGAGAAAATCCTGGGGGATGTGATACAGCCATTTAGCCGGCATGTCGGCGGCCACAAATTCCACTTCGGTGAGGAAGGTCGCAACCTGAGCAGACGCAAGTCTTATATCCTCGGGCAGCTTGACTATATCCTCGTACTCGTCCCACGGGACGTCGGTCGTCGCCTTCCATTGCCGGGCGACGGCTTCTTCGTACAAAGTTTCAACGTTATCGGCCCACACCTCGTCCCGGTCCATAATTGTGTAATCGGAGACGTCCGGCATGCGGTTTAAATATTGGTCGCGGATTGACCCCCGAGATGCAAATTTCCGGTGGGGCGCTATTTTGGGCACGGTGCCATAGACGTCTGGACGATTAATATCCATGAGGGTAAGGCCCCGCGACGACGGCTTCACCCGAGATTTATTCCAGGCGCTGCCTTCGGTATTCATCCAGTGGAGCGAAAGATTACCCTTTTGCAGGCGATTACCATTTTCCTCCAAAAGTTCGCCCCACACTTCTTTAGTGTGCTCGAACGAGGTTTCGAATCTTGCCAGGTCGTCGCCCGCCAAAGGGATATCCGAAGGCGTCAATTTTAGATCAGTGACGCCTCTACCCAAATTAGCCATATTCGTCTCCATAATTGATTCACGGTTGTCTGAGGCTTTCATGCCGAGTTACGGCCCCGGCGATCTTCCGCGCCCTGCAATGACATCTGCGACCAAAGGTCACGAACTGCTGGCACGTTAAAGTATTTAACCAAGCACTTGCTTGTTAAAGCATCAATTTCCTAAAAGGTCAACTGGACTAGCTATATTCTTGAGAAAAGTAGAAAGTTACCACAACTTCTACCAGAATTTTTTGATCTTCAGGCCGGTATATCCGGGTTTTCATTGATCAAGCGCTTGTTATAAAGTATGTCTCATGAATCCTGGGCGTTGTCACGTTAACAGGAGGTGGTCGAGCGAAACCCCTATCCGTCGGCTTTTTCCCGGCCGCACTCGGTTAGCTTTGAGTATTCTGGCGTTCGCCGCCAAGTTTTCGAAGAAAGAGTGTCGGCAGATCGGACAAGATATCAAGGGGCGAGCTGAGATACTCGAAGGTAATGCGGTTTTCAGGTCAATCGTCGGCGCAAGAGGATGAATCAGGTTCAAGGTGCGTCTGTGCGTTTTCCGGCGGTAGCCGGCGTGAAGTTAATGCGTTTCTGCTCAACAATAATAGCAGTTATTGGCTAAACCCGGAATCCCCAGCGGCTTCGCTTGATGTCCGCTTTGCGTCCGAAAACAGACCTTCCTCACGAAGTCACTGTAGGCCCGCTATTGACCCAAAGCGGCCCTTCGACGAGTCTGTCAGCCCTACTTCGGAAACAGAAACTGAACCTGCAGCCGCGCCTGCCAATCCGCCCCGAAGTCCGGGTTCTCAACGTTGTAATAGGCCGCGGCCATATCTACAAGTTGTTGGCGAACCCGATCTATATCGGCGAGGTTGCCCACAAGGGCGAGCGCTACGCCGGAGAACACGAAGCGATCATCGATCGGAAGACTTGGGATGCGGTTCAGGAACAGCTCGGACACAATGCGATCGTTAGGCACCGCAACTCCAATGCCATGATCCCGAGCTTGCTGGCCGGGCTGCTCTTCGACGACGAGGGTAACCGGATGTCTCCGTCCCACGCCAGTAAGGCGGGTCGGCGGTACCGCTATTACATCTCTAAGACGGCGACCGGAGACTCACCGGGCGGGGATACAGGATGGCGCTTGACCGCGCCGATGATTGAGGGCGCTGTCCTAGACGGGATCCGATCATTCCTGCGGGAAAAGCTACACCTGACCGCAGCCTTGTACCTGGAGGGTGGGGGCATCAAAGGGACCCTCGCTGAGGCCTCTCGATTGGGAGATCGAATCCTTGAAGCGGGGCCGGCCGATCAGCGGAGCTTCTTGCTTGATGTGGTGGAGCGCATCGAAACAGGACGCGAACGTGTCACTATCATTCTCCAGGCACGGAGCCTGCATAGGATGTTGGGCCAGGGCGATCTCGACAAGGTAGGCAATATGACGGCAGCCCCATTAGAGAACGAGTTGCGGCTCGATCTCCCGGTAAAGTTCAAGCGCTGTGGCGTCGAGACCAAGCTCGTGATCACAGACGATCGAGCGCGGCCGCCGGCCCCCAATCCGCATCTGATTAAGGCCGTGGCGCAAGGTAGATACTGGTTCACACAGATTAGAGGCGGAGATGTTCAATCGATCCGAGACCTTGCCGCCCGTATTGGTGTCAATCAAGGCGACATCAGTCGGATTCTCCCTCTCGGGCTTCTAGCACCTGACATCGTCGAGGCGATTCTCTCAGGTCGTCAACCGGTCGATCTGACCGCCAAACGGTTAAAACGAACGCGCGATTTACCACTGTCGTGGACAGAGCAACGCCGGGTTCTCGGCTTCACCTGACCGATCGACAGCTGTTCGCACAAACTATGCGGAAAGCTATGGTCCCCAAAACCGACGCACAGAGACGGTCGGGGGAAATGACCTGAAAAATCCAAATCCGCGTCTCTCTCCACTGAGATCGTCCGCTGTTCCTCGGCAGATCGCCCCAGTTCTGGGGGGTTTTCGCCTCACGAACTTATGGTCTCTGGTTTGATATAAAATGAATGGTGAAGGACGCAGTCTGCGGCGAACCCGTCTCTGAGGGGATTTCCCTGTTAAGGGCCCATTTACAGGGAAAATATACGAATTAACAGGGAAAGCAGGATTTTGACCCCGGATTCTACACGCGTTTACAGAGGGTTATGGGTGAATTCCCTAAAACTTGGAACAGGGAATTTATTCTGGATAACAGGGAATTTGCCGCAGTTAACAGGGAATAGGTATGAATTTCAGTGATCAGGAATCTTCGGGATCACTCTGTTGCGAGAATCCGGGAGGTGCGAGGGAGGTCAACAGCCGTAGTAAGAAATTGGGCCGCTGACCGCGATCCTCCGCTGCGTCACACAAGATCGCTGCTTTTTGAACAATTTTACCGCCGATATAACGGATCGGTTCGGGCGGAAAATCCCACGTCAAGGGCCGCACCAAACCGCAGGCCGACCATTCGTCCTCAATGCCGAGCGCGAGCGATGCGAGGATACGCCCACCCAAGACCGTGGGCCCAACCCCGTTCCCCGAATATCCAACGCCATACAAAATGTCCGGATGGCCGCCCAGGTACCCAAAAACCGGCAACCCGGATTTTGACCTGTCGATCGGGCCGACCCAACTGGTTGGGCAATTGGCGTCATCGAATTCAGGAAAAAATTCTCCCATCCAACGTTTGATCTTGGCGGCAAAGGGAGAGGCACCCTCGAAGGCCGAGCCGACCTTGCTACCGAACGCCAGGCTGCCGGAACCGCCCTTCCCGAAAATGAGGCGGCCGTCCTTGGTCGTGCGGTGATAATACACCGTCAAACGTGAATCTGAGACGGTTGTCCCATTCATCAATCCCTTTTCTTCGAGGCGCTCCGGCATCGGCTCGGTCACCACCATGTCGCTGCTGACGACGATGATTGAGCGCCGGATTTCCGGGAACATGGACCCCCAGGCGTTCATGGCGATGACAACCTTGCCCGCGGTGACGACACCGCCCGCCGTACAGACACGGGGCGGCGACGAACGCTTCAACTTGGTTAGAGGGCTGTGCTCGTAAATTTTGACCCCCATCTCTTGCGCAACCCGGCGCAGACCGCGCGCCAAGCGCGCAGGTTGGACCGACGCGGCGGCGGTTTCGATCACACCGCCAATGTGCCGGTCCGATCCAGTGCGGCGGGCTATCTCGGCCCCGTCCAGCTCGACCCAAGGCCGAATTTGGTGACGCGCCAGTTCTTCCATGGTCTCGGACCAGACGCCCATCTGGGTCTTGGTTGTCGCAGTCCACAACCAACCGTCGGGCCGGTAATGGGCGTCGATTTTATGGGTCTCACAAAACGTGCCTATTTCAGTGACCGCATCCGCCGAGGCCTGCCCGATCCGAATGGCCTCTTCCTCGCCGAACAATTTTTTGAGCGTTGAATACTTGGACCATAGGCTGAGCGCATACCCGCCATTGCGGCCACTGGCGCCGCTGCCGCAGAGATCTTTTTCGAGGATGACCACGTCCAGATCGGGACGGGCTTGCTTCAATCGTATGGCCGTCCACAGCCCTGTGTACCCGCCGCCCACGATGCACACGTCGGCTTTTATGTTGTGGTCTAGGGCAGGCGCAACGTCCGTGTCTTCGGCGAGCGCCTCTTCGAGCCACAAGCAGGGCCTCATTGGCTGTCTTCTTCCGGGGGCCGCCATTCGTCCTTCCACTCGATAAGTTCAACCAACACGCCGGGGCTGTCCGCCGGCGACATAAAATGAGACTGGTTACCAAACGGGTCGAGAAACGGCTTGTCACGGCCAAAACTGACCCCCAGCGCGGATAATGCGGCGGAAGTCGACGAAACATCATCGACTGCGAACGCGATGTGCTGGACCCCTTCGCCTTTCTTTTGGATAAACTCGTGAATGGGGCCCTCTTCGCTAAGCGGCTGCATGAGCAGCATGGCCGGGCGGCCGTCCGCGTCGCCATAGAATGCCCATCGCGCGTTCAATCCGGGGTAACCTTGATCCGGTTCCGACCCCACGACCCCGTCCTCCACGCATTTCATTCCAAGTTTCTCGAGCCGGCGGCCGGCCTCGTCCAGGTCACGTACTGCTATTCCCATATGATCAAATTTCATGGCACCCCCAGCGACTTTAAAATCCAGTCCGCGAATATTTCGGCAACCTCCGCCCGGGACAGTTTTCCTTCGGGATTATGCCAAAACTCAACGTAGTTGATCGCCCCCATAATGCCGAAGTAAACGACGTTTACGTCTTGGGTGACGAAGTCGCCACGCGCGACCCCATCATCCAGCACCGAGAGCCACATGGTCTGATACGCGTCCCGCTTTTCGACCAGCCGGCTGCGGTCTCGGGGCTCAAGATTTCCAAGCTCGGACTGAAGCAGTGCCGTCTCTTCCGGTCTCACGAGACAAATATTATTGTGGATCAAGCGCCGAAGGCGATCCGGCGCACTGGTCCCCTCGGTCAAGGCCTGCCTACCCACATCCAGTACCTCGTCCATCAACCGGTCCAGCACCGTGTACAAAAGATCCTGCTTGCCGGTGACATGACGATAGAGGCTCGATACCTGTAGTCCCGCTTTTTCGGCCACATCACGCATGGACGTGCTCTGATAACCGTTCTGGGAAAACAGGTCCGCCGCGCCGACCATGATCCGGTTTTTGGTGACCACCCCAACGCGTTGCCCTGTACCACTCACGCCATGGTCTCCCCGCCATCGACGGCATAGGTCTGGCCGGTGATAAAATTGGACTCGTCGGACGCGAAGAACACTACCGTCGCGGCGATCTCCTCGGGCACGCCGTGCCTTTTGAGGGCGGTCTTCCCGACGTAATACCGGTAAAGTTTTTCGTCTTCGAATAGCGCCCGCGCAAAATCTGTTTTCGTAAGACCCGGGGCAACGCAATTGACCTGAATGCCGAACGGCCCAAGATCCTTGGCAAGTACTTTTGTCATGCCGATAAGAGCCGCTTTACTGACCGAATAGGCCCCTAACTCAGCACTGGGATCGATGCCTTCATTGGACGAAATGTTGATGATTTTTCCCCGGCCCCTTTCCTTCATCCCAGGGGCGGCGAGACTGGACAGCAAAAATGGGCCCCGCAGGTTCACGTCCATGGTTTTGTCCCACGCATCCAGCGGGGTTTCGACGAAGGGGCCAAAGTAGGGGCTGGTCGCGGCATTATTTACAACAATGTCCGCGCCTCCCCATTTCTCCTCTACCGTCCGCGCGAGCCGCTCCACGTCTTCTTGTTTTCCCATATTGCAGGGGACAACCAGGCTCTCGCCACCCGAGGCGGAAATTTCTTCTGCCAACTGCTTCAAGTCGGCTTCCTTGCGGCTGGACAACGCGACCTTGGCGCCGCACGCGGACAGACCGATCGCGATCGCCCGCCCGATGCCGCGGCTGGCGCCAGTGACAATGGCCACCCGGTCCTTCAGGTCGTACAGCGCCGCCATCAGCCTTGCGCCGCCCGTTCCGCCAGCTCGGCAACCGCATCGCCGATGCCATTGGCAACCTCATTCACGGTGTCTTCGTCCACTATCAGAGGCAGCATCAACCGCATCACGCTGGTTTCATTGCCCGAGAAAATCGCCAGGATACCCCGCTTTGCCAACAGCTTGGTCATGCGCGGGCCGTGGGCATCGTCGGTGAACTGCAACCCGATCATGAGACCCTTGCCCCGAATTTCCTTCATCACTTGCGGGTGTGCGCTCTGGAGTTGACGCAATTTACCCATCAACAGATCACCCATTGAGGCCGACCGGCCACACAGGTCTTCGTCAAGGATGTAGTCGATGGTCGCGAGGCCGACCCGGCACCCGAGGTCGCTGCCACCGAAGGTCGATAGGTGAATGTACGGGTGAGCTTCGTTGAACGGTTGCAGGTGGCGGCGGAATATGGCCGCCGCAATCGGATAGATACCACCGCCCAAGGATTTGCCGACCGTCATGATATCGGGCACAACGCCGTAATGCTCGCTGCAGAACATCTTGCCGGTGCGGCCCCATGCGGTCTGCACCTCGTCAAATATGAGCAGTGCGCCCGTGCGGTCGCACAGTTCTCGCAAGCCGCTGATAAATTCCTGCGACGCGACATGAATACCGCCCTCGCCCAGGATCGGCTCCAGCATTATAGCTGCAGTATTCTCGGTCATCGCGTTCTCGACCGCCGCGAGGTCGTTAAAAGGCACGTGGAGAAAGCCCGGCACCATGGGCAAGAACGGCGCTTGATACCGCTCGCGCCCGATGGCGCCAAGGGCAAAGCCGGTGTGGCCGTGATAGGCCTGCTCCATGGCGATGATCTCGGTCTTGCCGGTCACGCCACGCGCCAGTTTGATCGCGTAGTCATTCACTTCGCCACCGCCGACCCCGTACATTACGTAATCCAGATCACCCGGCGTAATCTCGCTCAGGCGATGGGCCAGTTGGGCCTTGGCGTCTGAAATGAGCATGAAGTCGCCCAGGTCTTCGTTGGCCATGGCGTCAATCAGCGCCTGGCGAATGACCGGGTTCGCGCGCCCAACATTGAAACAGCCGGCGCCGCCGAAGCAGTCGATATAACGCGTGCCGTCGGCATCCCACACATAACAACCTTCGCGCCGGTGCTCCACAAGTCCGAGCCCAACGCGCTGCCAACCGTCCACGCGCTTGGCGTTGATGTGTTCGCCGTAAAGCCTGAGGGCGTCTTCTTTAGCCGTTACTGCCTGATCCATTGCAGGGTTGTCTCCTAAAATTTAGCCGGTGCGAACACGGCGATAACCTCGTTTGGTCCCTTGGTGACGCGATAACCGTAGGTGCATCCCTTCGGAATAAAAATCGCCGCGCCCGGTCCAATTATCTGGACCTCGCCGTCGAACTTCAGCTCGACCTCGCCGGACAGCATGTAAATGATTTCGTCGTAGTCGTAGCAAACCTCCGGATCATCGAACCCTTCACCCAACGTCGATACGTTGAGTGACGCGGTCTCCGAGCCATGGTCCTTGCGTACCAGGCGCCGGCTGATGATTCTTTCTTCCGGCATATCGACAATCTCGGCGTCGTCCATGGTGAGTACCCGGATTTTCTTGGTCACGATCACATCTCCCTAGTTGAGTTCGCTCTTGAGTATTTTCCCAAGGGAATTTTTAGGCAGGCTTTGTGCAAAAAATATCTCCTCGGGCACCTTAAAACGCGCCAGATGCTCCCGGCAGAAATCCTGAAGTTCGGCCTCCGATGCTTTGCTGTTCGCCTTCAGCACCACGTAAGCGCTAACCTTCTGGCCATAAACCGGATCGGGTTTACCGACCGCCGCCGCCTCCTGCACAGCCGGGTGCCGATACAGGACTTCCTCGATATCCCGTGGGGAAATGTTTTCACCACCACGGATGATCAGATCGTCTTTACGATCGACGATGTAGCAATACTGGTCTTCATCCTGGTACCCCATGTCCCCGGTGTGCAGCCAGCCGCCGGCTAGGGCCTCGGCGGTCTTTTCCGGCAGGTTCCAATAGCCCTTCATCAGGGTGTCGCCCCGGGCCAGAAACTCCCCGGTCTTTCCCACCGGAACATCATTCCCGCTTGCATCGACCACGCGCACGTCGATCCCGGACATGGGTGGTCCCACCGATCCTTTTTTCTGAACGATGTCCCGGGTCACATTCGCTACCGGCCCGGTAGCTTCGGACATCCCCCATCCCTCTGTGACCACACCGCCCAGTTTATCCTGCACCTGCTCCAACACCTCGACCGGCAGGGGACTGCCGCCACAGTCCCACTGAACGACCGAGCCGCAATAGGACGGCGCGTCGGGGACAGCCAGCATGTTGATCAGCATGGTCGGAACCGACGGCACGATCCTCACCTGGTTTTCCTTGATCAGCTCCAACGCCTGTTGGGGTTCGAACCGGCGCATCATCACCATGGTGTTGCCCATCAGCAGCGTGGTCACGGTAACGTAGAGCCCATAAATGTGGGACAGGGGTAGGGGCATGAGCATGGTGTTCAGCCGCCCGTCTTCGCCCTTGGCCACATAGAGATCGTAAGAAATTTGAGCCTGGGTATAGAAATTTTTGTGGGTCAGCATGACCCCCTTGGGCTTGCCGGTCGTGCCCGAGGTGTATATCAGCGCCGCCAAATCCTCCGGATCGCCCGCGGTCCCTTCAAATTCTTCCGCCGTCGCCGCCAAAAGCTGGCGGTAATCGGTCGTCCCCTCAAGCGCTCCGTCAACCACGAGGATATGCGCCAGTTCGGTACACTGATCCCGGATCGACAGTATTTTCGGCGCCAGTTCCAAATTCGTAAGAACAACCTTGGCGCCTGAGTCGGTCAGCAGGTACTTCAGTTCCTCGGCCGTTAGGACCGCCATGGTCGGGATGACCACCGTGCCAAATCGGCAGCTGGCCAGATAAGTCACCCACACCTCGGGACAGTTGGGCAGGTGAATGAGGACACGATCGCCGTGAACGATCGCCATGTTGGAAAGTGCCGCAGCCAGCCGGCGCGACTCCGAATTCAGCTCGGTGTTGGTAAAGTTCCGGCCCTCATAATTAAGCGCCGCATACTCACCAAATTTTCGCTCGTTCTCGACGATGAGCGGATATAGATGCCCCATCCGTCTTCTCCCGTTCTAAAGATGAAGGACGTAATCCCCGTAGCGATTCACTTCGAGGGTTTGCTTCGGCGACACAACGATGGTCGTATTTTCTTGCTCAACGACGGCCGGTCCCTCGACCACCATCCTGCACTGAAGCTGTCCGCCGTCGTAAATATTGGTTTGGGTGTAATCCTGAAGCTGGCTGAAATAAACGTCGCGTGTCGCCTTAAGCGCGGCAGCAGCGTCTTTTTCACCTTGCTCGTACTCCTGAACCTGTATCGCGGGAATTTTGCCGGTTGCGGTCACTCGCCAGTGGTACAGGTCAACCGAGCTGTCGCGCACGCAATAGGAAAACATACGCTCGTGGAGAGCGTGGAAGGTCTCGGCTATGCCGGGAAGATCGTCTTTTTTAATTTTTCCTTTGGACGGCAACGGGATCGTAAGTTCGTGGACTTGGCTGGGGTATTTCACGTCGGCAAATCGGGATAGGGTAATGTCCTCGGCCGAAAAACCCTCCTCCCTCAAATCGTCCCGCGCCTGCTGCTCCAACTCTTCGAAGATCGAATTCGCGGCATCCAAATCAATGGTATCGGTGTTCGCGGCAAACGCCCGCATATAGTCGTGTCTGACGTCGCTGACAACCATGCCGTACGAGCAAAAAACACCCGCGTACCGGGGGATGATCACTTTATTCAACCCCAGTTCCATCGCGAGCATGCCACCGTGAATTGCCCCCGCACCGCCGCCTATCACCAGGGCAT
>JAPYRS010000075.1 GCA_029936875.1 Alphaproteobacteria bacterium | reverse complement strand
TCCCAGCCCCGTTCTCTCCTAAAAGTCCGAGGATTTTCCCAGATTCGATTTTGAGATCGACACTTTCGTTGGCGATCGTGTCGCCAAATCTCTTGCTGATGCCGCGAAGTTCAACTTCCAAGGGGCGATTCTCCGCTCCAGAACAAATGAGGCAGAGCCCGCAAATGCTCTGCCTCACTCTTTCAATACGTTCGCAAAAGGATGTTTTAGCCGCCGACGTTAATCGATCCGCTAATAATTCCCTGTTTGAGCGCTTCGACTTCACTCATCAGTGAAGCGGACACTTTCCCTTCGAACGAATGCAGCGGTGCAAGGCCAATGCCGCCGTTCGCAAGTGTTCCGACAACCAAGCCACCCTCAAAAGTACCGTTCTTGGCACTTTCAACCGCTTTGAAAACGGTAATGTCCATCCGCTTCAAAACTGAAGTGAGGTAAACATGCTGTTTCTCGGGGTCGGTTAGATACTGATCAGCGTCGACGCCAATGATCTTGAGCTTATCGGTTCCAACTTCGTCGGCAAGTGCTGCTGAACCGAGGCCAACGGGACCGGCAACCGGCAGCACAATGTCGGCACCTTCATCCATCAAGTTCTGCGCGAATGAACGCCCGTCATCGAGCGATTCAAAGTTGTTGGTGAACAGACCCTCTTTTGAGTCGGGGTTCCAACCCAAAACTTTGACGTTGGTCCCTTTGATTTTGTTGTAGTGGGCGACGCCCCAAACAAATCCATCCATGAATGCCGTTACTGGCGGAATATTGATCCCACCAAAGGTTCCAAGGACACCCGTTTTGGATACGCCCGCGGCCAGATAGCCGGCCAAGAAGGCACCCTGGTCGGTCGCAAAAACCTGGCCAAGGACGTTGGGGATGGTTGGGTTGTAGGCATAATCAACGATTGAGAACATTGTGTTCGGATTCGCTTTGGCGGCCTTCTCGGTCGCGTCACCAAGCAGGAAGCCGACGGTAATAATGATGCCGCAGCCTTCCTGAATGAACGATCCAATATTCGGCGCGTAATCCGTTTCAGCTTGGGACTCAAGATACCGCGCCTTAATGTTCAACTGGCTGGAAGCGTCCTGTGCCCCCTTCCAGGCCGTTTCATTAAAACCCTTGTCGTCAATTCCGCCGACGTCGGTCACCTGGCACACGCTGAAATCCTGCGCGGCGGCTTGATGACTTGGCAGGGCGAGCATCAGTGATGCCGTTAGGACAGAAGCGCCGATCCAAAGTGGTTTCATATTCATGTTGTTCCTCCTGAAATTTGTTATTTGTTATTCACTCGTCTTTTGGAAATGCACCTTGGCCTTGCCCGTCGCAGGCATGGTCCAATTGATTTCCCTCAGAATACGCCTCCGGATCATTGCAGCGAACCGGAGCCCATAGATCGAATACTACAGTTGCGGGAGCCTGAGGTGAAATCGGAAATGCATTGGCATCCCGATTTCCGCATGTGGCTCTGTTGCCACTTCTTATGCAGTGACGTTCGAATTAATAACCCTAAGGCGTTGTAATATTGAGGTTATTGATCGTATTGGGGGTCAACAAGCAGTATCGTGGTGAGCGAAATCGAGATGAACTTTGTAACGGGTTCACCACCTCTTGCGCGCGAAGTAGAGCGATTGACGTCGGTCGCGGATTATTACCAGCGTCAATTCGGATGCCTTCCCGATGGCAATTCTTCTATCATGGGCGGAACGCCTTCGGCCGGTGAATCAACTCGTTACGGCACCAAATATGGGAGAGCGCGCACTTGATCGATGAAATGATTAGACATGCGGTGGATGCACGCGAAGCCGCCTATGCGCCTTATTCGCAATTCAAAGTTGGCGCCTGCATTAGAACGGCGTCCGGAAAATTGTTCAGCGGTTGCAACGTGGAAAATGCGGCGTACCCGCAGGGCCAATGCGCAGAAGCTTCTGCGATAGGTGCAATGGTTGCGGGCGGCGAACTAATCATCGTTGAGGTCGTCATTGTCGGCAGCGGTGATGAACTTTGCACGCCCTGCGGTGGTTGCCGGCAACGTCTCAACGAATTTTCGAAGTCCGATACGCCCGTTCATGTTTGCGGACCAGAAGGTGTGCGCGAAACATTCAAGTTGGGTGACCTGCTGCCGCACAGCTTCGGCCCCAACAACCTGGATAAAAAGAATTGACAGCCGAAGCGCGAGAAGCGGCGGCGGTTCTCGCCGCACGAAAGCCAGGATTCGTTCCGGCCATTGGTTTGATCCTTGGTTCCGGCCTTGGTAGCCTTGCCGATCAAATTGAAGACAGCGAAATTGTTCCGTTCAGTGACCTTCCCGGATTTCCAGAACCAAGTGTTGAGGGCCATGCCGGACAAATGGTGTTGGGAAATCTTGGCGGCGTTCCCGTTGCCTGTCTTCAAGGCAGAATTCATCTCTACGAGGGGCAATCCCCGGTGGCGATCCGCACCATGATCCGGACATTTAAGGTTGCGGGTTGCCAATCTCTTCTCGTTACCAATGCCGCCGGCAGCATCCGTCCGGACGGGGAGCCCGGAAGCTTGATGCTAATTCGGGACCACATCAGTTTTCAGCCGGTTAATCCGCTTGCCGGGCCGAATGACGATGACTTTGGCCCGCGATTTCCATCGATGGATAACGCTTACGACGGCACTTTGAGGCAAGAGATGGCAAGTGCTGCAAAGAAAATCGGCGTGGCACTGCCGGAGGGTATTTTCGCGGGCCTGCTCGGGCCAAATTTTGAAACGCCCGCCGAAATTCGCGCGCTGCAAACATTGGGTGCCGATGCCGTTGGCATGTCCGTCATTCCGGAAGTGTTGGTCGCGCGGCACTGCGGTTTGAAGGTCGTCGCCATTTCGGTTTTGACTAATCTTGCGGCCGGCCTCTCGACCACCGAATTGAGCCACGAGCAAACGCTTCAGTTTGCCCAAATTGCGGCGGCAGACCTGACCCGCTTGATCGTCGCTTACCTCGAAGGCCACGGTTGAAAAGCTCGCCTTGGTCCAAAAAGCAATGCAAACTGGCGCGCTAGCGAATAAGGAATATTGAACGTGGCGACGCAGCAGCAACCGGAAACGCCAGACATCGTCAAATCGAGGCCCTGGGAATCGGGCGTGCCGACGCGAAACCCGGGTACGGCGCTTGATCTCGACATGGTGCGGGAGATCCGCGTGAACCGAAGCGCGGTGGAGCGCCGTGTCGCCACCTTGCCGGGCCGCCGAACAGTAAAAAAAGACTGGCAGGCTTCGTGGTTGCTGAAGGCGCTGACCTGTATTGATCTCACAACGCTTAGCGGCGACGACACACCCGGAAGGGTTCATCGGCTTTGTATGAAAGGGCGCAGTCCCGTTCGCAAAGATGTTCTCGATGTTTTGGGGGTGTCGGATCTCGGCATTCGTGTGGCGGCAATCTGTGTTTATCATTCGATGGTGGAACAAGCGTGCGAATCGCTTGACGGCACCGGCATCCCGGTTACCGCTGTTGCTGCCGGATTTCCTGCGGGACTTTCGCCGCTGACCGAACGCATTCGCGAGGTTGAGGCATCGGTGGCAGCGGGCGCCAGCGAAATTGATATCGTCATCCAACGCCAGCACGTTCTCAACGGAAACTGGCCGGCTCTGTTTGAAGAAGTGCACGCGTTTCGCGAGGCCTGCGGCGAGGCACATCTGAAAACCATTATTGCGACGGGTGATCTTGCGACATTACGAAATGTCGGCCGCGCCAGCCTCGTCTGCATGATGGCCGGCGCCGATTTTATTAAAACGTCGACCGGCAAGGAACCGGTGAACGCAACCTTGCCGGTAAGCCTCGTCACGCTGCGCGCAATCCGTGCCTACCGCGAGGCGACCGGTATTCGCGTTGGCTTCAAGGCGGCAGGTGGAATTTCAACGGCGAAGGACGCGCTCAATTACCTGTTTCTGATGAAGGAAGAGCTGGGACGGGCGTGGCTGGAGCCGGAATTATTCAGGATAGGCGCATCGAGTCTACTCGGCGATATTGAGCGGCAGCTTGAACACCATGTGACAGGCCGCTATTCGGCATCGCGCCGCCACCCGATGGGTTAACGATGAGCGTCGCCGAAATATTTAATACGATGGATTATGGCCCCGCGCCGGAAGACGCGAAGCGGGCGTTTGCCTGGCTTGATGAACACGACCGGTCGTTTGGAATCTTCATTGGCGGTGATTGGCGCGGCCAATCGACCGGTTCGCGCTTCGAAACGATCAACCCCGCCAATGGGCAGGTGATTGCCTCGATTGCACAGGCCGGCGCCGCTGATATTGATGCCGCCGTACTTGCAGCGCGAGAGGCGCAACCAGCGTGGGCAGCGCTGGACGGACATGGCCGGGCGCGTATTTTGTACGCGCTTGCCCGTCTGGTGCAGCGGCATTCTCGCATGCTATCGGTTCTGGAAACCATCGAGAACGGGAAGCCGATTCGCGAAACTAGAGACATCGATATCCCGCTCGTCGCCAGGCATTTTTACTACCATGCCGGTTGGGCGCAGCTGCTCGATTCAGAATATCCGGGCCAGGAAGCCATTGGCGTCGCCGGTCAAATTATCCCGTGGAACTTTCCGCTGTTGATGTTGTCGTGGAAAATTGCGCCAGCGATTGCCGCTGGAAATACGGTGGTCTTGAAGCCAGCTGAATTTACCAGCCTTTCCGCGCTTTATTTTGCAGGGCTGTGCCAGGAAGCGGGCGTGCCGCCGGGCGTGATCAACATCGTAACGGGCAACGGCGCTGTCGGTGAAATGATTGTTGGGCATTCCGGAATCGACAAGATCGCTTTTACCGGATCGACCGAAGTCGGGCGGCATATTCGAAAAGCGACGGCGGGGACTGGGAAAAAGCTCACCCTGGAACTCGGCGGCAAATCGCCCTTCATCGTTTTTGATGACGCCGATCTTGATAGCGCCATCGAAGGTTTGGTTGACGCGATTTGGCTGAACCAGGGCCAGGTATGCTGCGCCGGTTCGCGCCTTTTGGTTCAGGAAAGCATTGCCGATAAGGCGATTGCAAAACTGAAGGCGAGGATGACGAACCTCCGGGTTGGCAATCCGCTCGACAAGGCGATCGACATCGGCGCCATCGTCGCGCCGGTCCAGTTGCAGCGGATTGACGCTCTCGTTCGTCAAGGTGTCGACGAAGGCGCAACACTTTGGCAGCCGGATTGCGAACTGCCACCGGACGGATGCTTTTTTCCGCCGTCGCTGTTCACCGACGTGACGCCGAGCGCGCATATTGCGCAGGAAGAAATATTCGGGCCGGTGCTTGTATCGATGACATTCCGCACGCCGGCCGAGGCGGTGGCCCTTGCCAACAATACGCGCTACGGCCTTGCCGCCAGCATCTGGACGGAAAATATTAATCTCGCGCTTGATATCGCGCCGCAACTGAAAGCGGGCGTCATCTGGATCAACAGTACCAATCTGTTTGATGCCAGCGCCGGTTTTGGCGGCTATCAGGAATCGGGCTTTGGCCGCGAAGGTGGCGGCGAGGGTATGTGGGAATACCTGAAGCCGAAGTTTGAATCGCGGCTGACACCGTGTTTAGATTACGTGCCGGTTCCCGCAAACACCGCTTCCGCTGAAACGTCGGCAGGAATAGACCGCACGGCCAAAATGTATATCGGCGGCAAACAGGCGCGGCCCGATTCTGGGTACAGCCGGGGCGTGGCCGGGCCGGACGGAACACCAATTGCTGAAGTCGGTGAAGGCAATCGCAAGGATATTCGAAACGCAGTCGAAGCCGCGCGAAAGGCAGCAGGATGGGGCAAGGCCACCGCCCATAATCGCGCGCAGATTCTTTATTACATTGCCGAGAACCTTGAGGCGCGTGCACCCGAGTTTGCCGAACGCCTTACCGCGATGACCGGGGCGACGAAAGGCAAGGCGAAAGCCGAAGTGGCCGCCAGTATTCGGCGGTTGTTCAGTTACGGCGCCTGGGCCGACAAATTTGAAGGCAGCGTCCACACACCGCCGATGCACGACTTAACATTTGCGGTCAACGAACCACTCGGCATTATCGGAATCGTTTGTCCAATTGAAATGCCGTTGCTCGGATTTGTCTCACTGGTTGCGCCCGCCATTGCAATGGGAAACCGGGTTGTAGCGGTGCCGTCTGAGGCCCATCCCCTATCGGCCACCGATCTTTATCAGGTGTTCGATACGTCCGATGTGCCGGGCGGGGTGATTAATATTGTCACCGGTGCGCGAGACGAACTTGCCAAAGTTCTCGCCGATCACGATGAGGTCGACGGTATTTGGTATGCGGGCTCGGCGGATGGGTGCGCCGTACTTGAAGCCGCATCAATCGGCAACATCAAACGAACCTGGATGATGCGCAGCAAACGCGATTGGCTCAATGCCGAACAGGGCGAGGGACGCGAGTTCCTACGTCATGCAACGCAGGTGAAGAACATTTGGGTGCCGTACGGTGAATAGGCGCCGCCAAAGGGCCAAGGCGTAATGGCAGATTCGTTTTTTCCGCAAGAAATCATCCGCAAGAAACGTGACGGCGCCGCGCTCAGCGATGCTGAAATCGCGTTTTTTGTAAACGGCATCAGTGACGGATCAATAAGCGAGGGCCAGGTCGCCGCCTTTGCGATGGCCATCTTTTTTTCGGACATGACCAATGATGAACGCGTCGCGCTTACCTGCGGCATGCGGGATTCAGGCGTGGTCATCGATTGGGGGCCGATTGATCTTCAGGGCCCCATTCTCGACAAACATTCGAGCGGCGGCGTCGGCGATAAAGTGAGCCTCATGTTGGCGCCGATCATTGCCGCTTGCGGCGGCGTGGTGCCGATGATTTCGGGCCGGGGGCTTGGCCACACGGGCGGCACGCTTGATAAGCTCGACTCGATTCCGGGCTACAACACGACGCCCGATAAGCCCATGTTCCAGAAAGTCGTGGCCGATGTTGGCTGCGCCATTATTGGTCAGACGGCAGACCTTGCGCCGGCGGACGGCCGGCTTTATGCGATTCGCGATGTTACGGCGACGGTGGAATCCATCGCCCTCATCACCGCCTCGATCCTTTCGAAAAAGTTGGCGGCGGGGCTGGACCACATGGTCATGGATATCAAAACCGGATCGGGTGCCTTTGCCGCCAGTTATGAAATAGCCAACGACCTTGCGAGAAGTATCGTCGGTGTTGCCAACGGCGCCGGACTTCCGTGCACCGCGATGATTACCGATATGGATCAGGTGCTGGGGCGAAATGCAGGCAACGCGCTGGAAATTTGCGAGGCCGTGGAATATCTGACCGGGGACCGACGGGAAGCGAGACTGGAAGAGGTCACGACGGGTTTGTGTGCCGAGCTTCTTGTGATGGGCGGGCTCGCCGCGGACATTTCAGAGGCGACGACAAAGGTCAACGCGGCACTCGACAGCGGTGCAGCGGCCGAGCGATTTGCAAAGATGGTATCCAGTCTCGAGGGGCCGGCCGATCTAATTGAAAATCTGGACGGGCATCTGCCAAAGCCGCCCGTCGAATTACCGGTGTTTGCCAAGGATGGCGGTTTTATCGCGGCGGTCGATTCGCGTGAAATCGGTTTGGCGGTGATGGCGCTTGGCGGCGGCAGGCGACGGGCGGACGATTCAATCGATTATTTAGTTGGGATCGCGGACACGGTGCCGATTGGAACAGCAGTTGATGATCAAATTCCGCTCTGTGTCGTTTGGGCTCAAAATCTTGACGATGCCAACGCGGCGGCACTGCAAATTCAAGATGCGATCAGCGTGAGTGCTGACAAACCTGATCCGGCACCCGTCATTCGGCAACGAATTGGAATCGAAGATCTGTGAACCGCGCGATCATCCTCGTTATGGATTCATTTGGGTTGGGGGGCGCCCCGGATGCCGCCCGATTCGGCGACGAGGGGGCGAACACGTTTGCTCACATTGCCGCCGCTTGTGACTCGGGCATTTGCGATAAAGCCGCCTTGCGTGAAGGGCCGTTATCAATTCCAAATCTAAATCGGCTCGGTCTCGCCGAGGCGGCTGCGATCAGCGTCGGCAATAATCCGTCATCTGATTTTGTCGCCCAGTCGGCCTATGGCGCCGCATCCGAAAAAAGCCGCGGCAAAGATACGCCGAGCGGCCATTGGGAAATGGCTGGTCTGCCGGTCTCCTTTGATTGGGGGTATTTTCCAAACGAATCACCGTGTTTCCCGGTTGCCTTGACCGACGCCCTGATTTCACGCGCAAACCTTTCGGGCCTGCTCGGCAATCGGCATGCTTCGGGTACGATCATTCTGGAGGAACTCGGCGACGACCACGTCACATCCGGCAAGCCGATCGTTTACACGTCGGCCGATTCCGTCTTCCAGATTGCCGCGCACGAAACATCGTTCGGGCTGGAGCGGCTGTATGAGGTTTGCGAAATCGCTCGCGGCCTCGTCGATGAATATGAAATCGGCCGCGTCATCGCGCGTCCCTTTGTTGGCAGCGATGGTAATTATGAGCGCACCGGAAACCGTCACGATTACGCGACGCCGCCGTTTGACGACACCCTTCTGGATTTCCTTCGGGAAGCCGGCGGCGAAGTGATTTCGATTGGCAAAGTCGCCGACATATTTTCAAACCGCGGCATTTCACGCACCGTCAAAGCGAATGGAAATGACGCGCTTTGGGACGCAACGCTGGAGGCGATCAACGTTGCGGGTGATCAGTCCATCATCTTTGTCAATTTTGTCGATTTCGACACGCTCTTTGGCCATCGTCGCAACGTGATCGGTTATGCCGCTGCCCTCGAAGCCTTTGATCAACGCCTTCCCGAGATTGAAGCAGCGCTTCAGCCGAACGACATTGCAATTATCACGGCGGATCATGGATGTGATCCGACCTGGCCGGGAACCGATCACACCCGCGAGAATGTGCCGGTCATTGCATTTGGTGCGCCGGTCAATTCAGGTCCCATAGGGCTTCGCGATACATTTGCTGATATCGGGCAAACGATCGCGGCACACCTCGGCCTCGATCCGTTAGGCCACGGAAAATCTTTTCTCGGGGGAAACAAGTGATACCCAAAGCCGAACTCCACGTTCACCTCGAGGGGACAGCACCGCCAAACCTGGTGCGGCGGCTAGCGGCCCGCAACAAAATGACATTGCCCGAAAGATTGTTCGGCGAAGACGGCAGATACCTGTGGGACCATTTCCTGCATTTCCTCAAAGTCTACGATGCAACGTCATCGGTCATTCGAACGCCCGAAGATTACCGCGATGTGACCTACGAATATCTCGCGTCGTGCGCGGAAGAAGGCGTGATTTACGTCGAAGTCAGTTCGTCGCCCGACCATGCCGCGGCGAATGGCATGAGTTACGGCGATCACGTGGAAGGTATTGTCGCCGGGATCGAAGATGCGCGAGATCAGTTCGGTATCGAAGGCCGCCTGATTGTCACCTGTGTTCGGCATTTTGGTGTCGAGCGGTCGATGGAAGTGGCGCGACAGGTCGTCGATGAACCGCATCCGTTGGTGACCGGGTTCGGCATGGGCGGCGACGAGGCAGGCCACCCGCCGGGCCAATTCAGTCGGGCGTTCCAGTATGTTGCCGACAGTGGTTTGCCGTGCACCGTTCACGCGGGCGAATGGGCCGGCCCCGATGGGATTCGCGAAGCAATCGAAACATTGCCGGTCACACGCCTCGGCCACGGCATCCGCGTAATCGAAGACCGAGCTTTGCTTTCCGAAGTCATTTCGCGAGGGATCACGCTGGAGGTTTGCCCCGGCAGCAATCTTGCAACCGGCATTTATCCCGATTACGCCTCGCATCCCGTTGCGGATTTAATCGCGGCTGGTGCCAAAGTCACACTCAGTTCTGATGATCCGCCCTATTTTGCAACCTCGATTGGCAAGGAATATGACGACGCCGGAACGCATCTTGGAATGGATGCGGACGCGCAAATCGCGATAACGCGAAATGCCATTGAAGCCGCATTTGTCGATGAACCAACACGCGCCAAGCTCATGACGCGTCTTGATGACGCAGCAAACGAAACTGGCTAACGATGGCCGATTCGGTTGTGTCTGAAATGCAGTCGACCCGCGTCAAAATTTGCTGCATCTCCAGTCTGGCGGAGGCAGAGCTGGTAATCGCATGCGGCGCCAACGCGATCGGTCTTGTTTCTGAAATGCCGAGCGGCCCCGGTGTAATTCCGGAAGACGAGATTGCTGACATCGTGGCGCGCGTTCCGCAACACGTTGAGACGTTTCTGCTGACAAGCCGTGTCGACGCAGATCAAATCATCGAGCAGGTCCGGCGCTGCCGCGTAACGACATTGCAAATTTGCGATGCACTGGCAACCGAAGTGTATGCAATGCTTCGGGCGGCAATCCCAGATGTCTCGCTTGTTCAAGTGATTCATGTTGAAGGATCAGAGGCGATTGGCGAGGCAATCGACGTCTCGGCGCATGTTGACGCGTTGCTGCTTGATTCGGGCCGGCCAAGTTTGGATGTCAAAGAACTTGGTGGCACCGGCCGCACTCACGACTGGGTCCATAGCCGGAAAATCGTGGCGGAATGTCGCGTGCCAGTTTATCTCGCCGGTGGATTGAATGCATCGAACCTCGGTGATGCCATTCATCACGTCGCCCCGTACGGGGTTGATCTTTGCTCGGGTGTTCGCACCGACGAACGCCTCGATGAAACGAAGTTGAAGAATTTAATGACGGCAGTCGCGGCCGCAAACGACAATTAGCGACGCGCGACCGGATTGGCCGCTAAGGCGTCGGTCCATCAACAAGCGTGGTCGTTCGGTCGAGGATAAACCGCGCGCGGGCCACCGCGTCTGGATATTGCTTCTCGTATTCGCGAGACCGGACTTCGACGCTGATCGGCAACGACGGGTTCAGCTGACGCATCATGTCGGCAAGAGGTAGCGCGCCTTCGCCGGGCGCCAAGCGACCGTCGCGGGCTTCGAACGTGACCACCTCAATATTACCGACATCAATTGCCGCCGGTGCATCGGACAGTTGGACATAGGGAAACAGGACGGGATCGTAGTCCAATATTTCTGTGGCAAAATGACCGGACCGGGCGAAATGCAAGGTATCGATTAGGATGCGGCCATTTGGTTTGTCAGCGGCGCGAATAATTTCGGCAGCGGTGTCAAGCGTCTTGCATGCGGTGATGATCAGAAATTCGAGTGCGAGGATAATCCCGACTTCCGCCGCATGATCACACAGGGCTGAAAAGTTTTCGGTTGTTGCGCCGGTATCGGGGTCGAGCGTGACAACTAAAACGAATTTTGCGCCGGTCTCGGCCGCGCAATCAATAAATCGGAACTGTTCATCAAGATCGTTGTCGGGCGAAATCCGGATGACATCCACATCGAGGCAAGTGAGCGGGCTGTCGGCAAGCCGGGATCGGATACTTTTGGCGAGCGGCATGGTCAGGTCTGAGGACCGGTCAAAGCCAAAGCCGACACCGCCGTAGCCTGCCTTTTCAGCGACCTCGATTACGGCAAGCGGCGAGATTTCTGGAACCACACGGCTGCAGAGAGAAATGAGACGATCGGATTTCATTCAGACGTCGTTCGACATTGGAATTGCGGCTTACGATACGCCGAGGCGTATTTTTTGATTTTCATAATCCCGCAAATCAAAATAATCCCGCCATAGCGATATTTTTTGTTCCTTGAATTCGAGAACGCCCATTACCGGGATTTCGATCCAAACACCGTCCATCTTGAGGCGATCGAGCCGTTCACTCAGTACGCGGCCATCCGGATCTTCTGCGATCGCCAGAATTTTCCAGTCGATTTCACTGCATTTTTCCATGACCGGCGTGAGGTAGGCCTCAATCGCGTCGCGCCCTTCGATCGGTTTCATCGGCACATTGTGATAGACGGCGCCATCATCAAACGCCGCAATAATTGTCGCGAAATCGCGATTATTCCAGGCGGCGAAGAATTGGTGGGCAAGATTTAAAGGGCTGGGCATGGTTTTTTCACGCGAATGGCGGTTGGAATTCGTGCCGTCAACCCTTCAGGACAATCCATGTTTGGTACGACCAGGCCTTGCGCTCACCCGCGGCTGAGAAAATTGCCGAGCCCGCGAATCTTTTGCGCCCGTCTTCGAAAATTTTCCAACCGATGACGATATGCGTTTCATCAACGGCGATGGTGCCTTCGATAAGGGCGGTCATGCGACCCAGCATTGCTCTGCCGTCATCCATGATAGCAAAGCCTGCCGGGCAATCGAGCGCCGCCCATGAAAATTCTTCGCGGACCAAATTATTTTCGTCGCCATATTCGCGCGACGGCGTCCAGATGGAGGCGCGGTAGGGTTTTGAATCGGCGCGACCGGCAAATATTTTCATGCCGTCGGGGCGCTGATTTCCACATACGAAGCACATTGGATAGGGATGATCAGGAGAACTGATGAATTGCCTGGTGGCTTCTTCGGCGGCGGTCAATCCAGGCGCAGGTGGAATTTCAATCTCCGGCATCGCGTTTGATCGTGCTTCAACGATAACGGTGTCGCCGTCGACGAGCACCAACCCGGATTCGTCCGCTGGGTTCGGATCCAGTGCGACGCCAAGCGGTATCGGTTTTCGCAATGTTATTTCGGCGGGGCCGTCCATTTGATGGGCAACGCATCCGCAAACATATCCGACTTGACCGGAATTCGGCGGACCATTGAATCTTGAATCGATGGTTATGGGTGAATGCGGCATCGGTATCTCAATACGTTGGGCGGTTCATGTGTATTGGCGGCAACAAAAAAGGGCGGCAGTCGCACATGACCACCGCCCTAATTTATCGTGTTTGAAGCTCTAATTCGAGAGCGTCATTGTCGTGTAGTTGTAGGCATTGTTGACGTTTTGGAAGTTTTTGACATTCGGGCCGAGACCAACAAGGTCGATCATCTCGATCAGGAAGATGGCGGGGGCCGCATCATGATAGGCCTGCGCTAGATCATGCAGGGCTTTCATGCGCTTTTCGGTGTCAAAAATTGTCGAACTTTCGGCCAACTGCGCCGCAAGGTCTTTGTC
>JAPYRS010000074.1 GCA_029936875.1 Alphaproteobacteria bacterium | reverse complement strand
ACGCTGGTGCGCTCTGGCGCCGTTGCGGTGCTGGTCATCGACAGCGTTGCCGCCCTTGTGCCGCGGGCTGAACTTGAAGGCGAAATGGGCGATGTCCATGTCGGCTTGCAGGCCCGGCTGATGAGCCAGGCGCTGCGCAAGCTGACTTCTTCAATTGCAAAATCGAACTGCATGGTAATTTTCATCAACCAGATCCGGATGAAAATTGGTGTCATGTTTGGCAACCCGGAAACCACATCCGGCGGTAATGCCCTGAAATTCTATGCCTCCGTCCGCCTCGATATTCGCCGCATCGGCGCCGTCAAGGACCGGGACGAGGTCGTCGGCTCGCAAACCCGCGTCAAAGTCGTCAAAAACAAAATTGCACCGCCGTTCAAGCTGGTCGAATTCGACATCATGTACGGCGAGGGCATTTCCAAGCTCGGTGAGCTGATCGATCTCGGCGTCAAAGCAGGCGTGGTCGAGAAATCCGGATCCTGGTTCTCCTATGGTGACATACGAATTGGTCAGGGCCGGGAAAATGCCAAGCAGTTCCTCAGGGAAAATGAGGATATCGCCGCGACCATCGAACGTTTGGTCCGCGAAAATGCCGGGCTTGTGGTCGGCGATGAAATCATGCCGCCGCGCGATGATGATGCAGATTCGGATGCAGAAACTGAAACTGAAACTGAAATTGAATCTGAACCAAAATCGAACGGCGACAGCGCCGCAGAGGCATAGCCGAACCGGCAAGTAAAACGCCATTCCACCGCGTCGTTGCCATCCATGATTCCAGTGGCAAGGCTGGGCAAGGCCAGTGGCGGCGCGGCTCTCTCAAACGGCAGGGGTAATCTCCTGCCGTTTCCCGTTTCAGGCGGCGGCTATCCAATAGCGACATCGTTCGCTTGCCAATCCCATAGGCCGCATCGCCCTATTTGTTGAATTGTTGGGATTTTCGCCTCAGCCCATTCTGGACAAGCCCGAAGCGCAAAGGCTAAAAGCAGACAGCCACGCAATCATTTCGTGGTTTCGGGCCAGGTGGCTCGGGGGAATTTTGGTTAAGGGCGTATACAGGGCATGACAGGCGCAAGCGAGATTCGTTCCGCGTTTCTCGATTATTTTGCCGGGCACGGCCACGAAATCGTGTCATCGGGACCACTGGTCCCGCATAACGATCCGACTCTGCTGTTCACAAATGCCGGCATGGTGCAGTTCAAGAATGTCTTTACCGGTGCCGAGACCCGGCCCTACAAGCGGGCCGTCACCAGCCAGAAGTGTGTCCGGGCCGGCGGTAAACACAATGATCTCGACAATGTTGGCTACACCACACGCCATCACACGTTCTTTGAGATGCTCGGCAATTTTTCGTTTGGCGACTATTTCAAGGATGTCGCGATCGAACTTGCCTGGAATCTGATCACCAAGGAATTTGGCCTTGCGCCAGACCGACTGCTGGTGACCGTTTATCACGAAGACGATGTTGCCGCCGCCTTGTGGAAAAAAATTGCCGGCCTCAGCGACGACCGCATTATCCGCATTGCCACGTCCGATAATTTTTGGACCATGGGTGCAACGGGGCCTTGCGGCCCCTGTTCCGAGATATTTTTTGATCATGGTGATCATGTTCCGGGGGGGCCACCAGGCAGCCCCGACGAAGACGGTGACAGGTTCGTTGAAATCTGGAATCTCGTCTTCATGCAGTACGAACAGAAAGACGCCGACGCGAGAGAGGATTTGCCGCGGCCCTCCATCGATACCGGCATGGGCCTTGAGCGGATGACGGCTGTGCTCCAGGGCACCCATGATATTTACGATATTGATCTGACGCGGGCCCTGATCCTTGATTCGGCCGAAAAGTCCGGTGTCGCCGTTGACGGTGAGCACGCGGTTTCGCACCGTGTTGTTGCCGATCATTTGCGCGCTGTAAGTTTTCTCATGGCCGACGGCGTCATGCCTTCAAATGAAGGGCGCGGTTATGTCCTTCGCCGGATTATGCGCCGGGCCATGCGCCATGCCCACTTGATGGGATGTAAAGACCCGCTGATGTGGCAGCTTGTGCCCGCGCTCATTTCTGAAATGGGTCAGGCGTTCCCGGAATTGGAGAGAGCAAAGTCCTTAATCACGGAATCCCTCCGTGCTGAGGAGACGCGATTCAAACAGACCCTCGAACGCGGCATCCGATTGCTTGACGACGAAGTCGAAAAACTTCCCGCAGGCGGCGACCTGCCCGGCGAGGTCGCGTTCAAGCTTTACGATACATTCGGATTTCCGCTCGATCTCACCCAGGATGCGCTGCGCGCGCAAGGCCGCGGCGTCGACCTACCGGCATTTGATGTAGCCATGGAACGGCAACGCGCCGATGCCCGTGCGGCCTGGTCCGGCACCGGTGATCAGACCGACGATCAAATGTGGTTTGATCAACGCGAACGTATCGGTTCAACAGAATTTCTCGGTTATGACACTGAGGTTGCCGAAGGGCGGATCGATGCGATCATTGTCGACGGCGCCACCGTCGATATCGCGAAGGAAGGCACCGACGTTGCCCTCATACTTAACCAGACGCCGTTTTATGCAGAGTCCGGTGGGCAGATGGGCGATACAGGAATCGGATTTAGCGCCGGGGGCGCCGAAGTCGCGATTTCCGACACCAAGAAGAAAGTCGGCGACTTGCATGGTCATTTCGGGGTGGTGCGCGGCGGGCCTATTTCCACCGGGGACGTGCTTGAGCTGCGCGTTGATGTTGAGAACCGCAACGCCCTTCGCGCCAATCATTCTGCCACCCATCTCCTTCATGCGGCGCTGCGTGAAGTCTTGGGCGATCATGTGACCCAGAAGGGCTCGCTGGTCGCGCCGGACCGGTTACGGTTTGATATCAGCCATCCGAAACCGGTCACACCGGAAGAAGCCGTTCAGGTTGAGGCGCTTGTCGATGCTCAGGTCCGCGACAATTCCACCGTCGAAACGGTTGTCATGCAGCCGGAAGAGGCGGTGGAGAAGGGCGCACTTGCGCTGTTCGGTGAAAAGTACGGCGACGAAGTCCGCGTCATTTCGATGGGCGTCGTCTCAAAGGGCGCCTTGTCAAAGACCGGGCGCGGCGACGAACGGTCCTATTCAATCGAACTTTGTGGTGGCACGCACGTGCGACGCACCGGCGATATCGGGCTCTTTAAGATTGTGTCCGAAGGCGCCGTCGCGTCCGGTGTCCGCCGCATCGAGGCCCTGACCGGGGCGGCCGCACTGGCCTATGTCAACGAACAGCTTCGTGTACTGGCGGATTCTGCGGCTACCCTTAAGACTTCACCGGGGGAATTGCCGGTGCGGATATCAGCCCTTCTTGAGGATCGGAAGTCGCTCGAACGCAGCCTCGCCGATACGAGAAAGAAAATGGCCGCGGGCGGCGGCGGGGGCAAAAGCGGCGACGCAAAAGAAATTGTCGGAGTCAAATTCATCAGCCAAAAATTTGACGGCGTTCCGGCCAAAGATTTGCGCGCCATTGCCGAGGAAGCGACAAAGGGCCTTGGCTCCGGTGTTGCCGTTATCGCAACCGCCAATGACGGCAAGGCGGCAATCGTTGTCCGTGTGACCGACGATCTGACCACGCGCTACAGTGCGGTTGATCTCGTCCGCATTGCCGCACAGGTTGTCGGCGGCAAAGGCGGCGGCGGGCGTCCCGACATGGCGCAAGCCGGTGGCCCGGACGGAACAAAGATTGACGCGGCCTTCGCCGCAGTTGAACAGGCAATGGCAGACGCGTGAGGCGTGACGAGTTGGACGTAAATATTCTGGACTAGATTTTTCTGTAACCACTTCATCGCAGGCGCGGTACAAACCATGCGATTCAAGAACCGGCTATACGAAATACTCGAATCCAGTCATCCGGACGATCGGATGAGCAGGCTGTTTGACTGGTTTATGGTCGCGCTGATCGTTGCGAATGTCGCCGCCGTGGTCATCGAGACCGTCGAATCGATCTCCGTTCCTTTTGAACAGGCCTTTCTCATTTTCGAATTGGTTTCGGTCGCGCTGTTCACGATCGAATATTTTCTCCGACTTTGGGTCTGCACCGAACACCTGCCGCTGAAACCATTTGGCCCGGTCGGTGCCCGGCTTCGTTTCATGGTCGGGCCTTTTTCACTGATCGACCTTGCCGCGATTCTGCCGTTCTATATTGCGCTCGTTTTTCCGGCGGTCGATCTCCGAATCCTACGAATTTTCCGCCTGCTTCGGCTGCTCAAACTCGCCCGCTATTCGCCGGCGTTGGCCAGTCTCGGTCGCGTTCTGAAAGACGAAAGGCGTGCCCTCGGCGCAGCACTGTTGATCATGCTCGCGTTGCTGGTCGTTTCCGGGACCGTCATGTATCACATTGAGCGCGAGGTTCAGCCGGAAAAATTTGGCAGCATTCCGCAAGCCATGTGGTGGGGAATGGCGACGCTGACGACGGTCGGTTACGGCGACGTTGTGCCGATTACAGATCTCGGGCGCTCTGTCGGCATGGTCGTGATGATTTTTGGCCTAGCCATGTTTGCATTGCCAATCGCAATTATCGCGTCGGGTTTCGCCAGTGAAATCAATCGTCGGGATTTTGTCGTCACCTGGGGCATGGTTGCGGCCGTGCCGTTGTTTGCCGGGCTTGATGCCCTATCGGTGTCGCGAGTAAGCAATCTGCTTCGCTCCAAAGTCGTTAAGCCGGAAACCGTGGTTGTCCGCAAGGGCGAACCGGCGACAGCGATGTACTTTATTGCGTCCGGGGAAGTCGAGGTTGATTTGAAGCCCAACCCAATCCGCCTCGGTGCCGGAGAATTTTTCGGTGAAATGGCTTTGTTACAAAAGACCGAAAGAACAGCAACGGTGCGGACTATTACGCGCACGCGTTTTTTGCTGCTGGACCAATCCGACTTTGACGAACTCATCGATGCCGACGCCGAACTTCGGAAGGCGGTCACATCAGTCGCGGAAGGTCGCCTTGAGAAGGAGGATGATTGGGGTTCTCAACGTAGCGAAAGAAACGGAACGGCGACGACCGACGATTGATCGGCCGCCGCGCCATTGTCCGGTTCGTTAGCCGATTGCGGCTTGCAGGCCCTCGTCGAGCTTTTCGAGAAACTGATTTGTCGTCAGCCATGGCTGTTCGGGTCCGACCAGAATCGCGAGGTCCTTGGTCATGTGACCGCTTTCAACGGTTGATACGCAAACCGTTTCCAATGTCTTTGCAAATTGGTTGAGCGCATCGTTGCTATCCAATTTAGCGCGGTGCATCAGGCCTCGCGTCCACGCGAAAATTGAGGCAATCGGGTTGGTCGATGTTTCTTTACCCTCCTGATGGAGCCTGAAATGGCGGGTGACCGTGCCGTGGGCCGCTTCAGCTTCCACCGTGTTTCCGTCGGGTGTCATCAAGACACTGGTCATCAGCCCTAGAGAACCGAATCCTTGGGCAACGGTATCGGACTGCACGTCGCCGTCGTAATTTTTGCAGGCCCAGACGAATTTGCCGCTCCACTTCATCGCGCAGGCGACCATGTCATCGATTAGGCGATGCTCATAAGTAATGTTGGCGGCCTGGAACTTCTCTCTGAATTCAGATTGAAAAATCTCTTCGAACAGGTCTTTAAAGCGACCGTCATAGGCTTTGAGGATGGTGTTTTTGGTCGAGAGGTAGACCGGCCAGCCGCGAATCAATCCGTAATTCATGCAGGCTCGTGCGAATCCGCGAATTGATTCATCAAGGTTGTACATGCCCATGGCGATGCCGGCGTCGGGAAAGTTGAAGATTTCATGCTCGATGATGTCGCCGCCGCCTTCCGGTTCAAACTTCATCGTCAGGCGGCCCTTGCCGGGAATAATAAAGTCGGTCGCCCGGTATTGATCGCCAAAGGCATGGCGGCCAATCACGATGGGATCGGTCCAGCCCGGGACCAGGCGCGGCACATTGCTGCAAAGAATCGGTTCCCGAAATACCGTGCCGCCCAAAATATTGCGGATCGTCCCGTTCGGGGAGCGCCACATTTTTTTCAATCCGAATTCCTCGACCCGTGCTTCATCAGGCGTGATGGTCGCGCACTTTACGCCGACGCCATATTTCTTGATCGCTTCCGCGCTATCGATCGTAATTTGATCGTCGGTGTCATCGCGCGCTTCAATGCCAAGGTCGAAATACTTCAAATCGATATCGAGGTACGGCAAAATCAATTTGTCTTTGATGAACGCCCAGATAATTCTGGTCATCTCGTCCCCGTCCAGTTCGACAACAGGGTTTTCAACTTTGATTTTGCTCATTCGGGTCTCCGGCGGCTGAAGGGGGGGGCGCGGCTTTCGCGGCGGGGCGCACCATAGCACCGGTTCTGCCCCGTTCAAGGGCCGGTCGTGGGCATCGTTCAGCCTAAAATCGTCCGGTTTCAGGGGTGATGGTTGGGGCTGGCGATTTGGCCAGAGTGGGCAGGATTTCGGCGACTGTTTCGACGATCTGAATGTGCGTTTGGGCGCCACCGCGGACGAATCCCTTTGCCTCCATATGGTCGATCAAGGTGAGAAAGGGCGTCCAGAATCCGCCGACATTGGCGATCAGAATCGGTTTGTCATGGAGCTGAAGTTGCCGCCAGGTAATGATTTCAAAGGTTTCGTCGAGCGTGCCGAGGCCACCCGGTAATACCGCAAAGGCATCTGATAGTTTGAACATCAATTCCTTACGGACATGCATATTATCGACGATATGAAGTTCGGTGACGCCGTCGTGCCCTACCTCGATGTCGTGCAGGTGCCTGGGGATCACGCCGATGACTTCGCCGCCGGCTTCAAGCGCACTGTCGGCCATAAGGCCCATCAAGCCGATACGGCCGCCGCCGAATACCAGGCGGACACCTGCCTCGGCGAGCAATCGGCCCAATTCAATCGCCGCCTCACGATAAACTGGATCGACTGCGCTGCTCGACCCGCAGTACACACAGAGAGCGGAAATGGGTGACATTATGAAATTAATAGCCTTCTTCGTTGGCTTGGCCGTAATGGCCGTAAGGGGGTGCGGCGGTTCGTGGGCGGCCGAGGCCGATGTGATCGCTGTCCGGGTGATCAAGAAAGGAGTTGAATTATACCGATTTCACGTCACCGTATCGCCCTGAATTGGTTGGGCCGGGCGAGGGTGCTATAATGCCGATGCCTGGCAGCGCCGCAGGGTAACAGGAATATTTTGTGCGATATTTAATTACCTTTGCCGTCCTCGCCGCACTTGGAGTGGCGGGGTATTGGTATCTGGCGCCGCGGCCCACTCCGAATGAGCCTGGCGTCGCCTCAACGAGTCCTGCGCCTGCACCAGCGCCGCGGGTCGAGACGGCAACGACAGAATCAACCGGCCAAACCAAGACGCGCGTTCAGCCCAAATCGCCGGCAACCGAAGAATCGGTGGCTGCAGTTCAACCGCCTTCAGGCACACCGCAAGCGCCGCCTTCCGAAGCCTTGCCGACGTTTGATATTGTCCGCATTGCGCAGGATGGGAATGCCGTTATTGCTGGCCGGGCCGAACCGGGCGCCGAAGTAACGGTACTTGATGACGGCGAACCTATCGGTACGGCGCGCGCTGACCCGCGCGGGGAATGGGTTCTGATACCGGACATACCGATTGCACCGGGATCACGCCAGCTAACGCTCGAGGCCGAGAAACCAGGCGAACAAATTTTGCGATCGGAAGAAACAGTGGTCCTCGCGGTTCCTGACCGCGAAGTCGCCGCGCCGCCGCAACGAACAATCGCGGTCCTGATCCCTAAAGAACCAGGGCGACCGACCCGGATTTTGCAGGAACCGGGTGGCCCCGTTGCCCGATCTGAAGGTGGCCCGGGCGTCAGCATCGACTCGCTCGATTACAATGAGGTCGGGAAAATCATTATCGCTGGCCGCGCCGACCCCAACATCGAAGTGCGCGCCTATAGCGACAACAAACTGGTCGGCGTTGTGCGCAGTGATGATAGCGGCGCATGGCAGCTGGTGCCGGAAACGGAAATTGCACCGGGGACCCATCAATTGCGCCTGGATACAGTCGAACAAAGCGGCAAAGTTCTTGCCCGCGTTGCGTTGCCGTTTCAACGTGCCGACCCGAGCACCATTGTTCTTGCTGAGGGGCAGGTCATCGTGCAGCCGGGTAATAGTTTGTGGCGCATTGCGCGAGCAACATACGGCGCAGGAATTCGCTATACCGTGATTTTTACAGCGAACCGCGACCGGATCGGAGACCCTGACCTGATATTTCCGGGTCAGATTTTCCGGCTCCCGGCGGATACGAACTAGCCGCCGCTTGCCTTAGAATTGTGTTTTCAGAAGATTGATGAGCGGTCGCATTCCAAGAACGGGTTTTGTAACAACTTTGAATATGCTGACCGCTGTCACCGGGCCTTCTATTTCGATCTCTTCTGAAAGAGTTAGGCGCTGGGAATCGCTAACAACCAACTGTCCTGGAAACTTACGGCGCATTTGCCGGACGAGATTCTGAAGCCGCGCCCGCGAATCGATATTTTCGACGCTGCAGGGAAGTGGTCCAGCATCCGCCGAAATCTGAAGCGTTGTCCCGCTTGGGCCGGTATACGCCAGCGCAGGAAAGACGATGCCATAACACTGAAATTCAAAGTGGCAGGGCATCTGAACTTCTTACCCGTTAAAGCCGGAATTCGAATGAGAAGCCCCATTACTTTTGGGGGTCTGTTCAACATTGACGTTTGTGGCGGTCACGCTTACCTCTTTGGCTAAGGTGATTTGAACCTATCGTCCTTAAGATGCGGTAAATTGGTTGATTCTTCCCCCGTTACTCCCCCGAATCGTAAGACAATTTTCTAGAGGCCTTGCAACCTTTGCAGCGACATCCTGCCGATCAACCCGATTTTGCCGCTGATTCGACCTCGAAAACCGGTGGCCACCTTCGCGCCCTTCGAACGCTCTTGCCCTTCTTGTGGCCGGTGGGCCGCTTTGATTTGAAATGGCGGGTCCTGGCCGCGGTCTTTCTTTTGATCGCGTCAAAGGTCTCGATAATATTTGTTCCCTTCCTCTACAAGGGCGCGGTTGACGCCTTAAACGGCGAAACAAGCCCAATCATTACCCTGCCACTTGGGTTCATTTTGGCTTACGGCTTGGCGCGCGTTGCCTCCCAGGCGTTCGGCCAGTTGCGGGATGCGGTTTTCATCAAAGTTGCGCAACACGCAATCCGCTCGGCGGCGCTTGCAACCTTTCAGCATCTTCATCGCCTTAGCCTTCGATTCCATCTTGATCGCCAAACCGGGGGCCTGTCGCGCGTCATCGAACGGGGCGCCAAGGCGATTCAATTCATCCTCAACTTTTCGATCTTCAATATTATTCCCACCATATTTGAGATCGCGCTCGTCTGCATTGTCCTTTTGGTAAATTACACGCCGTGGATTGCGGTGGTGACGTTTGCATCTGTCGTCACCTACATCGCCTTCACCATGCTTGTGACGGAATGGCGAATAAAGTTTCGCCGCGAAATGAACCGGACCGACAGCGAAGCGATGACGAAGGCGGTTGATAGTCTGATCAACTATGAAACCGTCAAATATTTCGGCAATGAGCAACATGAGGCCGAGCGGTTTAATTCGTCGCTTGAACGATATGAAGCGGCCGCGGTGACAAGCCACACGACGCTTGCCTTGATGAACATTGGGCAGGGCGCCCTAGTTGGCGTCGGTGTTTTTGGCGTGATGATCATTGCGGCGCAAGGCGTGATTAATGACACAATGACGCTCGGTGACTTCGTCCTCATCAACACAATTCTGATGCAGCTCTATCAGCCGCTCAATTTCCTTGGATTTGTTTACCGGGAAATAAAACAGTCGCTGGTCGATATGGAAAAAATGTTCGAGTTGCTGGAAATAACGCCGGAGGTGGAAGACATCCCGAATGCGCCGGAATTGAATATTGCCGAAGGTGAGATTCGGTTTGAGGACGTTGATTTCGAATATGATCCGCGGCGGCAGATACTCTTTGGAGTGTCCTTTGTCGCGCGTCCCGGTGCGACGGTCGCAATCGTTGGGCACAGCGGCGCAGGTAAATCAACGATTTCTCGTATTCTCTACCGGTTTTACGATGTATCGGCGGGACGCGTGACCATTGATGGTCAGGATATCCGTGAGGTCACACAGCAGTCGCTGCGGGCGGTAACGGGGATTGTTCCGCAGGATACGGTGCTGTTCAACGACACCATTCGCTACAACATTCGGTACGGCCGCGTCGGCGCGACCGACGAGGAAATCGAAGCCGCCGCAAAAATCGCCAGTATCCATGACTTCGTTATTGGACTGCCCGATGGATATGACACGGTCGTCGGTGAGCGGGGCCTGAAGATATCGGGCGGTGAAAAACAGCGCGTTGCGATTGCGCGGGCCGTCCTCAAGAATCCGCGCCTTCTGGTCTTTGACGAGGCAACATCCGCGCTTGATTCCAAAACCGAAAAAGAAATTCAGGAATCTCTGAAAGAAATATCCCAAACCCGGACAATTATTACGATCGCCCACCGGCTCTCAACGGTCGTTGATGCCGACGAGATTCTAGTAATGGACAACGGCCGGATTGTGGAACGCGGTACGCACGCGTTGCTGCTCGAACATGATGGTCAGTACGCCAAGATGTGGGCACGGCAGCAGGAAGTTGCCGAACGCGAACGGCTCCTCTCCGAGGTAAAGGAAGACGCCTAACGGCTGACTATTCGGCCGGCGCTGCGGAAGGCGATGCTTCCGCCGCCGCTCTGGCCCTTTTGCCTCTGCTCAGGAATTGCGAGGTGTTGTAACCGAGCGCGAGCAGGCTTGGCGTGACGATCAATGTGAGTATCGTTGCAAACGTAAGGCCTGAGGCAACCGCTGTCGCAAGTGACGTCCACCACTGTGTCGACGGCGCGCCGACCGACACATCGCGTGTGACAAAATCAATTCCGACGCCGGTGACCATCGGCATCAAACCGATCACGGTCGTGACCGCCGTCAACAGGACCGGGCGAAGGCGCTGTGCGCCCGTTCGGAGGATTGCCTCCATGGCATCCATGCCCGTTCGTCGCAAAATCGCGTAGGTGTCAATAAGGACAATGTTGTTGTTCACGACAATGCCGGCAAGCGTAATGATACCGACCCCCGTCATGACCACGCTGAACGGTTGACCGGTCACCATCAATCCGATCAGTACGCCGATTATCGACATGATGACGGCCGTTAGAATCAGGAACGCGTGATAGAAACTGTTGAACTGGGTGACGAGTATGATGGCCATCACGAATAGCGCGACCAAAAACGCGCGACTGAGGAATTCCTGGGCGGCCGCCTGTTCTTCGTCCTGGCCCTTGAAAGTTACGCGGACGCCCGGATTGATATCGAGGCCCTCGAGGATTTCCTTGATCTCCTGAACCTTGGTGTTGGGTAACACGCCTGGCAAAACTTCGGCTTCAATCCGCAGCACGCGAAATCCGTCGATTCGTTCCAGGGTGCCTGCAACGGGTCTTGCGGAACGATGGACAAAGTTACTAATCGGAACCTGACCGTTTTTCGTGAGGACCCGCATCTGATCGAGTTCTTCGATACTTCGATCCTCGAGCGGAAAACGAATACGGATTTCAACTTCTTCATCGGCATCATCAGGCCGGTATTCGCCGACTTTAATGCCGTTCGTAACTAGCTTGACGACATTACCGACGGACGCAACGTCGGCGCCGAACCGACCGGCCTGGGCCCGGTCGACGACCAATTGCCACTCAATGCCGGGGATCGGGCGGCTATCTTCCAGATCGATCAGCCCGGTGACGTCTTTGATCGCGTCCCGTATTTGATCGACGGCGTGGTTGAGAAGCGACGGGTCACGGGCGCTTAGCTGAATTTGAATGGCCTTGCCGGTGGGCGGTCCTTCTTCGGGTTCGCGCGCTTCCACATGAATGCCGGCGATTTCTGATGTTCTCTCTCGAACTTCCGTCAAAATTTCCGATACCGGGCGGCGCGCCTGCCAGTCCAAAAATTCGATGTAGATGGAACCGATGACGTCGGCCGAATCGGCGTTGCCCTGGCCGCCCTGGCCGGTGCGCGCGTAAACGGTTTCGATGCCGGAAATTTCAAGGATCCGATCTTCAACTTCGCGCACCAAATGGTCTTTCTCGATGGCCGACATGTTACCGCGTGCATGAATTAGGACGCGGGCATTGTCAGGGTCAACGTTGGGAAAAAAGATGACGCCGTTGCCATATTGAACGTACTGGAAGAAAACCAGCACAAGCAGGCCGACGCTGCCAACAAGAACGGGGAACGGGCGGTTGACGAAAAATTTCAACACACTCACATAGGCGCCGGTAAATCCGCCAAGATTATGAATGTCGCCGGTCTCTGCCGCCTTCACCTTGGCAACGGCGCGCCCGCTGACATTGCCCGGACGCCCGAAAATGCTGCCCAATGCCGGAACAAAGATAAGCGCCATCAGCAGGGAACCGGAAAGCGTTCCAATCAAGGTGACGGGCAGGAAAACCATGAATTTTCCAACCAAGCCCGGCCAAAACAGCAGCGGCATGAAGGCCGCGAGTGTCGTTGCGGTGGAGGCGATGATCGGCCAGGCCATGCGCTTTGCGGCGGCGGCATAGGCGTCGCGGCGGTGTGCGCCCTCGGCCATTCGCCGGTCCGCGAATTCGGTAACAACAATGGCGCCGTCCACCAACATCCCCACCGCTAAAATGAGGCTGAACATGACGACCATGTTCATGGTCATGCCCATCATCGAAAGAATTAAAATGCCGAACAGGAATGAGCCGGGGATGGCAATCCCGACCAGAGCAGAACTTCTGAGACCAAGGGCCGCAACAATGACGATCATGACCAGAATGATGGCGCTGATGATGTTGTTCTGAAGATCGCCGAGCATCTGAATCGTAAATTCGGATTGATCCTGACTGAACGTGATCCGGACACCTTCCGGCCAGTTCAGGCTGACAATCCGGGCGACTTCGCGAACCGCGAAATTTGTTTCAATGATGTTGGTGCCGACGCGCTTGGTGATCTCGAGGGCCACGGCGCGCTCCCCGTTCAAACGGGCGAACGATCGTGCATCCTTGAAGGTGCGGCGAATTTCCGTGACATCTGCCAATGTAACGACACCGTCGCCACTGACTTTGATTGGCAGGTCGAGCACGTCGCCTGCCGATTCAAACAGGCCCGGGACATTAATCGAAAAACGGCCTTGCCCGGTATCGAGTGCGCCGGCGGCAACAAGGCGGTTGTTGAGATTGATCGCATTGATCAATTCCACATTGGATATGTTGTAGCTTTCCAGCCGGAGC
>JAPYRS010000073.1 GCA_029936875.1 Alphaproteobacteria bacterium | reverse complement strand
TCTTCTGGAGGATAAACAATTGCTACCATAAGGGGGTTCATTCCCAACTTCTCTATTAACTGGGCCTCGCCCGGATTTGGGCGGGGCTCCTTTTTGAGTTTAACTCGGATACCCCGCCGACAAGTCACCCGCCCGACGTTTACGCAGCGTTCTTCGTCTGCTGCTGTTTGGCATAGCGGTCGATGTAAAACTGCGGCGGGTTCTCAATCGCTTTCACCGAAGCCCGGCCCCGCATCGCGTCGAGCCAGCTTAAGATCCGCGTGCAGCCTTCGGGAATCTTGAAGCCCCGGTAATGTTCGATCACGCAATAGCGTTCGAAGTGCGGATAAAAAGCGAAATCGACCAGCGTCGGCTCCGTCCCCATCCAATAGGGGCCATCACTGATTTTCCGAAGGCCTTCCTTTTCCATAAACCGCAAGACAGTGATGAGCTCGTCCTTCAGATCCTTCTGGACCTTGGGGTCGTCTTCGCGAATGAGTTTATAAGCCGGCGTACCAAGCCGGGTGTTGCAGTAATCGATCCAGATGCGGGCGATCGCGCGCCTTTCCGGATCGGCCGGCAACAGCGGCGGATCGGCAAACACTTCGTCGAGGTATTCATTGATAATCGCCGATTCGTAAACCCGCTTGCCGCCATGATCGAGCGCCGGGACTTTTCCATAGGGCGATACATCATTGAACCAGTCCGGTTTATTGGCGAGATCGATCTCGATCAGTTCCAGCTCAACATTTTTTTCGTGCAATACCAGACGCGAGCGCTCCGCATAGGGGCAGACTTCGGCGCTGTAGATTTTGACATCAGCCATGTGTTAGTTCCCTTTCATTGGACGGTGCATTGCCGTCCCGCCCGATCCTCCAACTGGCCGGGCAAATGTTGCGGCGAGTTTCCCTGATTTGCGGCTGAGGTACAACGGGATGGCCCTGGAAGGTGAATAGCAATGAAACTGTATGAACTCTGCGGCGCAGACGGGCGCTATTTCAGCCCCTATTGCTGGCGAACCCGCATGGCGTTGGCCCACAAAGGCTTTGAGCCTACCCGCGAAATCATTCATTTCTGCGACAAGGACAGGATTGCCTTCAGCGGTCAGGACAAGGTGCCGATTTTGGTCGACGGCGACCATGTGGTCTTCGATTCACATGCAATCGCCCTTTATCTCGACGAAACCTACCCAGACCAGCCAAGCCTGTTCGGCGATGCCATCGGCAGCGGTCAGGCCCAATTTTTCACCCAGTGGGTGAATTCGACCGTCCATGGCCCGTTACTGCATTGCGTCATTCAGGACATTTTTGAGCACCTTGATGATGCCAGTAAAGATTACTTTGTCGAAAGCCGCACCGCGCGGATGGGCAAACCATTGGCCGAAATTCAGGCGGGCCGGGATCAGTCTGTTCTCAAATTCAGAAAAGCGCTGACACCAGTGCGGCTCACCTTTAACGAACAGCCCTATCTTGCCGGGGAAACGCCTGCCGGCCCCGATTACACATTGTTTGGCGCGTTCCAATGGGCCCGGGTTGTTAGCCCCTTTCCGATCCTTGAGGCAGACGATCCGGTGTTCGCCTGGCGTGAGCGGATGCTTGGTCTGTTTGATGGGCTTGCCGGAAAAGCGCTCGGCTACCCGGTTATTTGATCCTGCATGGCCGGGCCAATGGTCACCGTCATCACCGTCACCCACAACAGCGCCGCGGTGATCGCGCGCTGCCTCGATTCGATTCCGGGCGATGTTGCGGTCTGCGTTGTCGATAACGCGAGCACCGATCAAACGGTCAAAGAAGTCCGTCGCGTTCGGCCCAATGCCACAGTTATTGAAAACGCACACAACGCTGGTTTTGGCAGCGCCAATAATCAGGGCGCCCGCGCGGCGGAGAGAAACGCGATCCTGTTTTTGAATCCGGATGCCGTGTTGCAGCCCGACACCATCGAAGAATTTATCGGCGCAGCGATTCGGTATCCCGACGCCGCCCTGTTTGGCCCACAAATTCTGAACCAAGCAGGCGCGACCGAGACAAGTTACGACGCCGATCTATTCAGCCGCGCCGGCATGCCGGACCACGAAGGCCACGTTCCCGGGGGCGACACCTCGGTCGGATTTCTTTCGGGCGCCGCATTATTTATTCCTGATCGCAACCGCGACGGCGGCCAGCATTTCGATCCGCATATCTTTTTATTTTTCGAGGACGACGATCTTTGCCTGCGCTTGCGCCAATCCGGGCAAAGCCTGATCTATGTGCCCAGCGCAAAAGTCACGCATATTTCCGGAACCGCAAGCCCCCCGACGACGCGAATACGTTGGCGAAAATCGGTTCATATGGCGTGGTCGCGGCTTTATCTGGAAGATAAATACAAAGGTGCCGGGGCGGCCGCAAAACTCGCGCTGCCGCAACTCGCACAATCGGCGGTGAAGGGGGTTGGGTACGCGCTGATTCTTAATCGCCAAAAATCATTGCGTGATTTGGCAAAAGCGTGGGGAACGCTTAACTGGCTTGCCGGTGTCCGGCGGATGCCCTAACCGTTTTCAAAACAGCGCGCGAGTTCTGATTTCCAGTCGGGAATTTCGAGACGAAAAGTCTTTCGGATGAGCTCTGTTTCAAGCACCGCATAGGCTGGCCGTGCCGCAGGCAACGGGTATTCTGCAGTCGTGATCGGAATGACCGGCGGTTTTGGTTTGCCGTCCGGCCAATCGTCCCGCTCGAAAAAATGATCGACGAGGGCGCTCGCAAACCCACACCAACTTGTTTCCCCCGATGCGGTCATGTGATAGGTGCCGCCTTTCGATTCCAGCATCGCCGGAATATTCATCGCGTTGGTACTGTCGAGAATGGCGACGGTCATTTCTGCCAGCGCCCGTGACCAGTTCGGTGTCCCGATCTGATCGTCGACAATTCGCAACTCGTCATTTTCGTGAGCAAGACGACGGATGGTGTTTAAAAAATTCTTTCCGTCCCACCCGTAGATCCAGCTGGTTCTGAGAATCAGATGCGCGGGCGCGATGACGCGGATCGCTTCTTCACCGAACCATTTACTTTGACCGTAAACGCCCAACGGTTTGGCCTCGTCTTCCTCGCGGTAGGCGTGGCGTCCGTTGTCGCCGACTGTTTTGCCGTTGCCGCCGGCGCCATCAAAAATATAATCGGTCGAATAATGAATCAGCGCGATGCCCAGTTGCCGTGCCTCTTCCGCCATGATGCGCGGCGCATCGGAATTGATCGCCATTGCTAACGTGGGCGAATCTTCCGCCCCGTCGACGTTGGTGTTTGCAGCGGCATTGATAATGATGCAAGGCCGCGCGACCCGGATGTAGCCTCGAAGGTCGTCGGGCAAAATAAAATCGACTTCGTTGTGTTTTGGCACCAGCACCGGCCCGTGCGCCGCCAATATCTGCAAGAGATGCGCGCCGACCTGCCCAGTGGAACCAAACAGGAGAACCGGACGGTCAGTCATTCGCCGAACACCGGCAATTTATCTTCCGGGAAGTCGCCAAGCGAGGCCGCGCCTAAATCTTTTTCATTCAGAATGGGCTTGTTGATGGGCCATTCGATACCAATTTTCGGATCGTTCCAAAGCAGCGAATGTTCGCTTGCCGGGTCGTAGTAACTCCCGACCTTGTACGAGAAAAGCGCTTCGTCACTGAGCACGCACATGGCGTGGGCGAAGCCCTTCGGGATATAAATTTGAACGCGGGTTTTTGCATCAAGCGTGACGCCGACCCATTTCGAAAAATTTGGCGACGCTCGCCGAATATCGACGACAACGTCGAAGACTTCGCCGGCAAGCACCTGCACCAGTTTGGCCTGATCATGGGGCCGCTGAAAATGGAGGCCGCGAAGAACGCCCTTTTTCGAGCGCGAGATATTGTCCTGCACGAAGTTGTCGTGAATGCCCGCATCCCGATAGCGATCCGCGTTGTAGGTCTCGAGGAAGGATCCGCGGTCATCGTCAAAGATGCGCGGTTCGATCATTAAGACGCCGGGAAGGGCAAGCTCGGTGACTTTCATGGAGATTTTTTGAGACTTTACCTGCGACGAGGAACTTTGAGCGGGCACATTCACACATTAGGATTGCCAGCGCCGCCAAACCGCGTTCATGTAGCGGCGCAGCAAAAGCTTTGTCAATAAAAGGTCCCGCATGCGGCGCATTGGAAAGTTATTGAAGTGGCTTGCTTACGGGGCAAGCGCGCTTGTCGCGGTCGCGATCATCTTTGTTCTCGGGTTGGTCGCCTGGTCATTTTTTCCTTGCCGAAGACAGACGGCGAAATTGAACTCGCGTCGTTGAATGCACCTGCGGAAATCATCCGGGATTCAAACGGTGTCGCGCACATTCAGGGCGACACGTTGGACGCCGCCTATTACGCGCTCGGCTTCGCCCATGCCCAGGACCGGCTGTAGCAAATGGACCTCTACCGTCGCATCGGCCAGGGCCGTCTCGCCGAAGTCGTTGGGGGCCGGGCGCTGCCTGCGGACAAAGTGGTGCGAACGCTCGGCATCTACCGCTCGGCGGAAGGCCAGTACGATGAACTGACGGACGAGGCGAAGGCGACACTTGAAGCTTATACGAAGGGCGTCAACGCCTATATCGAAAACCACAGCGGCCCCTATTCGCCCGAATTCGTCTATTTGCTGTATAGCCCCGAACCCTGGAAACCGGCAGATTCGCTGGTGATGGGAAAACTTCTCGCGCTGATGCTCGGCGGAAACTGGACCGGTGAATTGCGCCGCGCCGCGCTGCTCGAACGGCTCACGCCCGAACAGGTCGAAGTGCTGTTGCCGACCAGCCCGGACGGGCCGCCGATTCGGACCGCAAGTCTGCCAGCCACCCTTCAATGCCAATCGCATGGCCGACAATGTGCCGTCGTTTCTGGAGCCGAAGCGCGCCAGTAACGCCTGGGCGATCAGAGGGGCGCTGACGGAGACCGGCAAACCGATCCTTGGCAGTGATCCGCATCTCGGCCTGACCGCGCCGGGCATCTGGTACCTCGCCCGCATCGAAGCGCCCGGCCTCGATATCACCGGCGCAACGCTGCCCGGCATGCCGTTTCATTTGCTCGGCCACAACGCCAATATCGCCTGGGGCATGACAACGACCTAAGGCGATCTGACCGATCTTTTTGTCGAGCGTTTGGCACCGGGTGACGCCAATTCATATATGACGCCAGACGGTGCGGAACCGTTTGATGTTCGGGAAGAAATAATCAGCGTCCGATTTGGCGAGGATCAAAAGCTGTTGGTACGTTCGACGCGTCACGGCCCGGTGGTATCGGACGTTCTCGACAGTGCGGCCGCACGCGCCGGCTCGGATCACGTCATATCGCTGAGTGCCGTTGCCCCACAGCCGGGCGATACCACGGCCGACGCAATTCATATTCTGCAGACCGCGCGCAACCGGCTTGAATTCCTGCGGGCACTCACTTTCTTTCATGCGCCACAGCAAAACTTTGTTTACGCCGATGCGAGCAACCACATCGGTATGGTTTCGCCGGCCCGGGTGCCGATAAGGGGTGGTGGACGCGGACTGGTTCCGTCGCCGGGGGAAAGTTATTCAGACGATTGGCAGGGGTTTGTTGCCTTCGGCGATTTACCGCGCCAGTTCGATCCGCCGGGCGATGTTCTGCTGAACGCCAACAATCGAATTGTTGACGATGATTATCCGCATTTTATCAGCGCCGATTGGGAACCTTCCTTCCGGGCGGAGCGAATCGCCCGCGCGCTTGGGCAGGACGAACCGCAAACACTCGCCGACAGCATGGCGCTGCAAACCGACAGCGTCTCCAACATGGCGCGGGATTTACTGCCGTTGATGTTGGAATCGGTGCGCGCGACCGACAACCGGACTTCACCGCGCGTACGCGCGGTCATGCAGCAGCTGGATAATTGGAATTTCGACATGGTCCGGGGAACGCCCGAGCCGCTTATGTTTGCCGCCTGGACGCGCATGTTGATCAAGCGATTGGTTGCCGACGAAATGGGTGACTCGTTCAATTCCTACTGGAACCTTCGCCCGCGCACGATTCGGACAATCCTGACCGAAGCACCCCAATGGTGCGACGACATCAACAGCGTGATTATCGACAGCTGTTCGCAGCAGGCCCGGGCGGCGCTCGACGACGCGCTTGAAGAATTTTCAGATGAATACGGAAAAGATTTCACCCGTTGGCGCTGGGGCGACGCCCATCAGGTGAAGTTCCTTCATCCGATTTACGGTTTTGTACCGGGGCTCTCCAACCTTTTAGGGCTAGTGGCAGATTCCGACGGCAGTCCCTTCACCGTCATGCGGGGTGGCATTCGATTTGGCGGCGGAAAAAACCCCTACGCCAATAATCACGGGGCGGGGTACCGGGCCGTCTACGATCTTTCAGATCTGGGAAATTCGTATTACGCGATGGCACCGGGCCAATCCGGAAATTTATTTAGCCGCTTCTTCAGCCAACACGTCGAGGCGTGGGCCAACGGCAAATACTTTCAAATTCCGGAGGATCGTCAGTCGGCGTTAGCTGACGCCCATGGCGTGCTGACGTTGATACCAGGGAAGGGTAATACCGCGTCGAATGCCCCTGGACGCCCGCAATCCCGACTTTGTGCAACGTTCCGCGTTCTGCGAGGTGTTGCGTAGAAAACCTGTCGGCTAATCTGTGTGGCAGAGAATAGGGCGAATTGGTTGACAAAATCCTAACGGATATCGCGAAAAGGCAGTCGCGTTAACCATTGATAATCAAGATATATTTGCCTCTGCGACGGATTCCCCTAGATACCCACATCAGCCTTTGAAGGGAGCCCGTGGACTAGGCCCCGAGCTCGGTCGCCATCCCGAAGCGGGTCAGGCGATCGAAGGCGTGTAGTGCTTCTTCCGGCTCTGGGCCAAATCCTCGAACGCAATCATCTGAAGATGGGGATCGGTTTTCCGGTCGTGGCCCGCGGTGCGGCTGGTCACGGCATCGATGACGTAGGGGCCGTCCGCTTTTATCGCGCGATCAATCGCCGGACCGAGATCAGCCGGCTTTGTTACCTGTTCGCCCTCGCAGCCAAATGCTTTGGCCATGAGATCGTAGCGGACGTCGCCGAGTTCGCAATTGACGGTCCGGCCGATGGCGAGGTTCTGACCGTGCTTCTCGGTACCCCAGGCGCCGTCATTGGAAATGAGCGTGATGAACTTTATGCCAGCCTGAACAGCACCGTTAAATTCGCTCGGGTAGAATCCGAACGAGCCGTCACCAGTAACCAAGATGACCGGGCGCGGTTTGGACTTGGTTTCGCGCGCCATTTCAGCCGAGGCCGCCGCCGCACCAAGGGCGAGCGGCGTGCCAATACCCATCGAGCCAAGCGGATAGTGATCCATAAATCCGGGTGATGTGCGAATGCGGAGGATTGCATGCATGAAGTTTTGAATGTCGGCGCCGTCACCGACGTAAATCGCGTTTTTCGGCAAACGCTTCATGACCTCGCGGGCGAGGCGATAGGGATGGATCGAATCCTTATCACCGAGACCAACCTCGGCAATGCGCGTGAGCCGGGGCTTGAGCGCATTGTGCAACCACTTGACCGATTTTTTCGGCTTGGCCTTTTGTTTTTTGAGCGCCTTGTAAACGGCGGCAACGGCCAACCCGGCATCGGCGACAATGGGCACTTCCACATTTCGGTTGCGGCCAATGCCTTCGGCCTCGATATCGATCTGAATAAATTTTGCTTTTTTGGCAAAGCGCGGCGCGAGGCCATAACCGAGGCGCTGGGTCATACGGCAACCGACCCACATGACGACATCGGCTTCTTTGGCGGCGACCTGTGCGAGCGGCCACGACCAGCCAAGATTATCGTCTTCCGGCACCAACCCGCGGCCGAGCGCATTGGCAACCACCGGAATATTATAATCCTTGGAAAGCTTGCGGAGCGCCGGACCGGCGTTACCGCGTGTGGCACCCGAACCGACGACAATCATTGGCCGTTTTGCTTTTGCCAATAATTGCGCCGCCGCCGTTGCTGCCTCGACAGGGGCATCAGGCTTCGGCGTATCGGTGAGCGCCGCGTCCAACTCATCGGCTTCGTCAATGGCGGCGCCGAGAAATTCCTGCGGGATCTGCAGCACCACGGGACCGGGGCGACCAGACAAGGCCCGCCGCGCGCCGGCCTCAACATATTCGCGGAGCCGGTCTTTTGAATGAACCGTCCGCGCCCATTTGCAAATTGGCCGGACCAGCGCGAGCGCATCGTGATCGACAGCTTCTTCCGGCTGGACCCAACTTGTGGGAAGGCGGGCAACCAGAATCAATACCGGCGAACAGGCCTCATAAGCGGAAAGGATGCCGGTGACCGCGTTCGGCATACCCTGATCGGCGATGATCAACGCGACACCCAAACGTCCCGTCACGCGGCTATAGCCGTCAGCCGCAACAACGGTCGCGGTTTCGTGGCGCCCGGACACGAGCTTGATATCGTCCTGATCAAGCGCATCCAGCAGAAACGTGTGCGAGGCCCCAGCCAGCGCGAACACGGTTTTGACGCCAAATTTTTGAATTGTCCGGCTGATCACCATGCCGCCGGTAAGAACGTTGCTACGCTTTGCCATCTTAAGGCCTCCCCATCGCCCTAGTTATTTTGTCGATATTAGAGGTCACGCGGCCCGAGCGGCAAGCGCACCGGATCTCAACCAATAAGCTCGCCTTCGTCATTTGCTTCTAGCCCACAAGCTCGCCTTCAGCGAGGGCCACCGCCTCAATCTCGATCATCAAGCCGGGCCGCCCCAATTTTGAGACCTCGACAATGGTGCCCGCCGGATAGGGAGCGACGAAAACTTCTTCTTTCGCTTCGCGGTAGGCCGCGAGCTGACTGATTTCGGTGATGAAAGTCGTCGATTTGATGATCTTGTTGAGATTGGAGCCCGCGCGTTCGAGAATCATGCCGAGATTGGCAAAAGCCTGTCGCGTTTGCGCCGCCATATCGCCCTCACCGATAATTTCGCTGTTCTCGTTTACGGCGACCTGGCCGCTAAGAAATATCAGGTTGCCAACCCGGTAACCGGCACCGAGATGGTGTTGATCGTGGGTCCGGTCCGGGTCGGTTGAAATACGATAGGCATTGTTGTCGGTCATTCTGTTCCCCCTGTTCAGCTGACATCGGGTCAGCATTTATTGCGGGGGCAGAATGCCAGAGATTACCGCCGCGGGGGACGGCCTTGCGAAATTAACGCCGGGCCCAGACGAAGACCTAGCCGATGTCCTGGCCGATAATTTCACCTTCAATGAGGGCAACCGCTTCAATTTCGATCATCAGTTCCGGCAGCGCCAGGCCTTTAACCTCGACAATAGTATCGGCGGGATAGGGCTTGGTGAAATGTTTGGCGCGAAGGTCGAGAATTTTTCCAAATTCGCTCATGTCGGTCATGTAGATGTTGACCTTGACGATCTTCTCCATACCGGACCCGGCCGCCTCAAGAACGCGCTTTAAATTGGCCATGGCGCATTCGGCCTGGGCATCAAAATCGCCGACACCGACCAGGTTGCCTTCAATATCGATTGCCGCCTGCCCCGATACGAACACAAGATTGCCGGTCTTGTAGGCAAGCGCGATGTTGAACGGCTCGTAGGGATCGGGATCGGTGGTCACGCGGTAGGCGTTATTATCGGTCATTATTCTCTCCATTTTGCGGCATTAATTGATGCCCTGAATTGGCACCTATGGGAACACGTCCCGTCAAGGCATCCCGCATAAATTCCAGAAATTTGGGGAATTCCCGACGGAAATCGCCCGTTCCATCCGTGTACGGAGGAGAAGGCCGACATCCTTCCCCCAATCTACGGAGAATCTCATGCCCAGTATTCGAATCAAGCTTGCCATCGTCCTTGGCCTGGTCGCCATCGGCGGCGCAGCCCTTGCCGGCCCGCATGTGCACTTTGGCGGCATTTCTGGCGGAAGTGCTGTATCAAGCGAAGGGGCCGCAAACCGGATGCTAGAGATGCTCGATACTGATAAATCAGGCGGTCTTGGCAGCGACGAAATCCTCTCTGAACAGGCCCGGCTTTTCACCGCCATTGATATCAACGGCGACGGGCTGTTGTCGGTTGATGAATTCCGGCGGCGCGGTCGTTTGCTGCAGGCCATTGGGGCCACTTCAATTTTCGAGATGCTCGATACCAACGGCGATCAAATTCTCGACAAGTCCGAAATTGGTGCGACGGTTGCTGCGTTGGTTTGCGCGTTATGATGTGAACCAGGATGGAACAATCGTCTCAGACGAGATCGGCAAGCTACGACGCGCCCGGTAGAGCATCGGAAACGGGCTTCTAGATGGGGCAGTCAGGCAATGACGACGACACCCCCGTGCGTTCGCCGGATCGTGATGATGCAACCCTCCTCAGCCTCATCGCGGCCGGCGATCAGCGCGCCTGGAAAGAATTGGTCGAACGCCATCTCGGGTTTGTTGTCGCCATGGCATGGCGCGTGATTGGCAATCGCCAGGAAGCAGAAGACGTGGCCCAGGAAACATTCATTCGCTTGATCAAAAAGGCACCGAATTGGGAGACGGGGACCGCCAGCCTTCGGGCCTGGCTCGCACGCGTCGCGATCAATCTCGCGATTGACCGGAAGCGCGCAGGTCGAACCGTGCCGCTTGAAACCGAATCCGCAAACGAGCCCTCGCAACCGCCACCGGCAATCGAACGGCGCCTCGATATCGAGCGATCGGTTCGAACCGCGATGCATCAGTTGCCGGAGCGGCAGGCAGCGGCACTGGCGCTTGTGCACTACGAACAGTTTTCCGGCGTGGAAGCCGCCGACTTTTTGAATATCAGCGTTGAGGCACTCGAATCCCTGCTTGCGCGGGGCCGCCGGTCTTTGCGGGCGGCCCTTTCCGGCAAGGTGCATGAATTACTGGAGGGAGAATCGTGAACGATAAACTTCCATTGAAGATGAACCGCGAACGCCTCGATACCATTCTGGAAAGCTATGGCCGGGACCCGGCGCATTGGCCCGAGGCCGAACGAGAAGCGGCGCTTGCCTTGATTGCCATTGATTCGGACGTCGCCGAGTCACTGCAATATTCGCTTGAGGGCGCGCGCGATCTCGATATGGCGCTGGACAGTGTCGTTCCACCGGCGGCTTCGCCCGATCTTCTATCGCGCATAGAGGCGGCAGTTCACGTTCCGCCATTGATCCACGAAACACTTGGCCAACGGACGCAGACGTCCTTCTGGGTATGGCTACGGCGCCCGGCGATTTTTGCGGGAAGTGGCGTGACTGGCGCGCTCGCCGGAATGTTGCTCGCCAACGCCGTCACCCTCGGCAATGAGGTTACGTCGTTCGATCTGTCGTTGATGGCTTATGGATCAATCGATCCGCAAATCGTAGAAATTTTTGAGGAATAGGAGAAGACAATGGCCGATCAACCTCAATCTCGCCCGACCTGGGTGACACTATCGCTGGCGATCAATCTGTTTTTTGGCTTCCTCGTTCTCGTCGCCATTATTTTGGCGCTGTGGCGGCCGTTCGGACACCATCGCCACGGCGGGGCCCAACAGTTCGGATTTGGCGGCATGATGCGGGTGGCCCCTGAAGACACCCGGAAGATGGCGCGGGCCGAAATGGAAGCGCGCGGCCCCGACATTCGGGCGTCGATGGATAAATTGCGCGCCGCCCAATCCCGCGCGGCCGACGCAGTCTCTGCCAATCCTTACGACGCCGCAGCAGCGGAGGCAGCACTTGCCGATCTTCGACGCCAAAGCGGGGAAATGCAGTCGATCATCCACGAAGCGATGTCTGCGATTGCTGCAAAACTAGAACCCGGACAACGCGAATTGATGGGTCGCATGATGTTTCGGCGGCAGAATAGCGGCAGGCCCTTCTCGATGCGGTTGACGGAGCCCCGTCGCGGTCCCTACCGTCGCGGCTGATTATGAAACGTTCAATCTGGATAATACTTTTGGTCGCGGCAGTTATTGTCGTGGTTATTGCCTTTGGCATGTCAGGCGACGCTGAAGGTGACGTCAGCTACCGCACCGGCACCGTTGAGCGCGGCACAATTATTAGTTCCATTTCAACGTCGGGGACGATTGCAGCCGTTGTCACCGTTGAAGTGGGATCACAAATTTCCGGACAGATTCTCGAATTGTCCGCTGATTACAATACGCCTGTCGCCGAGGGCCAGGTGATTGCTCGCATCGACCCGCAAACTTTTGAATCGCGCGTGATCCAGGCCGAAGCGGAACTGACCGTGGCGCGCGCCAACGTCACCATGCAGTTGGCGAGCCGAGCGCGTGTAGACGCGGACGTCGCCAATAGTCAGGCAAATTTGGTCAGCGCACGGTCGAGACGTGTCGATGCCGACCGCGAACTTGTGCGCAAGGATGAATTGGTGGAGCGCGGTGTCGCCTCAAAACGCGACGGCGAACGCGCACGAACCGAAGCCGAAACAGCCCTTGCCCAGGTTCACGCCCTGGAAGCAGCGGTAAAAGCGTCAGAGGCGCAGCAGGGTGTTGCGGCGGCCCAAATTGAAACCGCGCGCGCGCAAGTTCAGATGCGGCAAGCGTCATTGCAACAGGCGATGATTGATCTCGACCGAACGTTTATTCGCGCGCCCGTCACCGGCGTTGTCATCGACCGTAAAGTCTCGGTCGGGCAGACGGTTGCAGCCAGCCTTTCATCGCCGGTTCTGTTCACCATCGCGCAGGATTTGCGCCAGATGCAGGTTGAAACAGCGCTTGATGAAGCCGACATCGGTCAAATCACAGAGGGCCTGTCGGTTGCCTTTTCGGTCGACGCCTTTCCCGGGCGCAATTTTCAGGGCCGCGTGATGCAGATCCGCCGCGCGCCCATCATTCAGCAAAACGTTGTCACCTATACGGTGATTGTTTCGGCCAATAATGCCGACCTGCGATTGCTACCAGGCATGACGGCGAACGTCGAAATTGAAGTCGAACGCCGCGAAGGCATCTTGACCATCCCCAATGCGGCCCTTCGTTTCCGGCCAGACGGCGCAGGCGCGCCAGCGTCACAACCGAGCGCCGGCGGCGCTAGAGGTGGTGGCGGCGGACGTGGCGGACAAGGCGGGCCGGGCGGCGGACAGAACCTCGCCGCCATTCAGGAACAGCTTGATCTCAGCGACGACCAGGTGGCGTCCCTTCAGGATGTCGGCGCGGAAACCAGAGCGAACTTGCAGGCGCTTCGCGCCGGTGGTGCCGCGCGCGAAGAATTTCAGGATGCCATTCGCGGCGCCCGCGAAAAATTTGGCCAGCGCCTTCAAGAAATCTTGACGCCCGAACAACGAGAAAAGTTTCAGGCCCTCAATCCGGCGCGGC